>DASXTP010000128.1:0-4662 GCA_036505355.1 Candidatus Eiseniibacteriota bacterium | reverse complement strand
GCTTGGAACGAGCCAGCGCACCGTGCAGCGGGCGCTCGACTCGCTTGCGGCAGCAGGCAAGGTGCAGTCGTTCGGTCGCGGGCGAGCGCGTCGTTGGATGACCCCGCCCGTGCCGGGATTCACGACGACCTTGTTACTCCCCGCTCCTGTGCCGACTGACTAGGATGGCAGCATGAGGCGATCAACCGCCGAAATCGTCCGTGAATACGGGCCCTTTCCGGGTGCCGACAGCGTGCATGGAGTCACGTATGACGGTCAGCACGTCTGGTTTGCGGCGGGAGACAAGCTGACCGCCTTCGATCCTGCGAGCGGGAAGACGCGGCGCTCGATCGATGTCGCCGCGCATGCAGGGACGGCCTTCGACGGCCAGCACCTGTTTCAGCTCGCCGAGGATCGCATCCAGAAGATCGATCCGAAGACCGGCCGTGTGCTCGCCACGATCCCCGCGCCCGGCGGCGGCGGTGACTCGGGGCTCGCGTGGGCCGAAGGGACGCTCTGGGTGGGGCAGTATCGGGGCCGGAAGATCCATCAAGTCGATCCCCAGACAGGGGCGATTCTTCGCACGATCGAGTCCAACCGCTTCGTCACCGGGGTCACCTGGATCGACGGCGAGCTCTGGCACGCCACCTGGGAAGGTGACGAGGTCGATTTGAGGCGAGTCGATCCTCGAACGGGAGAGGTCCTGGAGAAGCTCGACATGCTGCCCGGAGTGGAAGTTTCGGGGCTCGAGTCCGATGGCGGCGATCAGTTCTTCTGCGGAGGAGGAAAGAGCGGGAAGGTGAGGGCCGTCCGCCGGCCCAGGCGAGGCCGCGCGACGGGCAGCGGCTCCGAGATCCCCGTCGACTCCACGAGCAAGTAATCGAAGCGGCCCTCATCGCGGCTCTCGAGGCGAACGATGTTCGTTCCTCGAACACCGTCGTATGACCGGCGCACGTCAGGAGCATCGGATTGGCTGCTTGCATACACTGAATGACTTGCCTGGCCGGCATGTTCGTTGCTGGGATCCAGAGGCATGGCACTGACGACGTCGCCAGGAGCAGGAGAGACCTCTCCCGACGCAGAGCCTTTTGCTCCTCTTGCTCCTCCACCGAGAGTGTCTCAGCCCAGGCTTCGGAGCGCTCCGCAGATGAAAGTCTCCTCCCTTGTGACTCTCGGGCTGGTGGCGTGGTCGTGTGGGAACCCGACGGGTCCTTCCTCGACCACGACCTCGGTCCCCCCGAGACCTGATTTGCTGATGATCACGCCCGCTATTGACGGCCTGAAGATTGGTTCCACGGAGACGCTGACGGCGGTGGTCCTGTCGGGCGACGGAACGCAGCGAACGGTGGTTGCGTCCTGGTCCAGCGACGCTCCAGAAGTGGTGGCCATCGGCAGGGACGGGCGCGTACGTGGCGCCAGCCTGGGCAAAACGACGATCCGCGCGAAATTCGAGACGCTGGCGCAGGATCGGGCGATACGCGTAGTGCCTGACTACGAGGGCACGTGGAGCGGCGGGTATCGCATTGCGAACTGCACTTGGATGAGCGGGCCCGGGCCGAGTTACTGCAAAGGTCTGGCCGGCGCTGTCTTCCCGCTCAAAGCGGTGGTGACGCAGAGCGGCGACAGACTTTCAGGAACCCTCGAGTTCTACACCAATACCCATGACCCGTTCGAGGCCGGTCCTGTCGAGGGCGCGATTGACGATTCCGGGGCGTTGGTGCTGAGCGGAACCATTTCGTCCGTTATGTCGGAGCAACCCGGCGAGACAAGGCTGAGCGATTGGAACACGACGCTGATTGGTGACGCAGACCAGATGGCCGGCCGCTTCGTGAGGTACCCCCACTTCCGGAATTTCTGGGGTTGGCAAGAGAGTAGAGAGGACTGCGAGATTGTGAAAGTCACTCGCTCGCGGCCATAGCCCGACGCGTCTTGGTCGTCTGTGCAGTCGACGACGGGTGACGGGCGAAAGCGGCGACCACGGACATAGCCACGAGGCCTCGCGAGCTGGCACCGCCGCGGGAGAGGCCGCTCTTGGCGACCTCCGCCACCGTGAGCCGCAGCGGCGCCTCGATCCAAAGCGGAGCCTCGCTACTCCTTCGCCACGAGCGGATAGACGATCCCAGCCGCCGCCGCCCCCAGGATCGGCGCCAGCCAGAACAGCCAGAGCTGCCTGACGGCCCAACCTCCCACGAAGAGGGCGGGGCCCGTGCTCCGCGCAGGGTTGACCGAGGTGTTGGTGACGGGGATCGAGATGAGGTGGATCAGGGTCAGGCCGAGCCCGATCGCGATCGGCGCGAAACCGGCCGGGGCCCGTCGGTCCGTGGCGCCGAGGATGACGAACAGGAAGAAGAACGTCATCACCACCTCGCACACGAACCCGGCGGTGAGCGAATAGCCGCCTGGCGAGTGCTCGCCGAAGCCGTTCGAGGCAAAGCCGGCCGCGGTGCTGAAGCTGGGAGCGCCACTCGCGATGAGATAGAGGACCCCGGCGCCCACGATGGCGCCCGCCACCTGGGAGATCACGTACGGGGCCAGGTCGCGCGCGGGAAAGCGTTTGCCGACCAGCAGCCCCACGGACACCGCCGGGTTGAGATGGCATCCGGACACGTGGCCGATGGCGTACGCCATGGTGAGTACCGTGAGGCCAAAGGCCAGCGCCACGCCGTGCAGGCCGATGCCTACGTTGGGAAAGGCGGCGGCGAGGACCGCGCTGCCGCATCCGCCCAGCACGAGCCAGGCCGTGCCCAGGAACTCCGCCGCTGCTCTCCTTGTGATCGGCATTCGTTGTCTCCTTCTTGCCTCTGACCACATCCTTATCACGGTCTCGGGCCTGCGGGCGGCGACAGCGAGAGATGTGGCGCCCACACCCCCTCCGCCCCGCGCTTCACCGCGCTCGGCGGCCAGCGAACCGGACCAGGTCTCCGCCACCCATTACGGCGGTAAAGCAGCACGAGCCGATGAACGGCCTGGGCGACGGGGACACGAGCCCCGACGCCGTGCTCCAGGGAGCCTCGGTGCTGCTGCGGGCCGAGCGCAGCGGAAACGGCACCGGGAGGGTCTACACCGTGGCCGTCACCGCCGCCGCCGCGAGCGGCGCCACGTGCACGGGGCGGGTAGCGGTGGGCGTGCCGCACGACCGCCGCGACGTGTGCCTCGACGAGGGGCAGGGATACGATTCGCTGCGGCCCTGACTCTGGTCTTTAAGTCTCTTTTGGCTGGGAGGCAGGGACTCGAACCCCGATTCCATGGTCCAGAGCCATGTGTCCTACCGTTGGACGACCTCCCAGCACGGCGGGGAAAGATCAGTCTAGCGGAGAGCGCGCGGGAGGGTCAAACGGCGAAGGCCCGCGCTACACTGGCGCGTCGTGCCTCCGCTACACCTCGATCCCGACCAGCGCTTCACCTGCCAGCAGTGCGGGCGCTGCTGCCGCCGCGGCTGGGACATCGCGCTCACCCCCGGCGAGGTGAAGACGTACCGGCAGGCCAAGGCCGAGCGGTACTACCGCGAGCGCGAGGATTCGCCCGAGGGGGCGGAGACGGATCCCTTCGACCCCTTGCCGGGGGGCTACGCGCGCATCCGCAAGCGCGCGGACGGCGCCTGCGGGTTCCTCTCGCCCGAGAACCGGTGCCGGATCCACGAGGAGCTGGGCGCCGAGCGCAAGCCGCTGACGTGCCGGCTATTTCCGTTCCGCTTCCATCCCGCGGAAGGCGCCTCGGTGCTGACGGCGAGCTTCTGCTGCCCGACCGTCGTGCGCAACACGGGCGCGCGGCTCGACGCGCAGCCGCGCGAGATCGCGACGCTGCGGAAGGCGTGGAGTCACGCGTTTCCCGAGCGCGAGCTCGAGGTCGAGCTGGTCAAGGGCCGCCGGCTCGCCGCCGACGCCCTCGCCACGCTGCGGCAGGTGCTGAGGGAGATGCTCGACCGGCCGGGGCCGCGCGGGCGGCCGGACCTGCGGGCGAACCTGCTGCGCATGGCCCGCTACGTCGAGGATATCTCGCGCCACCGCGTGGTCCGCCTGCCGCCGCCGCGCTTCGCCGAGTACCTCGAGCTCACCGGCCGCTACGCCGCGAAGAGCGAGCAGCCGCTCGCCGCGCGGCCCGCCTCCGCGCTCGGGCGGCTGCTCTCGCGGGGGTTCCTGTTTGCCGTGGTCGCGGCGCGGGAGCAGCTCGAAGACCCCCGCCCGTCGGGCCTGCGCCTCGACCTGCGCTGGCGGCTGGCTCGGCTGCTCGCCCACGCTCACGGCGTCGGCCCGGGCCTTCCCGCGCTCGATCTCGCCGCCGCTCGCCGGGCCCGCTTCGACGCGAACGACCCCGAGGTCCACGGCCTGGCCTGGAACTACCTGCGCGCGGCGCTGCAGACGCTCGGCACCGGACGCCGGCCCGTCCTCGACGAGCTGGCGGTGGCGGTCGCTTACCTCAACGCGGCCGGTGTGCTCGCGGCCCAGCGCGCCGGGCGTGCGGGCCAGGCAGCGGTCGACGCCGACGCCTTCGCCGAAGGGCTCATGGAAGCGGTCGACCTGACCCACGCCGACAGCGGCGGCATCCTCGGCCGGCTGCTGGTGACGCTCTCGGGGGGCGTGGAGGCGTTGTATTTGTTTGCCGGCTCGGACCCTCATCCCTGACCGGTACCCCTGATCCTCACCCCTGACCCTCACCCCTGACCCTCACCCCTGCCCCTCTCCC
>DASXTP010000127.1:0-38572 GCA_036505355.1 Candidatus Eiseniibacteriota bacterium | reverse complement strand
ACCCCCAGGCGGTGGGCGTGGGCGAGCGCGGCGGCGAGCTCGCGCGCCAGGCGAACCACTTCGGGAGCCGACAGCCGCCCGCGCTCGAGCCGCCGGGCCAGCGACTCGCCTTCGACGTATTCCTCGATCAGGAAGACCTCGCCCTGGTCCTCCTCAACGGCAAGCAGCGTGACGACCCCGGGGTGCGAAAGCCGGGCGGCGGCCCGCGCCTCGCGCACCAGGCGTTCGCGGGCCGTGGGATCGCGCGCCCGATCGGAGGCCAGCAGCTTCAGCGCGACGCGGCGGTCGGCGCGGGTGTCGCGCGCCAAGTAGACGCGCCCCATGCCGCCGGCGCCGAGTTCGGAGAGGACTTCGTAGTGGAGGAGCCTTCGGCCGATCATGCGAGCGGATCCGACACAGGCTTCAGGGTGCCGTGGCGGAGCGCCATGCTAGCACGTGCGGGTGGCCGTGATCAGAAGGTGGTCTGCAGTTGCAGGAACGCCTTGTCGTGCACGCCCCAGACCTCGTAGGGCTCGGGGTCTAGCTCCACACCCTCGACCGCCGAGACGCTCACCTTCCCGAAGCGGGCCTCGAGCCCGACGTAGGCGCGGGACTCGACCCGGGTGCCGTAGGTGGTGAATCGGGGCCTGCCGACCTGCCCCACCGTGATGCGGTCGTGAAGCGCCCCGACGCGGGCGCTCCACACGGGGCCCAGGGCGTAGTCGGCCTCGAGTTGGAGCACCCGATCCACCGCGGAGAAGGCGCTCGGGCTCGCCGTCGGCTCGGCCCCGAGGAAGCGCTCCTGGTAGTCCCACCGGGCCTCGGTCGTGAGCCGCGCCGTCCAGTGGCGGCGCGCCGCTGCTTCGGCCGACCACTGGCGCTGGAAGTCGTGGGTGCGCGGCGACCCGTCGCTCAGCCACTCCGAGCGACGGGTCTGCTGGTTGGCACCCTGGGCCTCCCACGTAATCCCCAGAGCTCTCACTTCGAAGCTCGCCCACCCCAGCGTGCCCCACAAGGTGAAGCGCTGGTCTAGACGCGTCGCCGGATCCACCCGGATCCGCTTGCGCGACGGAGTGAGATAGCGGCCGCCGATCTCGGCCCTGAGACTCCCGCCGCGCGCGACCAGCCTCAAGCCCGGCTCGTAGGGATGTCGCTCGTAGGGCTCGGCATGGTTGCCGACGCGCGTCTGGCGGAACTCCCACAGGTTGTTGAACGCATCCTCGAAGGCGAAGGCGGTCTGGAGTTGGAAGGCCGCGGTGTCGGAACCGGTCTCCCAGGTCAGCGCGAAATCCTGGAGGCTCTTGTCGAACAGCGGCCGAAACAGGGCCCCCGGTGCGCCCCAGCGAGTCGGAAAGCGAAACGAGAAGTCCACGTACTGGTACGAGGAGATGTCGCTGTCGTCCTGACGCAGGTCGAGGCCGAAGGACGCGTGTTCACCCAGGGGGGCGCGGAGCTTGAGCTGGGTGGCGATGAACCACTGCCCCGAGGTGAGGCACCCCTGCGCGGTGCGGATCGCCTGCGGTGATCGCTCCCATTCGTCGCGCCACTCCACAGGCGGCCGTGCCAGCACGTGGTCGAGCAGGCTTTCGTCGTCTTCCTCCTGGGCGACGACGTCGAAGGTCGAGAACTCTTCCGTCCCCGCGCGCGCCGTGCCCGGCGACCGCACGAGACTGCCCGCCGCCAGCAGAGCGCCGGCGAGCAGGACGGTCCTCAAGCCTGGACCTCCGGAGCCGCCTCCGGCACCTGCCCCGTCGAGCGGGCCGCGGCGAGGCGCTGAGTGAAGGCCCTGGCCCGCTGGTAGATCTCGTCGAGCTTGCCGGCGTCGGCCAGCTTTGCCTCGGCGAGCGAGCCCCCGAGGCCCACACCCAGGCAGCCCGCCATCAGGAACGGCACGAAGTTCTCGAGCGTCGTCCCGCCGGCGGCAAGCATCGGCACGTCGGGGAGCGGGTCGCGGATGACGCGGATGTAGGCGGCGCCGCCGGCCACGCCGACCGGGTAGACCTTGACGAGGTGCGCTCCGGCCGCGCGCGCGGCGAGGATCTCGGACGTGGTGTAGGCGCCCGGGCAGTACATGACCCCGGCTGTGAGCGCGACGTTTGCGACCTCTGCGGCCAGGTTGGGGGCGACGATGAACTGAGCCCCGGCCGCCAGCGCCGCGCTCGCTTGCGCTGCGGTGAGCACCGTGCCGGCCCCCACCACGACCTCGCGCTGGCCCGCCAGCTCGCGGATCGCCCGCGGAGCGTCGGGCACGGTGAACGTGATCTCGAGCAGGTGGATGCCGCCGTGCGCCACGGCCTTCGCCGCGGCCACGGCGGCCGCGGTGGACGAAGCGCGGATCACCGCGAGCAGCCGTCGCTCGCGTACGCAAGCCAGCGCGCTCGGTTGGCTCAGGCGACACCTCCCGAGGGGGCACTCTAGACGGCCTCCCGTGATTCGGCAACGGGTGCAGGTGGCTCCGCCGCCACCTGCCACATCTTGCGCGGAGAGCCGCCGCGCACGCACAATGGCCCGACCGATGTCCGGTCCCCTTCCTGGGTCGCCCTGGACGAGGCGCCTCGCTTGGTTGGGCCTCGGCCTCGTGGTCCTCGCCGTCGCGGCGTGGGCCGCGCTCAGCCTGGCGTTCCCGCCGGCGCGGCTGCGCGCGCTGGTCGGGGCCCAGCTTCAGTCGGCGCTGTCGCGCGACGTGCGCTACGCCGACGCGCGCATCGGGCTCCTGCCGCCGGTGCGCCTCACCGTGGTCCGGCCGGAGCTCGCCGAGCCCGGCGGGTTCGCCGAGGGTGCGGCGTTCCGCGCCGCGTCGCTGCACCTCGACCTCGACGCATGGGCGCTGCTCTGGGGGCGGATCGCGGTGCGTCGGCTGGTGCTCGACCAGCCGGAGCTCCATCTGGTGCTCCGTCCGGACGGCACGACCAACCTGGAAGGCATCGGCAAGCAGGCGGCCGAGCGCCCGAGCGCGAAGCCGATGGACCTGGAAATCCGCGATCTGGTCATTCGTCGCGGGCGGATGCTGGTGGACGATCTCAAGGCGGACCGCCGCGTCGCGTTCGCGATCGACAGCCGTCTCGGTTTTTCGAGCGTGTCCGGAGGTGCCCGCATCGCCACCTCCGGGCGGACCGAGCTCACGGGCCTTGCCCGGGGCCGCCTCGGCGCGAGGCGACTCTCCGATCTCGACCGGTCGCTCGCCCGACTGGTCTGGAGGCTCGAGCACCGCGGCCGCTTCGATGGCGCGCGCAAGCGCCTGGCGCTCGAGCGGCTCTCGCTCGACCTGGGGGGCGCCCGGATCGCAATGGTGGGCATAGTGGACGACCCGGGTCCACGCGCCCGTTTGGACTTGAGAGCGCGGGGCAGCGGTGTCGAGCTTTCCCAGATCATGGGCTTCCTCGCCGCGGCCGAGACCCGGGCGCTGAGCGGGATCCAGGCTTCGGGTAAGATCGACTTCGACCTCGGCATTCGATCCCGGATGGGCCCGGGCCACCTGCCCGACCTCATGGGCACGCTTCGGGTCTCGGACGGCGCGTTCCGCTATGCGGGCGCCCCGGCCGGCGTGGAAGCGCTCGGCTTCACCGCCCACCTGGCGCCGGATTCGCTGCTGATTCCCGACCTCGCGGCGCGCGTCACGAGCCCGGGCGGCGGGTCCGCAACGCCGGTACGCGCCCGACTTGCGGTGCTGCGCTTCGCCGACCCGCTGGTTGCCTTCGCGCTCAAAGGCGAGGCGAACCTGGCGGCGATCGGCCCGCTGGTGGCCCCTCCGGGGACCCGTCTCGAGGGCCGTGCCGCGCTCGACCTGCGAGGGCGGGGCCGCGCCAAGGATCCGGGAGCCATCGCGCTCGACGGGCGCGCGCGGCTCGCCGGCGTCACCGTAGAGTCCAAGGAGCTGCCGAGGAAGATCGAGCGTCTCCAAGGGCGGCTCGCCTTCTCGACCACCCGCGCCGCTGTGGAAGCCCTGCAGGCCCACGCCGGGCGCTCGTCGTTCCGCTTCGATGGCACGGTGACGCGCCCGCTCGCCCTGCTCGCCAGGCCCGGCTCGGTCGCTCCCGCGACCGTGGATTTTCGACTCGTCTCCCCCTATCTCGACCTCGCCGAGTTGCTGCCGACCACTCCAGGAGCCCCGCTTCTGCCCAACGCGACCGGCGGAGGTCGGGTGGAGATCGCGCGGCTCAAGAATCAGCGGCTGGACGTGAGCCGGGTCTCAGCCCGCGTCCTGCTCGAGCCGGGGCGGGTCACGGTTCCGGAGTTTCGGCTCGACGGCTACGGTGGGATCGTCACCGGCTCGGCCGGCTTCGACGTGCGCGACGCCGGACGACCGGCCGTCACGGTCAAGGCGCGCGCCGACAGCATCCAGGGGGACGCGCTGTTGTCCGCCTGGACGCCGGCCAGAGATCTGTTGCGCGGAGCGCTCAAAGCCAATCTGGATCTCTCGCTCGAGGGGAGCACGCCGGAAGAAATCAAGCGCTCGCTCAGCGCGGCCGGGCTGGCGCTGTTCTCGAACGGCCAGCTCGGTCCGGGGCCGGCGCTCGAAGCGATCGCCGCGATCACACGGGTTCCGCAGCTCTCGCGCCTGCGCTTCAAGGACCTGCGACTGCCGTTCCATGTCGAACGCGGCAGGGTGGTGACCGATCCGGTGGAGCTTCACGGTCCGTACGGGAACTGGAAGATGTCGGGCGCGGTGGGCTTCGACGGTTCGCTGGATTACGCCGTGAGCGTGGGGTTGCCGCGCGAGATCCTCCAGGGGCTCGATGCGCGCTCCTCGATCGCCGCCGGAGCCTTGCTCGATCCGGGCGGCAATCTGCTGATCGATCTCAAGCTCGGCGGCACCGCCAAGTCGCCGCGGGTCGCCTGGGACAGCCGAGCGATGCGTGACCGCCTGGCCGGCCGGGCGTCACAGGCGTTGGAGGAGAAGCGGCGGAAGCTGGAGGACGAGCTCAAGGCCGCAGCCACCGCGCGGCAACAAGCGCTCGCCGACAGTGCGCGGGCCGCCGCCGAGCGGGCCAAGCGGGCGCTCGCCGATAGCCTCCGGCGCAAGGCCGGCGAAGTGCTCAAGGGGTTCTTCGGGGGCGCGCAGGATACGACGCCGAAGTGAGCGGCGAGGCGTGGGCTGCGGCCTTTTCACAACACGATCCTGCCGATGCGATCCCAGCGCGCATGCTCCGCCTCGGAGTCCCAGGACCAGTAGATCCCCCGCACCCTTCCCAACACGTGTCTGCCCTCGAGCGGCCCCCAATAGCGGCTGTCGTTGCTGTTGTCCCGGTTGTCACCCAGCACGAAGTATGAACCGGAGGGTACCGTGGCGGGTCCGAAGTTGTCGCGGTAATCATATCCTGCTGGTCTGACCACGGAGTCGGTGTGGATCGTGTAGGTCTCCGTTGTTTTGTTGCCATTTACGTAGAGCACTTTGTCCCGGAGCTCGACGGTGTCGCCGCCGAGGGCCACGACTCGCTTCACGAAGATTTTGGCGGGATCGGGTGGAAATCGATGCACGATCAGTTCGCCTCGCCCAGGCTTTCGTGCCGCGAAGCTCTTGTCCGCGAAAAAGAAATCTCCAAGCAGCAGTGTGGGCCGCATGCTTTCCGATGGCATCCGAAAGGCTTGCACCACGTTGGCCCGGATGAACGCCGCCACGCCCGTGGTGGCAATCTGGGCCGCGGCGACCACAGCAAGGTAGACCAGCACGCGGTTGAAAGGTCTGAGCTCGTAAGCGTGTAGCCGCCGAGCGACGATGATTGCGTCCACGATTACTCCCACGCCGACCGCCGCGCCCATTGCCATGAAGAGCACCATGAAGGTCAGGAAGCGATCGGTTGTGAGGAGGGGCGCGATTAGGACGGGAGCCACTACGGCCGCAGCCCAAAGAAGCATCGTCTTGTGCCATTGCCCGTTGTAGAGCTGTCCCAATCCGGGCGCAGCGGAGCTCAGGAAGCCAGCGAGCCACCATTTTCGAGGACGGGCGACCACCGTTTCCCTCATAAGATCTCTTGCGGGAGCAACCCCAAACGAAAGGATCGCGGATGGATCCAGTCCTGGATCCCTAGCTCACCGCCAGCGCATCGCCGACGTGGTCCACTTCTTCGATCCAGACCCGCAGCAGCTCGGCGACCGTCACCAGGCGAAGCGGTGCGCCCTGGAGTCGCAGGGATTCTGCCGGTCCGCCCGCCAGCGACGCCCGCAGCTCCTCGAGCCAGCCGCGCACGCGGGCCTGCGATTCGGGGCTGCGGCCGTGCACGCGCAGGTAGGCGGTGAAGAACGCCCCGAGCCATTCGGGGGACAGCGGCCCGGCCCCGTTCCCCGCCTTGAGCCCGCAGGATGTGAACAGCTCGCGCTCGACCGACTTCACCAGACGGAGCGCGCGGTCCGGAGGCAGGAGCGACGGCGACAGGCTGGCCGCGAGCAGCTGGCTCGGCGTCAATCCGGCCACCAGCTCGCGGATCGAGACGCGCTCGTAGAGGCGGCCGCGGGCTTCGTCCCAGAAGGAATCGTTGAAGCACTTGTGATGCTGCCGCGCCCAGGCCAGGTAGAAGGCGACGCTCTCGCGTCGACCTACCACCCGCGCCAACTGGGCCATGGCCACCAGGGCGTGGTACCAGAGCGCGTTGAGCTCGGCCGACTTGGAGGCCGTCGCCCCCTCGCCGGTGACCAACAGCCCGTCGTCGTCCACGCGCACACCGGCGCGCGTCCCCGACCGGTAGTAGTGCATGACGCTCTCGAGCTTCGGGTAGATGCCGTCTTTCAAGAACTCGTGATCCTCGCTGCGGCGGATCAGCAGGTCCGCGGCGTGCACCATCCACAATGCCGGCCCGGGGTCGCCGTAGCGCGGCGTGCCGTCTTCCAAGTCGAAACCGCTGGGTGCCAGACCGTCGTCGAGGTGTTCTGCGTAGCCCCGCAGCACCGCCCGCGCGGCGTCGAAGGCCCGCAGCGAGATCAAGCCGGGAAGCGAGCGCATCGTCTCCACGCCTCGCTCTTCGGCTTCCGGGTAGCCGGCGACCAGCGTGAGCCGGTGGCCGCGACGGACCAGGGCCAGCTCCATCGCCTCGGCGAGCGGCGCGGTCCAAGGGTCTCGCCCGTCGAGCAGCGACAGCCGTCCTTCCGCCGCAGCCTCCGGATTGCCGTGGGCGGCGGCCGCCTGCCGCGCGGTGATATCCGCCGCTTCGAGGCGCGCGCGCCCGGCGGCGACGTGGCGCTCGAGCTCGGCCTGCTCGATCGCCGCGATGCAGTCCGCCAGGGTCTTGGGCGGCGGGGTGCCGAGACGGCCCTCGCTGGCCAGGGTTCGGAACAGAGTCTCCTCGGTCGCGGCGACGACGTGCAGGGCCGCACCCGGCTGCAAGGCCGCCTCGATGTAGCCGGGGACGAGTGCGTCTTCCGCACCTGGCTCGGCTTCCTCCGCGTACTCGAGCCCGCGCTGCCACACCCGCGCGGGCAGGAACGTACCGTTGTGCCACAGGGTCAGCGCCGGCCGGCGACCGCCAAACTCGATGCGCACCCGCCCCGGCTGCCCTTGCACGGAGTCGACCATCTCGGGGTGCTCGTGTTGGATCTCCCTGGGGCCGCGGGACACCACGAGGGGGCTCACCGTCAGCCGGCTCGCCGGACCCTCGAGGTGGCGGTAGACCACCACCACCGCGTGATGGCCGGGAATCAGGAACAAGCTCTTCTCGAGCCGGACGCCGGCGGCGCCGAACCGCCAGGTTGGCCACGGATCGAGGCGGAACTCCTCGAGGAACGTGTACCCGGTCGGCCGCATCACGCCGCCGGCATGAACGTTCACGGCGAGGTCGAGCGAGCCCGTGCCGGTGTGCAAACGCTCGTCGAGCTTCAGCAGCTGGGTGGTCACGCAGCCGTGGAAGCCCGAAGCGTGCAGCAGGCCGTGCGCGCGCCGGGTGTGGGCCCCGATCGCCGTGCCGCAGGCCGAGCCCCCCAGCCCGTTGGCGAGGCGCCATTCCTTCGCCAGCCCGAGCCGTGGATCGGTGAGGAGTTCCTGCCCCAGTCTCATGGCCTCGAGTACCATAGCATGGCCCGCACCGCCCGCGTCACAGCGGCGCCGGTTTGTGGACCAGCGCCGAGAGCGGAACCAAGGCAACGCCCGAGAGCCGCTCGTGTTCGAGAATCCTCGGCAGCCACGCTCGATGGCGCGGGGTGGCCCGCATCATCACCAGCAACCGGCCGCGGGCGCGCGCCAGCTCGAGCACCTGGCTCCATCGCCGGTCGAGCGCCCGGGTAGCGTCCGGCCCGGTCTCGCCGTCCACGATCACGTCGGGCTCGCGGTAGACGACACCCATGTCGGCGGCCAGCGACCGACACACCGCTCCGGCCGCGGGCGTGACGTGGAGGAACGGCAACCCGCTGCGCTTCAGCTCATGGTAAACGGCCTTCATGACGGTCATGTCCTGGGTCGCCAGCGACCCCATGTGGTTGGCCACCGCGGCCACCGGGTCGGCCTGGCCCAGATACCGGCGCAGCTCGCTCGAGATCCGTGCCGGCTTCATCGTGACCAGCAGGGTTCCGGGCCCCGGGTTGACCTGGGGGTAGTTGATGGGCTCGAGCGGAACGTGGAGAACCACCTCGCGGGAGCGTCGGTGTGCTGCTCGGAACATCGGCGCGCTGCCGGGCTGTCCGGGCATCAGGGCGACCGCGAACGGGACCGGCAACACGAAGAACGAGTCGGCGGCGGCCAGGTCTTCGCCGAAGCCGTACAGGACCAGAGCGAGGCGCGCCGGGGCCGGACTCGGGTGCGCAGGATTCTCGGGCACGCGAACCAGGCGGAGCTGGTGGGTGGGCCGCCGCGGCAGCCCGACCACGAGCGTGACCACCTGGGCCCCATCCCGCGTCCACCCCTCCTGCCCGCGCAGGACCACGGCGCCGTGGCGCTCGAGGGTGCGAGTCACGGCGTAGTTGGTCTGCAGCAGCGAGGTTCCCGGCCGAAGCCCGACCCGCCACCGGACCGGCGGGTCGGCGCCCTCGAGGGTGCTCTCGCTCACGCTGTCCACCGGGATCCCGGCTGCGGTGAGGCCACGACGAAGCTGCCGGCCCACGAGCCGCGTGATTCGAGCTTGCTGTCCGAAGCCGAAGCGCCGCGCGAGTGTCAGTTGTCCGGATTCGGAAGCCGACAGCAGCAGCGCCTCACCGACCAGAAACAGGGCCAGCGCCGAGACGGCGAGCACTCCGAGGGCGGCGGGCGAGGGCGATCTCGATTTGCGCTTGGGCATGGCGGCGGTCGACCTGCAACTTAGGGATGGCCGGAGGATTCGTCAACGGGCACGCGGCTTCCTCAACGTCTCGCCGACTTGGCCATTGCCTCCGCCCTCGCCAGCGCCGACCGCGCCTCCTCGACCAGCGGGAGCATCTCCGGCTCAGGGCGAGTGAAGGTGCTGGAGAAGATCTCCCAGTGCCGCCTCGCCTCCTGCAGTCGCCCCATGCGCGCGTAGAGCAGCACGAGCCGGCGATGCCCGAAGGAGAAGGCCATGCGGCTGGCATTGAGGTTCGTACCACCGACCGGCGGTGAGGCGATCGCCCGCTCGAAGTAGGCCGCGGCGGAATCGGGACGGTCCAGCCGCTCGTATGCTTCGGCCACCAGCCAGCGCACCATCGGCGGCGAGTCGATCAGGACGTATCCCGTGGCTTGGCCCTGCAGGGCTGCCGGCCCGAGGTCGCGCAGCACATCCTGCCAGCGGCCGGTGCGCGCCGCGATCCAGGCCTCGAGCATGACGGGGCCGAACCCTTGACGAGCCAGGTCGGCCGCGGACCGTGTCCGAATCGTCGCCAGGAGCCGGCGCGCCGAGATCGTGTCCCCGGCTGCCGCGGACCAGAGCCCTCTCGTCACCAGGGCGGCAGTCGTGCTATCCCAGCGCCCTGGATCTCCCGGGTCGGCCGCCACGCCTCGCGTGACGAGCGCCAACTGGAGCCGCCCCCACCTGAAATCGTTGGTCGACTGTCCGTCCTCGGCTGCTTCGGCCTCGGACTGGCCCTGCCGGAGCGTCCGCACCGAAGCCTCCACCTGCCCGCGGGCGGCCTGGACCACTGCCAGGCGCCGGCCCGCGCTCCGGCGAACGTCGGGATGTGTGGCAGAGCTCCTCAGCACAGTGGCCAGGCTTTCCGCGGCCTCCCAGTCGCCTGCGGCCAGGGCCACGCCTAGGGGAGAACCCTGGTACCGGCTCGCAGTCAGACGGGGAACGAGCTGTCGCGCCTCGTCGATCCGTCCGAGGATCAGCAGGGCTACAAACTGGTTGCCGAGCATGACCTGCGATGGGCCGAAGAGGCTGAGCTTCTCGGCGGTCTTGGAACTCTCGAGGGCCTCAGTCCATCGCCCCGCTTCTGTTAGGTTGATGCCCCGGTTGGAATGAGCGAACGGGGACAGGGGATCCAGCTGGATCGCCCGCTCGCTGCTGGCCAGGGCTCCAGGGAGATCTCCCTTCAGCTCTGCAACCACAGACTCAATGATAGGCCTATCCCTCTCGCTGAGTTTCTCAGGACGGGCGAGGGCCTGAGTGAGTGCCCCGATCGCCGAATCCGACTCGCCCAGGTTTGAAAAGGCGAACCCGAAAGGGACCCACGCTTCGGCGTAGTCGGGATCCAGCGCGAGGGCGCTCCGCGCCACTGTGATGGCGGCGCGACTTTCGCCGTTTTCTACTAGTTCAACGGCCCTGAGGGTTCTTCGGAACGCTTCGAAGGACGGGGTCTCAACCCCCTCGCCCCGCTCTCGGGTCGCTTCGATTGCGCTGTGGCGCTCCCCCAGCTCGGCGCGAAGCTTCCCGGCAATCCGGCCCACCGTCGGGATCAGGTCGTCTTCGTCCCGGGCGACGTCGCTCACCGCGAACAGGACCCGCGCGCTGTCCGCGTCCACCAGCCGGAGGGCGACCGAGTAGCGTCTCCCCAGCCGGGTGACGCGGCCCTCGACGACCGCCCGGACGGCGCTGCGGTAGGCCAGTTCTCGGGCCAGCGCCGCGTCCACGCGCGTGGAGGTGGGCTTGCCGGCGTTCTCCAGCGCCACCCGGATCTGGTCGTCCGGCACCGTGGCCACGATCTCCGACTGGTCCAGCGCGGCGGTCACCAGCTCCCGTGTCGCCTTCACGACCGAGGAGTCCTCCGCGGGACCGTCGAACGCCGCGACCAGGATCCAGCTCTTCTTTGCCGGGTCGGCAGGCCGGCCACGGAGCAGCGAGGGACCGAATCTCCATGCCACCAGCGCCAGGGCGAGGCCGGCCGCGATGGCCACGGCGACGGACATCCAGCGCCGGCGCCCTGGACGCGTGGCCGCCTTGGGGACCGACACCTCGGTCGGCGCCGCCAGCGCCTCGGCGAACTGGGCCGCGGTGGCGAACCGGTCCGCCGGGGTCTTGGCCAGTGCCTTGGCCAGCGCGCGCGCCGTGGCCTGCGGGACCGCCGACCTGATCGAGGTGATTAGCGGGGCCTCCACCGACAGATGCTGGTGCGCCAGGCTCTCCCCGGTGGCGCCCGCGAACGGGGGCACTCCCGCCAACATCTCGTAGAGCACGCAGCCGAGGCTGTAGATGTCGCTCCGTCCGTCGAGCTCACCGCCACCGATCACCTGCTCGGGGCTCATGTAGACGGGAGTCCCGAGCACCGTTCCGGTCTCGGTGATCTTCTTGCCGCCCGCCGCCCGGACCGCACGGGCGATGCCGAAATCCGCCACGACCGCGTGGCCCGCCTCGAGCAGGATGTTCTCGGGCTTGATGTCTCGATGGACCACCCCCTGGCGATGCGCGTGCTCGAGCGCATCCGCGACTTCCCGTGCCAACCGGAGCGCCTCGTCCACCGGAAGCTGCCGCTCGCGACCCAGGCGCTCCCGCAGCGACTCGCCCTCGACGTAGGGCATCACGTAGTAGAGCATCCCCCGCGCCTCGCCCGAATCCAGCAGCGTGAGGATGTGGGGGTGCTGGAGTCGCGCCGCGATCTCGATCTCGCGCAGGAAGCGGTCTGGGCCGAGGACAGCGGTCAGCTCGGGGTTCAGGACCTTGATGGCCACGCGACGGTGGTGCTTGAGGTCCTCGGCGAGGAACACGGTGGCCATGCCGCCGCGGCCCAGTTCACGCTCGAGCCGGTAGCGGTCGGCGAGCGCGGCGTTGAGTGGATCGATGAGATCGGCCATGGTCCGCAGACCCTGCCCTACGGGGGGGAAGCGAGGCGCGAGGCTAACACACGCCCGGCGACGTCCTCGCCGTTCGGTCGCTGGCGCAGCGGGCTATGCAGACCGATCGTCCCCATCCCGCTGTCGGGTGGTGCCAGTCGGCCTCGGACAGGACTCCCGGCCGGGCGAGGCACCGGGGTCGTCCTGCCCATCGGAGCACGCGACGCGCTTCGAGAGCGACGGTCCCGGGGTCTTTTTGCACATCGCTGACACTCGTTTGAACGCCCAATGACAGGCTTCCCGATGCAGTGGCCGATGTTCTTCCCACGCGGCCCCGGTAGGGTGGTCGCACCACTCCCTTGGAGGTGAGCAATGAAGCCAGCTCGACTCGTCGTCGCCACGCTCGCCGTTGCGGTGGCTTCCACCTGGGCCGTCTGTGCACTCGCATGTGATCACGATAAGACCACCCAGGCGTCTGCCGCTTCCAAGACAGGGGCTTGCACCGCCCAGATGGCCAGTCGCTGTACGCCGGAGATGGCCGCGGCCTGCAAGGCCAAAGGAGCGGCCGCCGTGACCGCCGCGTCCGCGGGGGCTTGCCCTCACTCGAAGGTCCAGAGCGCGGCGAGCGGGGGCTGTCCGTACCACCAGGGGACCAAGACCTCCGCCGTGACCGCGGTCGCCGCCGGGAACCGGCCTGTGGACGCTGCGGTAGCGGGGAGCGGCCACTGCTCCGGCAAGGGCGCGAACGCCGCCGTCGAGGCCGGCTCCTGCAGCGGCTGGGGTGTGGCTCGGATGGCCAGCAAGTACGCCCACGGCGATTGCGATGCCTGCGCCGACATGCTGTCGTGCGACCAGGAGCTTTCGGCGGCCGGAGCCAGGACCCAGGTCGTGCCGCTCAAGAACGGCGTGATGTTCGTCTATACCGCGGAATCCCCGGGGGCCGTGAACGCAGTGCAATCGGCGATGTCGCGCCGCAGTGAGCGCCTGGCCCAGTTCCAGCGCGCCGGCGAAAAAGCCCACCTGTGCGCCGAGTGCAAGACGATGCGCGGCGCGATGGCGAGCGGCAAGCTGCTCCGTGAAGTCGTCAACATCGAAGGCGGGGCCCTGACCCTCATGACCTCCGATGACCCGAAGATCGTGGCCAAGATCCACGGCTTGATGGATACCCGGACGGCGGTTCGCATCAAGAGCTGACCTGCCGCGCGCGCGCTTGGGGGCCGGCCCCGTCGGGGGCCGGCCCTTCGCGTTGCCCGGCCGATCGACCACACGCTAGGCTCCCGGCAATGGTTGCCCCTGCGTTCAGCCGTCGCATGCTCGTCGTCATCGGGCTGGCGGTCTCCCTGCCCGCTCTGGTGCTCGCGGCGCTCGGCATTCTCCTCACGCTGCGCATCGCGCAGGCGGTCGAGTCGCAGAGCGCCCGCTACCACCGCTACATGGCGCAGCAGGTCGCCGAAGGCTTCGAGCAAGAGCTCATGGCCCACCTGCGCGAGGCGATCGGTCCGGCCGAGAACGCCGCGCGCAGCGGCGAGGCCGGCGCGGCGCTCCAGGCGGCGCTCGTCCCGGTGCCGTCGGAATTCGAGTCGGCGGACATGGTCCCGCTGAGCGACCTGTCGGACTATTTCATGCTGGTGGTCGAGTCCGAGCCCTTGGTGTACGGCTCTGATGCCCGTCGCCACCCCGGCTTGAGCTACGGCGGCCTCATGCTTCGCGACCCGAACGGCCGGGTGATCGGCGCGGGAGGCTGGTGGTTCCAGCCCCGTCGGTTCGTGATGGACCACCTGCGGACGGTGATGGAGGACCGGCTGCCCTCCAAGGAGCGTATTTATGGAGGCATCGAATCGATCCGCAGCATCAGCGTGATGCTGGTCGGACCGGACGGCGGCGAAGTGGGCCGCGTGCGCAGCCCCGGCAGCTCGCTCCCCGCCGCCACCGAGCCCCTGACCGGTCCGTTCGAGGGCTACACCGTGAGCGTGGCCTCGACGCCCCAGGCCCCCGAGGCGTGGACGCGGCGCTTCGTCATGGTCGAGACGATCTTCATCGGGCTCATGAGCTTGGCGATCCTGGGGGCGACCCTGTTCGGTCTTCGTTACACGGGCCGGCAGATCGAGCTGGCGCGGATCAAGTCGAGCTTCGTCTCCAACGTGTCTCACGAGCTCAAGACCCCGATCTCGCTGATCCGTCTCGCGGTCGAGACCCTGGAGATGCACCGCTTCTCGTCTCCCGACGAGGGTGAGAAGTTCCTCCGTCGGATCGGTCGGGAGACCCAGCGTCTCAATCAACTGGTCGACAACATCCTGGACTTCGCGCGGCTCGAAGCCGGCCAGCACGTGTTCCGCTTCGCCCCGGTGGACTTGGTCGAGTTGATCCAGGACACGGTGGACAGCTTCCGGCTGCGGCTGGAAGATCAGGGATTCGCGCTGGTGCTCGATCTGCCCGGCGAGCTGCCGCCGGTACGCGGCGACGTCTCGGCTTTGGCCCAGTGCCTCCTCAACCTCCTGGACAACGCGATGAAGTACTCGCGGAACCGCAAGGAGGTGCGGGTGGCCGCGGTGGCTCAGGACGCGGTGGTCAGGATCTCGGTGTCCGACCGGGGGATCGGGATCTCGGCGCGCGACCAAAAACGCATCTTCGAAAAGTTCGTGCGGCTGGAGACCGGGCTGGTGCACGATGTCAAGGGCGCCGGCTTGGGACTGTCGCTGGTGGATCAGATCATCCGTGCCCATGGCGGGCGCGTGGAGGTGAGCAGCGTCCCAGGGGAGGGCACCACCTTCACGCTGGCGCTGCCCGCGACGGACGGGGAGCAGACGCGACGCACCGAACCCCCGGCTCAAACCGGGTCGTGATCCGGAGGAGAGGACTTGCCATGAAGAAGGTGTTGATCGTCGAGGACGAGGAGGGCCTGCTCGAGGGGCTGGAGCATAACTTCAAGTACGAAGGCTACGAGGTGATGACGGCCAAGACCGGAGGTGAAGGGCTGAAGCTGGCGCTCAAGCAGAAGCCCGACGTTGTCGTGCTCGACATCATGCTGCCCGAGAAGGACGGCTTCACCGTGCTCAAGGAGCTGCGCCAGCGGCATCGCGACATGCCGGTGCTGGTACTCACCGCCCGCAACTTCGAGGCCGACGTCCTGAAAGGCTTCGATCTCGGCGCCGACGATTACATGACCAAGCCGTTCGGCGTGAAGGAGCTGCTGGCTCGCGTCAAGCGACTGGTCCAGCGCGGACCCTCGGGAGCCCCCGCCCCGGGACCGACCGTGTACCGGTTCGGCGACGTCGAGGTCCGCTTCGAGCCCCGCGAGGTGCTGAAGGCCGGCACGCAGGTGGCGCTCTCGTACAAGGAGTTCGAGCTGCTCAAGTACTTGATCGAGCATCGCGGGCGCACCGTGTCGCGCGAGGAGCTGCTGGAGGAGATCTGGGGCGTCGACGAGGAACTGGGCGTGACCACCCGCACCGTGGACACCCACGTCTCGAACCTGAGGTCCAAGATCGGGGCCGGCTTCGCACAACCGTTCATCGTGGCGGTGCACAAGGTGGGGTACAAGTTCGTCGAGCCGTAAGGCGCCGCGACCGGCGCCGCCGACCCCAGGCTCTGCGGGTGCGATCGTTCTCGCTCCGCTACCGCCTTCGCATTGCCCCCGCCAGGCCGGGCCACCACTTCTCGAAGAACGCGATCGCCTGAGGATCCTGCGAGGTCGCGCTGATCGTATGGGCACCGAAAGCCCCGCCGCCGCAGGCGTAGTAGCCCAGGGCGCCGCCGCCGACCGCGACGAAGCCGACCGCCGCGCCGCCGAGGGCCAGGAGGATCCCCAGGGCCATCCCCCCCAGCGCCAATACCCCGAGTCCGAGCCCGCCCACTCCGACGATCCCGATCCCGACGCCGCCGATCGCGATCACGCCTATGGCGATGTCGCCGATCGCGATCACGCCGCGGGCGATGCGCTTGCGGGCGGTCATGGGGTCGATCCCGGTGGCGATGTGGAGCAGGGGAAGATCGCCGATCCCCGCCGCCGAGCGGTACTCGTAGCCGTATCCGTACCCGCGCCCGGTGGGTGCGCCGCAGTGCGGGCACGCGAAGGCGAGATCGCTCAGGTCCTTGCCGCACTCCCGGCACTTCGTCATCGCCATGGGGTGATCCTCCTTTCGAGACCGTGGAGTGGGGCTAGAGCTGGATGCCCGATGTGGAGAGTGCGAAGGAATGGTTCGTGATCCCGCACATCGGGCGTATTCTGATTCGTCGCCGCGCCGGACCTTTCCGGTGCTCGGCGGCTCCCAACTTTCGCACGGAGCTTCGATCATGACGAACCGACACGTCCAGCCCCTCACGGCCGGGGTCTTCGCGGTAGCCATCGTCTTCCAGCTGGCCGTGTCCGTCACCTTGGCCGCTTCTCCCGAGCAACGCCGCGCTGTCCCCTTGCCCGCGACGAAGGTGCCTCCCGCACCGACCCCCGCGCAACCGGCCACGGCATCCCTGCCCACTCCTCCGCCGGCTGTCCCGCAGGCTCCTCCCACGCGTCGAGATCCCGAAGCCGAAAGGCGGCCTGCCGCCGGCACGTTCGAAGGCGCGTACTCCGTCGAGGGTACGAGTGAGGAGGTACGCGTGAGGCGTCTGCTCGACGATGTCTACCTGCTGACCTCGACGGTGGGCTGGGAAGGTGTCGGGATCCTCGAGGGCACGATCTACCGCGGCGTCTTTCGCTCCCGCGGCGCCCCCGATGTCCCGGCCGGCGCGATGGGCGAGCACATCATCGACTGGACCACTCCCGAGAACCCGAGCATGCAGGCGACGTACAAGAGCCTCCGCGTTGGGGACCTGGCCCAGCGCTGGCGGCGACTCCCCGACTCGCAAAAGCCTGCGAGGGAGAAGCCGGCCCCCATCGTCGTGGCACCACCCGAGAGCGGAGCCCCGCCGGGGAGGCGCCCCGAGTTCGGGGAGTACGTGTACGTCGAAGAGCTGCCCGAGGTGGTGACGAAGGTGATGCCAGCCTACCCCGAGGAAGCCATGGCCGGCATCGAGGGCACGGTCCAAGTGCAAGCTCTGGTGCTCGAAGACGGCACCGTGGGCGACTGCCGCATCGTCAGTTCAGTCCCGGGGCTCGACGAAGCCGCGGTCGCCGCCGTGCGCCGGTGGCGCTTCAAGCCGGCGATGGCGAAGGGTGTACCCGTCGCGGTGTGGGTGGCGGTTCCGGTGCGGTTCCGCCTGCAGCACTGATCCCCCGGCGACGAGGCTCGGAGGCCGTGTGACATCGGCGGACGAGGTTTGGGCGAACGGTCGCCCCCGAGTCGGGCAGCGAAGCACGGCGGTCGAGGCTCGTCACGACACGCGACATCGAGCGCTTCACCGAGATCAGCGGCGATCGCAATCCGCTGCACTACGACGAGGCCGTTGCGGGCGCCACTCGCTTTGGTGGCATCGTGGTGCAGGGCGGTGTCACCAGCGCGATCCTGAACGCGGTCGTTGCCGAGGATCTGCCGGGACCGGGCACGGTGTTCCTCCACGTCGACTGGAGCTTCGAGGCACCGGTGCGACCGGGCGACACGATCACTGGCGAGGTGGTCGTCACACAGGTGCGCGACGACAAGCCCATCACCAAACTCGAAACCCGCGTTTTGCTCGGGGACGGAACCGTCGTTCTCGAAGGGACGGCGGTCTGCTACACGATGCCGATCCGGCGCTGAGGTGCTTTGTCCTCGGTGCTGTGAACGACTACGCCGAAGCGCCGACGGCTGCCGCCAGCCTCGCGAGTGGTCTGTCGATCGTGATCAACCGGGCCCGAGAGAGAAGCGCGGATGCGAGCAGATGGGCATCGATCCAGCCGATCCCACGCCCGAAGAGTCTATGGCCCTCCACGAAGGCCAACACCTCGTCGTGGCCAGCCACTCGGGCGCTGGGAAGGGTCTCGAGCAGCGCCAGGATCTCTCTCCGGTTGCGCAAAGCGCCACACGCCAACTCGCCGATGACGAACGGATGCGTGAGGACTTGGTCGACGTGAAGCAGCGACCCGAGAGTCTCGTTCCCGCTGCGAAAATGGTCCACCCACACGGAGGTATCGACCAGGGTCACGCCGTCCGGCCCCCCCGTCGTCGCCGAATCGGGGACAGCCGCTTCTCGGTGCCGCCGAGCTGGGCCAGCCGCCGGGCGCCTTCCCGAGCGACGAGGGCCTCGAGCCCCATCCGTACCAGCGAGGTCTTTTCCGAGATCCCGGTGAGTCTCGATGCTTCGCGCAGGAGTTCGTCGTCGATGTTCAGCGTCGTCCTCATATGCATCAATATGCCAGGTTTGTGCATCCGGGTCTAGGCGGCCCCTGCCCCGCGCCGGTCGCCCACCGCTCGGCTCGCCATGAGCGCGGACAGGGCTCTCCGTCGCGCACGGGCAGGTGCAGCTGATGGAGGCCCTGAGGCTTCTAGCCGCCCCCGGCCCCCTGCTCCCCCGCCGCTCGTGCCAGCTTGGCGAACTCCTCCAGCGTCAGCGTCTCGCCGCGGCGTTTGGCATCGACGCCGGCGTGGCGGCACAGGCGCTCGATCGTTTCCTTGGCGAGCCCCAGGGTCTCCTCCAGCGTGTTGACGAGCTGCTTGCGACGCATGTGAAAGGAGCCACGGATCAGGCGGAACAGCAGGGCTTCGTCCGGCACCTCGACCGGGGGATGCTCCCGCAGGAAGAAACGCACCAACATGCTGTCGACCTGAGGTCGCGGCCAGAACGCCGAAGCGCGCACCGTCATGAGCGGTTCCATCAGCGCGTGGTAGCGGGCGAACAAGGTGATCGAGCCGTATTCGGGCGAACCGGCGGCGGCGCCCAGCCGAACGGCGTATTCCCTTTGCAGAAGCAGCACGGCACTCTTCACCACCGCGCGCTGCTCGAACAGCCGCTCGAGCACCGGGGTGGTGATGTTGTAGGGGATGTTGCCCACCACCACCAGCTTTCCGGCCGGTGGCTCGGCCTCGATCCGCGTCAGGTCGAAGGCGAGGAAGTCGCCCTCCACGATCTCGACGTGGGGCACCTCGCCGAGCTGTTCGCGCAGCAGGGCGGCGAGCCCGGAATCCTTCTCCACCGCCACCAGACGCCGCGCGCGCCGGGCCAGGTGCGGCGTGAGCGCGCCGGCCCCCGGCCCGATCTCGACCACGACGTCGTCCGAGGACAGGTGGCAGTGGTCCACGATCCGCTCGGCGAGGTCGTCGCGGACCAGGAAGTTCTGACCATAGCGTTTTCGGGGGGCGAGCCCGCGGACCGCCAGGGCTTCGCGCACGCGGGAAGCCATGCTCGTTTCCGCGGCGGCCTGCCGGCGCACGTAGGCCGAGGCGCGGCGACCGGACCGGATCCGCGCAGCGGGCCGTGGATTGGGCATGGAGTCAGTGTAGGGAGCCTCGGTCCGCGGGGCAAAACTCGAGAGACCTTCGAAAGCGAACCCAGCCGGTCGAGCGGCCGCTCCCCAAGGATCCAAATCGAATGATCGATCCGCACGCGGCGGGCGACTCAGGCGGCGCCGCGCGGTCGGCTTTCCAGGGCCTCCTCTGCCATCTCGCGCGCGTAGGGGTCGGGCGAGCCCTCCCGTACTCGGCGTAGCGCCGCACGACCCTCGTCCCCCAGCTCGAGCAGCGCGTAGGCGGCGTGGCGACGCACCCACCAGGACGCGTCGGTGAGGCGCGCGGCCAGCGCCGAGGTGGCGATCGGGGCCCGGATCAGCCCCAGGGAGCGCGCGGCCTGGGCGCGCACCGGCCAGGCAGGATCCTTGAGGGCCGCCAGCAGGGAGCTCGCGCACTCCACTGCCTCGAGCCGGCCGAGCGCCCGCGCCGCGGCCACTCGCAGCTCGAGGTCTCCCGAGGAGAGGCGCCGCTCCAAGGCAGCCCGGGCTGGCCGATGACGGGCCTCTCCCACGATCTCCACGACCGCCCGTTCGAGCCGCGAGCTTCCGACCCCGCGTTCCAGTGCCAGGGTGAGGGTCGGCAACGCTCCGCTTCCGAAGGCCTTGAGGAGCGCGAGCAGGGCCGGTGCGGAACGATGGACCAGGGCGTTGGGATGGTTCAGCACCCAGTGAAGCGCGGGCCGGTCACGGTAGCGTCCGAGGCTGATCGCCGCGGCCAGCGTGACCATCTCCGGGCCACACGCAAGCGCCCGGCGCAAGGCCCGGCGCGAGGCGACCGAGTGAAGCAGCGACAGCCGCCGAGCGGCCAGCGCGCGGCGCCACGGCGAGTCGTCGAGCAGCGCGCGGCGTTCCGCCGCCGAATACGGATCGCGCTCGAGGGCGCGCGAGAGCCGCAGCCACTCGCGCCGGGTGAGCTTGAGGGAGACGGCCTCGATCGCGGTCCAGAAGGGCCCCTCGCCGGCGGCCCGGATCGCCCGGCGTAGCTCGATCACCGAGGCTCGCTGTTCGCGGAAGCGGCCGATCACTCCCTGGAGGTGGTGCAGGCGCCTGCGGGTTTGTCGCCGCACGCGCCGGGCGTGGGCCCGCGACAGGAACACTCCGATCCCGATGCACGCCAGCACGATCAGCACCGCCAGCGGCGTGGGAAGCGTGAGGTCCGGCCCGGCAGGGGACATGGCGGGTGGGTTTTCGGCCCGGGCGGAAGACTGCTTGAGGGCGCCTCGAGATGGAGCTTGATTGGGGGCCCCGATGGGCCGATACTTTGCTATACAAAGTACTCTGAGGTGGCCTGGGCGTCGGGAACAAGAGCCCGCCGCCGCCGGCACCCCGAACGCCGCTCGTGCCAGGAGACTCGCATGACCCACACGATGGAAGGATCGACCTACCGCCGGCGCGCCGTGCTCGGCGGAATCCTCGTTGCGCCCGCCGCGTACTTCGTCGCCGCGGCGGTGCTCAAGTACGGTCTTGGCTTTCCCTACGCCTTCGAGCCCGTCGAGCGGCTGAGCCGGGACCCCGCGGCGTGGCGTCTGTTCAACTGGATCTCGCCGGTGGTGTTCCTGGGTGGAGGGCTGGCAGCGTTGCTGCTGAACGGGCTCGCGGTGGCCGCCTTCGAGCTGCGCCGCGAGCCGGAGACGCTGGCGGCCACGATCCTGGTTCGGAAACGGGTCGCGAACCTGTGGGTCGCGGCCCTGAGCCTGGCATGCATCGCCCTGCTGCTCGGCTACGGAGTCGTCGAGAACTTGCGGTGCTGAGTCGGGCTCGGGTCCAACGGCTGAACCGGAGCGAGCGCTAGGCCCCAACCGTGGGGGGCGGCGTGTCGTCCCCGATGGGAAGACGGAACAAGGCCCGGGCGTTGGCCGTGGTGATGCGGTCGGTCTCGGCGGCGCTCCAGCCGCGCAGCCCGCCCAGGCGGGCGACGATCCGGGTCAGCAAGCTGGGCTCGTTCCGCCGGAGCGACCGCGGCTCGGGCTCCAGATAGGGCGCATCGGTTTCGAGCACCAACAGGTCCGGCGGCGCGTCGCGGACCGCCTGCTCCAGGTCGGGGTGCCCGTAGGTGACGCAGCCTCCGATGCCGAGCTTGAAGCCCAGAAGGGCGGCCCGGTCCGCGGCCGCCGGACCATCGTCGAAGCAGTGCAGCACGCCGCCCGCGGCCGGATGAAGCTCCTCCAGGATCGCCAACGTCTCCTCGAGCGCCTGGCGCTGGTGGATCACCACCGGCAACCCCAGCTCGTCGGCGAGACGCACCTGGGCGCGAAACCAACGTTCCTGGTCGGCTCGCGGCGCGTGGTCGCGGAAGAAATCGAGCCCGGTCTCGCCGATCGCCACCACGCGGGGGTGCCCGGCGTGGCCGCGCAGTATCGATTGGTAATCGTCCGATACCCGGGCGGATTCGCTCGGATGAACCCCCACGCACACGAACAGATTGGGGTGCTCCCGCGCCAGATCTTGGGCGCGCGGCACGATCGCCGGCGCGTAAGCGATCTCGACGAAGTGGGTGACACCGACGTGATGGGCGCGATCGAACACCTCCTGGCGATCCCGATCGAACCGTTTGTCGCACAAGTGGCAATGGGTGTCGATCATCGGGACGGCGGCTCAGGACTGCGACGCGAGAACCTTCTCGAAGCGCGGATCCCCGCGCAGGGTCGAGAAGTGCGGATCGGTGCGCAGCTCGTCCACGTCGACCACGTCGAGCCGGGAGGCATGCTCGATCTCGGCCAGCGCCGCGTCGCGATCGCCGAGCAGCAGGAGCACGCGCGCCCTCGATACCCAGATGGCGGTTCCCGGCCCGGTGCTCCCCGGAGACTGCTCGAGGAGGCGTCGGGCTCCCTCCGCGTCCCCCACGAACGCCGCCGCCAGTGCACGCAAACAGCGTGCGCCGGCATCGGGGGCGAGCTCCCGCTCCACCTCGGCGGCCAGTCGTTCGATCTCCGCTCGGTTGTTCTCCCAGAGGTGGGAGAGCATCAGGCACTCCATCACGGTGAACCGATGGGCGCGCGAGAGCTCGAGCGTCAGCGCGTGACGAGCGAACTCGCGGCATTCCGGGAGCCGCCTCTGGCGCAACAGGATCAAGGTGAGATTGACGGCGGCCCGCGGCTCGCGGGGGTCGGTGTCGAGCGCCCGACGCGTGTATAGCTCGGCACGGCTGGGATCTCCCAGAAATAGATAGTTGAGGCCCAGGTTGAGGAGCGCCCCCGTGAAACGCGGATCCAGCTCGACGGCACGGTGGAGGTCGCGAAGCGCCCGCTCCAGGTTGCGGCGGTGATTCCAGGCGTGGCCGAGCGCGCGGTGGCCTTCGGGGAGCGAGGCAGCCAGCTCGAGCGCCCCTCGTGCCTCCGCCTCACCCCGCTCCAACCACCCCTGGTCCAGGTCCCAGCCCTTGCAGAACATCTGCACGCAGCATTCGCCCAGGTCGGCCCGGGCAAGCGCGTAAGCAGGATCCTCGCGGATCGATTCCTCGAGCAGCGCGATGGCCCGCCGCATGTCGGCTTCCTCGAAGCGCCGATAGTGGGCCAGGGCCTGGAGCCTCAGGTCGTAGGCTTTGGGGCTCCGCGTGCGGCGGCCGAGACGCGTCTCCTGATCCACTGGCTCGAGCGCCAGCCGTAGCGAATGCGCGATCTGGCGCGAGATATCCTCCTGTACCTCGAAGATGTCTTCGAGGTTGCGGTCGTAGCGCTCCGCCCACAAGTGATAGCCGGTATCGGTCCGCACCAACTGAGCGGAGACGCGCACCCGGCCCGCCGCCCGGCGCACGCTGCCCTCGAGCACGGTCGCGACCCCCAAGGTCCGCCCCGCCTCGCGGGCGTCGATTTGCTTCTCGCCCAGGGACTGGACCGCGCCGCGCGACGCCACCTGGAGATCCGGGATCTTGAGCAAGTCGGTGACCACGTCCTCGGTGATGCCGGCGCAGAAGTAGTCGTCTTCGGGATCCCCGGTCAGGTTGTGAAAGTCGATCACCGCGATGGACCGCGCCACGGGCAGGGCCAAGGGTCCGTCGGCGGAGCGACCCGCGGTCGGGCCGCCCCCGATGTGGAGCAACGTGTCCGCCACCTCGATCGCGCTCGCGGGACGCCGCTCGGGGGCTTTCGACATCAGCGCCAGGATCAGCCGTCGGAGTTCCGGCGGCGCATCGGCCGAGGGCGGCAACGCGTGGGGCGCCTCGTGGGCGATCCGGTAGAGAAGCGCGGCCGGATGGTCGCCGTGGAACGGAGGCACGCCGGCGCACAGCTCGTGCAGCACCACCCCCAGAGAGTAGAGGTCGCTGCGGGCCTCCGCGACTCGACCCAGCACGGTCTCGGGGGCCCAATAGCCCAAGCTTCCGACCCAGGTCCCGGTGCCGGTCCTCTGGCTCTCGGTAGCGATGCGGGCGGTGCCGAAGTCGGCGACCTTGACCCTTCCGTCGTTCGACAGCAGGACGTTTTCGGGCTTGACGTCGCGGTGCACGACGTCGCGGCCGTGGGCGTACGCGAGTGCGTCGGCCACCGCCCTCCCGACGCGGAGGGTCTCCGCGAGCGGCACCGACCCGGCGCGCAGCCGCTCGCGGAGCGAGCAGCCGTCGATGCATTGCATGGCGAGGAAGATCTCGCCCTCGGCCTTGCCCACGTCGTAGAGGACCACGATGTTGGGGTGGTCGAGCACCGAGGCGATCCGAGCTTCGCGCAGGAATCGCGCGCGGGAGGCCGTGTCGGGCAACAGCTCGCGATGCGGAAACTTGAGCGCCACCGGGCGGCCGAGCCGCAGGTCTTCGGCGCGAAACACGGTTCGCATCCCGCCGGCTCCCAACTCGCCAACGATCCGATAATGGGAGAGGGTGCGGCCGATCATGGTCGTGGCTTGCCCGAGCTACGTCCGCGCCTCGAGCTCGAGGCGCGGGAAGAGGCTTTTCACCGGGCCCAGGGCACGCCCGGCAACCGGATCGACCCCGAAGCTCGGGAGCGCCGGCTCGCCTCGGGTCTCGGCCGGCTTGCCCGGCAGCCCCAGGAGCGCCCACAGCTCTTCGCTCTTGCCGGGGATGGCGGGCCAAGACCAGACCGCCACCAGCCGCAGGGTCTCGAGCAGCGCCCGCAGCGCGGTGGAAAGTTCCGCTCGTCGAGCGGGGTCCTTGGCCACGGCCCACGGCTTCACCCGCTCGATGAACTCGTTGGCGCGTACCACCGGGAGGAAGGCCTGGTCGAGCGCGTCGTGCAAGCGGATCTCCGCGTACGCATTCGGTACCTCGGTTTGGGCCAGCCGAGCGGCGGCGATCAGGGCGTCGAACGCCTCGCGCGCTCCGGGATCCTGGATCGACTCGGGGCTCCACTCGGCCGGGGCCACTCCGTCAAAGTATTTGTGCACCATGGTCACGGTGCGGCTGGCCAGGTTGCCGAGGTCGTTGGCCAGGTGGGTGTTGCAGTGCTCGACCATCTGCTCGACGGTGAACTCGCCGTCGCGCCCGGTGGGGATGGCGTCCAGCAGGTAGAAGCGCAGCGCATCCACCCCCAAGCGTTCGGCCAGCTCGACGGGGTCGACCACGTGACCCGCCGACTTGGAGAGCTTGAGCCCCCGCACGGTGATGAAGCCGTGCACGTACACCTGGCGCGGCAGGGGGACCCCCGCTGCCAGCAGCAGTGCCGGCCACAGTACGCAGTGGAAGCGGCTGATGTCCTTCCCGATCAGGTGAAAGGCATTGGTGTAGCGCGCCGTGGTGGTGCCGGCCCACGCGGCGCCGGGCCGCCCCTGGCCGTCGAGGTGCTGGAACTCGTCCTGACGCGCCGCCCCCGGGCCTCCCACCTCGCCTTCGTGGGCCAACCACCACAGCGAGTAGCGGCGCTCCGGCCAGCCGATCGCCGAAAGGTAGTTGAGCAGCGCGTCGGCCCACACGTAGGCGGTGTGTCCCTGGCCGTCGGGAATTTCCTCCGGGAGCGGGATGCCCCACGACAGGTTGGGCCGCGTGACGCTCACGTCCTGCAAGCCTTCCCGGATGACGTTCAGGACCTCGTTGCGCCGGTAGTCCGGCTGGATGAACTCGGGATGCGACTCGAGGTGCTGGAGCAGTGCCTCGTCGTACTCGGAGAGGCGGAAGAAGAAGTTGATCTCCCGGACCTTGCGCGGTTTCTTGCGATGCTCGGGACAGCGTCCCTTCTCGTCGAGGTCCTTCTCCTGCTTGAATGCCTCGCAGCCCACGCAGTAGAGGCCCTCGTATTCTTCCTCGAACAGCGCTGGCTCGCCGGTCTTGGGCGTCCGCGCCTCGTGAAGCCGCCGGAACAGCTCCTGGACCGCCAACTCGTGGCGCGGCTCGGTGGTGCGGACGAAGCGGTCGTAGCCGATGCCGAGCGCCTTCCAGGCCGCCTCGAATCGGGGCGCCACCTCGTCCACGAACTCGCGCGGGGCCTTGCCGGCCGCCTCGGCGGCACGGACGATCTTCTGGCCGTGCTCGTCGGTGCCGGTCAGGAAGTAGGTCGTGTCGCCCCGTTGCCGGTGGAACCGGGCCAGGGCGTCGGCCAGTACCTTCTCGTAGGCGTGCCCGAGGTGGGGCGGCCCGTTGACGTAGTCGATGGCGGTGGTGATGTAGAAGCGAGTGGGCACGGCTCTCCAGAGGTCGGGGAACGAGGCGGGAGTATAGCGGAGCAGGGCGCCTGCCGATAACGCCAGTGGGGTCGCGGGATCGCGCCCCGCCCGAGCCGGCTCGCCCTGCGGGCGGGCACGATCGGCGACGCTTCGGAGGAGAGCCTCGAAGGGTGAGAAGGAGGCACGGATCCATGCGGGGGAATGCCGTTCGCTTGAGGTGGGTCGTGGCGTTGCCGCTCGTCATGGGATGTGGTTCGCATGGTTCCGCCCCGGGCCCCGCGCCCGCCATTCAGCTCGAGCCCGAGGCGCTCCGCAATGCCAGCTATCGGGTATCGCTCGCCCCCGATGGGGTGCGGCTCTCGAACGGCGAATACCGAGAGCCCGCCGCCGCGGGGGCGGCGCCGGGGATCACGGTGTCGCTGGAGGATTCGCTGACGGCCGTAGGGGACCTCGACGGCGACAGGGTCGTCGACGCGGCGGTGGTGCTGATCGCGAGCGGCGGAGGCTCGGGTTCCTTCCGCGAGCTGGCCGCGGTTCTCAACCGGGGCGGGACGCCATATCAAGCGGCGTCAGCACCGCTTGGAGACCGGGTCAAGGTGCAGAGCACGGCCATCCACGCGGGCCAAATCCAAGTCCGGATGCTGTCCCAAGGTGCGGGAGACCCGCTGTGCTGTCCCACGGTCGAGACCATCCGAGCCTACACACTGCACCGAACCTACACGCTGCGAGCAAACACACCGAGGCAGGGGCCGCAGGAACCGGACTCCGTCCGCCGGGGGTCGGCTACGGCTCGACGAGTTCCCTAGGCTCCGTTTGAGAACGGCCGATCGGCTGCGTTGGCGGGTCATTCCTCGCTCGAGGCGGCCGGGCACCACGCGCAGCGTGGTCGGCCACGATCTCGCTCGTCACTCCCTCGCACGCCTTGCGCTCGGCCGTTTTCAAACGGAGCCTAGCCGGGCGTCTCCGAGGGCGGATCGGCCCAGGCGATCGGGTCGGGCCCAGTGCCGGGAGCGCCCACTGCTGCCTCGCCCTTTCCCTTCTTGCCACAGTTGCAGTCGCCGCACTTGTGATAAGGACCAGGCGGCAGGTCGGCGTAGGCGATGCGGTGCTCCCCGCCCTCATCGTCGCGGATCCACACCGCCTCCTGATAGATCTCGGTGCGAATCACCGTCATCTCCCCCTGCCCGGTGTGCAGGTGAGCGCCGACCGGCGGCAACTTCTGGGCGGTGTCGCGGTACTGGGTCAGTTCGTAGGCCAGGCAGCACATCAGCCGGCCGCAGGCCCCCGAGATCTTGCCCGGGTTGAGCGAGAGCTGTTGCTCCCGCGCCATCTTGAGGGTGACCGAATGGAAGTCCTTGAGCCAGGTGGAGCAACAAAACGCCCGGCCACAGGGGCCGCACCCGTCGAGCCGCTTGGCCTGTTCGCGGATCCCGATCTGGCGCAACTCGATGCGGGTCCGAAAGCGGCTCGCCAGGTCACGCACCAGGTCGCGGAAGTCGACGCGGTGCTCCGCCGAGAAGTAGAACGTGATCCGATGGCCCGAGAACGCGACTTCGGCCTCGGCCAGGTCCATCTTGAGCTCGCGGGCGTCGATGCGCTGCTGGCAGTAATCGAAGGCCTCCGTCTCCAGGGCCCGATTGTGATCCTCCTGGTCGAGATCCTCCTCCGTCACCTTGCGGATGATCTCGCGGCTGACGTTGCCGGGGCGCTTGAGCTCGATCAGCCGCGGATCGCGCAGGAACACCCCTCCCAGAGCATCGCCGTGCTCCCCCTGGACCACGACCTTGTCGCGCAGCTTGAGCCAGAGGTTTCGGGAATTGAGAAAGAAGTCCTTGCGTGGGCCTCGCAAGGCGACCTGGATGATCTCGGCCATCGCCGATCCCTCTATAGGGCGGAGGGGGTTCCGCCCTGACGCCGGTCGTGTTCCGGCGGATTCTGGTGTGTCGCGATCCGGCGTGGGGCCGCACCTGCCCCTTGCCGGCTATGAAGAGCCGTCGAGTGTGCCCGACGGACGACGATCGCAGCGAAGCATAGCGCAGCCAGCCCGGGGTTTCACGCCCGCGCTCATTCCATCCGCGCGAGCTTCACTCGAATCACGAGCAAACCAGCGCCGCGGAAGAATCTGCGCGCTCTCAAAATGCAATGCGCGTTGCCGACTGCGCTCCCGGCAGGGCTCGCCGCTGCGCGACCACGGATGAAGCGCGGGCTGGGCCCGGTAATCGGCGGCGGGTGGAGGCCCGCCACCGACGCGGGACACTAGCGATCGACCACCCGTCGGCGTTCGAGCGTGTTCCGCACCGTGGCGGTCAAGCGCTGCATGCCGTAGGGCTTGGCCAGGATAGCGGTGGTTCGCCCCCGGGACAGGAAGGAATGGAGGTCCGGATGATATCCGCTCGCCACGATCACCGGGGTGGCCGGATCGAGATCGAGCAGCTCGTGGAGCACGTCGGGCCCCGGCTTGGTCGGCAGGGACAGGTCGAGCACGACCGCGTCGATGATCCCGGCGGCGCCACGGTAGACGGCCAGCGCCTCGTCGCCGTCGACCGCACCCAGCACGCGGTAGCCGGCTTCCGTCAAGGCCCGACTCGCCCGCTCGAGCAGCTCCGCCTCGTCCTCGACCACCAGCACGGTCGCAGTCCGCGGGACGGCCCCGAGCAACGGCTGGGGTTCCTCGCCGGACGGCCCGCGGGCCGCCGGCGCCCGACGCGGGGTCTCCCCTTCCGCCCGTTCCTCGACCACGGCGAACACGGCGTCGAAGCTCTCGGGGTCGAAGAGCCGGATCGGCATCGCGCGGCTCGTGATCCGGACCACGGTGCCGTCTTCCCGGCGCACCTTGAGGTCGTCGATGCCTGCCGGGCGGCCGGTCCTGAGCACGGTCGGGATCGCGAGCGCCTCGACCGGGATGATCGACCCGTCGGCCCGCTCACAACGCACGGCGCCCAGGATGCTGAGGATGTCGCGGCCGGGATCGGGAGCGCGGCCGTACGTTTCGCGCCATCTCGCGTTGAGGTACAGGGGCCTGCCGTCCTGGCGGCGCACCACGATGACGCCGACCGGCAGGGACTCGAGCGCGCATTCCAGCAGCTGCCGGGATTCCCGGTGGTTCCGCGTCTCGCCGTCGAGCCGATCGGCCAACGCGTCGAAGGCGGCGGCGATGGCTCCGATCTCGCCGCCCTGAATCCCGGTGCGGGGCGACCCCTGGCCGGCCTCGAAGCGTTCCAAGGCGCCGGCGACGCGGCGAGCGGGGCGGGCGAGCTGAAGCTCGAGAGCCAGCCACAGCAGGAACAGCAAGACCGCGCCGATCGCGGCCGCCGCCGCGTGCTCGCCGAGGATGCGCTGCCCGGAAGCCGCCTGCGGGGCCGGTCGGTCGGGGCTTGTCCCGGCGAACCCCGAGCTCTCGACCGGGGCCCGCTGCTCGAGCTCCGCCTTCCACATCACCAGGCTCGCCGCCAACAGCCCGAGTCCGCTGAGCAGCACCAGCAGTAGGACCTGACTCCGCAGGCTCGGTCGCATCTCGGATTCCCGCTCAGTAATCCCAGCGTGCCGTCGGATGGGCGGGCCACTGCCCTTCCCCGAGGCGTGTGCCACCCAAGCGGGCCATCGCGGAGAACAGCGTGAAGTCCGGCGTCACGTTGCCCTCGATCGACTGGAGCGCCTCCTCGAGCACCATCAGCCGGCGCCGGACCTCGCGGGGTGGAAGGTCCTGGGCCTGGCGCCGGATCTCGGCTTCGCGGTCGCGGTTGGCCAGCGCTTCGCGCGGCGCCCCGACCCCGGCACGCAGCAGGTCGCGGAGCCACAGCGCGTGAAACTCGATCATCCGTCGCAGGCGCTCGCGGCCGGCGCGTCCGTACCCCATGAAGGCCTGCGCCGCCCGCCACAGCCCCGAGGCGTCGCCGCGGAGCGCCGGTTCGAGCAGGCTCAGGGCTTCGTCGCGCAGCTTGAGGGGCTCGCTCTCCCGCAGCATCAGCGCCCGCGACAGGCTCCCCGCCGCGAGCGCCGCCAGCAGGCGGGCCTCGTTCCGGGAGAGGCCCGCCTCCCGCTCCAGGAACGTGCGCAGCCTGTCCTCGGGCAGCGGGGCGAAGCGGACCGCTTGGCAACGCGAGCGGATGGTGGCCGGCAGACGCCAGGGTCGTGACGAGGTGAGGACCCACACCGTCAGATCCCCGGGCTCTTCCAGCGACTTCAGCAACGCCGAGTACTGATCCTCGCGCATGCGATCGGCGTCGCGGACCACAACGACCCGGCGCGCCGCTTCGAAGGGCCGGTAGGCGAGCTCGCGCAGCAGCTCGCGGGTGAGCGACAGCCGGATCGAGGCCGGCTTGTCGTAGGAGAAGACGAACAACGGGTCGTGGCGCAGCTGCTCGAGGGTCTCGGCGACGGTCTGATCCAGCTCCCGCTCCTCGCCCGAGACCGGGAACAGGAACTTGAGGTCGGGGTGCAGGAGGCCGGCGCTCTTGAGGCAAGCCGGGCACGCGCCGCAGGCATCGTCGCCGGCGTGGTCGCGGCCTTCGCACAGCAGGGCACGCGCGAAGGCCAGGGCCGCGGTGCCCTTGCCGACGCCCATGGGGCCGTACAGCAGGTAGGCATTGGCGTAGCGGCCACCCGCGACCACGCCGCGCAGGAACGAGGCAGCCGCGGGCTGCCCCAAGAGCTCGGAAAGCGCGACCATCGCCATGGGCTGGGGGAGCATACACGCCACGAGCTCGATCGACGAGTCCGGCCAGGGCCTCTGCCCGGCCTCCTCAGCCACCGGGAGGTCGCTACTGCAGCCAGTCCTCGGGGTTGAGCGCGGTCCCGCCTCGGCGCACCTCGAAGTGGAGGACCGGGCCCTTGAGGGATCCGGTATCGCCCGATCGACCGATGATCTGCCCCGCCGTCACCTGCTGGCCCACCGAGACCGTGATCTCCGACAGATGCCCGTAGAGGGTGTAGTAGCTGTCGCCGTGGTTCAAGATCACGATCTGGCCGTAGGTGCCGTAGTCCTCGGCGGTGTAGTCCACGCGGCCCTTGCCCACCGCCCGCACCGGCGTGCCGATGGACGCGGAGATGTCGATGCCGTTGTTGGGGGTGACCACGTTGAAGCGCGGATGGTGCTCGGGTCCGAAATGTCCCACCACCTCGCCGCGGACCGGCCAGTCGAGGGCCCCCTGCCCCCGGGCGAAGTCACCGCTGTAGGGCATGACCGGCCGCCCCTCGGCCCGCGCCCGTTCGGTCTCCTCGCGGCGCTTGCGCTCCAGCCGGGCGAGCAGCCCCTGGATCGCGCGGGCCGTCTTCTCGAGCTCGGCGGCGGCCGCCTCGTAGGCCTGGCGCTGGGTCTGGATTTCCTGCACCGTGCTGCGGCGCGCGGCGTGCTGGACCGCGAGCCGCCGGGTCTCCGCGCTGGTCTGGCGCGCCGTGCGGTTGACCTCGGTGAGGTGGCCCTCCAGGCGGTGCTGGAGGGTCTCCACCACTTCCTTGCGGTCGCGCACGTCCTCGAGCAGCTGGCGATCCTGCTCGGCCACCATCAGCAGGAAGTCCCAGCGCGTCAGCAGTTGCGCGAAGGATTCGGTCGAGAACAGGAACTCGAGTTCGCGCGCGGGCCCGAACTTGTACAGCGCGCGCAGCCGGCGACGCAGCTTTTCACGCCGATCGACGAGCGCCTGCACGTTGCGCTCCAGGTCCGAACGCGTGTTCTCGAGCTGAACGTCGAGACTACGACGCCGGTTGTGCAGCTGCCGCAGACGCTTGCGGGTGAGGTTCAGCTGACGCTCGGTGCGCTTGAGCTGGCCGAGGGCCTGGTTCTCCTGGCCCTTGAGGCGACTCGCCGCTTCGCGCTTCTCGCGGGCCTGGCGGCGGATCTCCTCCAGCTCGGCGCGCTTGGTCGCCTCGAGGCTGTCCGGCTCGGGGAGCGCCGGACCGGCGAGCGCCAGGGCCGCCAGCAGCGCGATGGCGAAACGCTTCATGGTCCGACGGCGCGCAGCACCCGCGACAGCGCCAGCAAGGAGGCCAGCCAGGCGCAGGCCACCGCGGCCCCCAGGAAGGCTCCCGCCAGGGAAAGCGGCACGAAGACGACCCCGATCACCCGGGCCGACACCGCTTGTTGGAGTCCGAACATCAGGGCCAGCGCCAGCAGGGCGGCCAGCGCGGCCTCGAACACTGCCTCGATCACGAACGGCGCGGCGATGAACGAATCGGTGGCGCCCAGGCGGCTCATGATCTCGACCTGCGGCCGGCGGGCCAGCACCGTGAGGCGGATCGTGTTGTAGAGGATGAAGACGATCGCCAGCGCGACGGTGATCAGCACCACGGCGGTCCCCTTGAGCAACGACGTTCCGACCTGGTCGAGACGTCGCACCCACTCGGCCCCGTAGCGCACGTCCTCGACCTCGGGGAACTGCTGGATCTGACGGGCCGCCGCTTCCATGGCCTCCGGCGTGAGCAGCTCGGGCTTGAGCTTGACGCGCAGTGACGCCGGCAGCGGGTTGTCCGGCACCGCCTCCAGCAAGGAGGGGTCGCCGACCTGGTGCATGAACTCGTCCCAGGCCTGCTCCTTGCTCACGAACGTCACGTTCCCGTACAGGTCGGTGAGTCGGCCGATCAGCAGGTCGCGCTGGGACTGGGTGACCTCGTCGCGCAGGTAGATCACCATCTCGCGCCGGTCTCCGACCAAGCCCAAAGCGACGCGGGCGTTGTGCGTGACCAGGAGCACGACCCCCGACAGGGTGAGCGCCGCGGTGAGCGCGAACACCGCGGTGTAGGCCAGACCGCGGTGCTGCTTGAACGACCGCGCCGCCTCACGGAGATAGAAGAGGTGCATGCTCAGGACTCCGCGACGGCGACCTGGGTCGCCATCCCCGTTGAGGTCGCGGGTGCTACGGCGGTCTCGAGCAGTCGGCCGTCCGCCAGATGCAGCACGCGCACACCGAGCGCGGCCGCCACCTCCTGGCGGGTCGTCACCACCAGCAGGGCGGCCCCCTCGGCGTGGACGCGGCGCAAGAGGTCCAGCACCTCGTCGGCGCTCCTCTTCTCGAGCGCCCCGGTGGGCTCGTCGGCCAGCACCACCGCGGGTCGGTTGACGATCGCCCGGGCGATGGCGGCGCGCTGCTTCTCGCCGGCCGACAGCTCGGCGGGGAACGAGGACTGTTTCGGCTGCAACCCGACCTCGTCGAGGGCGGCGAGCACCCGGGGGATCACCAGCTCGTCGCGGAAGCGTCCGGCGATGCGGACCGCCAGCGCCACGTTTTCGAACACCGTACGATCGTCGAGCAGACGGAAATCCTCGTAGATGATCCCCAAGGTTCGCCGGAGGAGGGCTCGGTGGCCGCGGCTCAGCCGCCCGCTCTTGAACGTGCCGACCGTCACCATGCCGGTCGTGGGCTGGATCTCGTGGGTGATCAGCCGCAGCAGGGTGGTCTTGCCCGAGCCGCTCGGGCCGAGGATCGCCACCCCCTCGCCCTCTTCCATGCGCCACGACACGGAGTCGAGCGCCAGCCGCTCTGCGTAGCGTCTGGACACTTCCTCGAACACGATCATCCCCGGCACGTTAACAGATGGTCCGAAGGGGGCTCAACGCTTCCGGGCGGGCGTTCGCGCTCCCCCCAGGTGGTACTGTGGCGTTCGAAGGTGGCTGGGTGGGAAACGCCGGCGTGTCCGGGCCTCGCGAGAGGTGGATCGTCCACGTCTTGGCGAACGCCCGGCGCTCGTCCTGCCGCCGAGAAGAAAGGGCTGCACAAAGGTGAAACCGGACGTCGTCAGCGGCCTCCTGCTGATCGCGGGCTCGTTGGCCGGTCGTGAGCCTACATCCCACCGCACACGACCTCATGGGCGGGCAGGATTTCGCAGGCCAAGCGCACCGGACCGTGGTGGTCCACGGCGCGGCGCTGGCCTCCGTGCCGGTGCTGTTCCTGGGACTGCTCGGCCTGTCGCGGCGCCTCGGCCGGTCCGATCTCGCCACCGCCGCCCTGGTTGCCTTTGGCTTCGGCGGCGTCGCGGTCATGACTGCGGCCGTCGCGAGCGGCTTCGTTGCGACCGGTCTGATGAGGCAAATCCTCGACGGGGACGGTGGGTCCCCCGAGGCTTATCACGCACTCCTCTCGTACACCGGCCTCGTGAACCAGGGCTTCGCTAGGGTTGGCGTGGTGGCTTGGGCGGTTGCCGTCATGCTCTGGTCGGGGGCCATCTTGAAGAGCCGGCGCATGCCCCGCGGGCTCGGGATCGCCGGTGCAATGGTCGGCGCCGGGATCCTAAGCGCCGTCCTGGTGGGGCACCTGCCCTTGAACGTGCACGGGTTCGGGCTCGTGACCTTCGCGCAGTCGGGATGGCAGATTTGGATCGGGGTGCTGCTGTGCCGCGAGGGGCCGGTGACTTCCGCACCGACTGCCGGGTAGCGAGGCAGGGTCGTGGTCGAGACCTACTTCCTCGACGGAGGATAGAGCTTGGGGTGCGCCTCCAATACCAGCCAGCGACCACGGATTTTCTTCATCACTTGCACCACGTGGCCCTTGAGCCGCGGACCGCTGGGTGGCGCGATTTCGATCCCGCCCCGCCATAGCGCCAGGTCCGCGGTCAGTATCCTCACGGAGCCCTTCTCCTGGGTGACCTTCGCCCCCGCGAAGGGGCCGCGGAGCAGCCGGTCGTAGGCGGCCTCCAACTCGGCTCGGCCCTGCTGAACATCTCCGAGGGCACCCACGCGGACACCCTCTTCGGTAAAAAAGGACGCGCACGCCTTGGCGTCCCCTCGACTCCAGGCCTCGGCGAACGCCTGCGTTTCGCGGATGATGTCGTCTTCTTCCGCCGCCACCGCGAGCTCCTTTGGAAGGGTCAGGGCTCGCGAGCACGCGAGCCCACGCGGACCAGGCCGCTCCGGGCTCTGAGTCAACCTCCAGACAGGAGGCCTCAGAAGTCCCGCACCAGCTCCCGGGCCGCCTTTCGGCTGGTCGAGCGGGTCGGCAGCCCCAGCAGCTCGAAGCGGCTCTCCCCTCCGGGACCTATCAACGTGACGCGGTCGCCGGGGCTCAGGGGGTGGCTGGGCCGGACCCGCTCACCGTTGAGCAGCACCTGGCCGTCGAGGACCGCTCGCGTCGCCTGGGTCCGACTCTTGAATCGTCGGAGCAGGAACAACGCCACGTCGAACCGCATCGTCGACGCTGCGGGGATCGAGCCGCGCTCGCCGGTCAGGAGCTTCGGATCTCGATGTGCGCCTTGGCTCGCAGGCCCTTGACCCACTGGTCGTACTTCTCCTTGAACTGGATCTGGGCCACGGCTTCGGGCAGGTCGTCCCGGATCTCCTGGAGTTGGTAGGGGCGTTCCGGCTTGCGGTCGACCAGGCGGAAGATGTTGAAGCCCGCCCGATTCACCAGCACCTCGCTGATCTCCCCCACCTCGAGCGTGTCGAGACCGGCGCGGAGGTTGGGTGCGAAGCTCGCGACCGAGACAAACCCGAGGTCGCCCCCCTCGGCCTGGTTGCCTTCGTACTTGCTGTAGCGCCTCACCAGGGTGCCGAAGTCCGTGCCCTTCACCGCCTCCCCACGGACCCGCTCGGCGAGCTTGCGGCTGCGCTCGATGTCGGCGTCGGCCACGTCCACCTTGACGAGGATGTGTCGCGCGTGGACCTCGATCACCGGCTTGCCGTCCTGCTCGAGGCTGTCGCGACCGGCCCGGGTCTTGACCGTATCGCGATCCATCGTCTCGATGATGTGCCAACCGAAGGCGCTGCGCACGGGCGGGCCCACCTGTCCTGCCTTCTGCGAGAAGGCGGCCCGTTCGAAGCCGGGGTCCATGTTGCCGCGGGTGAAGAATCCGAGATCGCCCCCCGAGCGCGCCGACCCCGGGTCGTCCGAAACTTCGGCGGCCACCTTGGCGAACTTCTCACCCTTCAGGATGCGGGCCCGGATCGACGTCGCCCGGGCTCGGGCCTGGTTCTCGGTCGCCGAGTCCGGCCGCACGGGAATCTGGATCAGCGACACGCGCACCTCGCTCGGCATCTTGGGGAACTTGTCGGGATGGCTCTTGAAGTAGCTCTCCGCCTCGGCCTGGCTGACCGGCTTGCGCGCGATCTGCTTCTGGACCAGACGCTGCGCCAGCAGCTGGCGGCGAACCTCGCCCTGGTACTTCTCGCGCAGCTTTTGCTCGGTGAGGTTCTCACGCCGGAGCTGCTCGGCGAACGCTTCGGTGGTTCCCATCCGCTCCTTGGCATCCCGGAGGGCCTGGTCCACCTGCTTGCTGACCTCGGCGTCCGAGACCGTCACGCCCTGGCGTTTGGCTTCGCCGACGATCAGCTTCTCGTCGATGAGCTGATCCAGGATCTCGTGGCGGAGCGTGTCGACCTGGACGGAATCCGGGCGGGCCTGGCTGCGCATCAGGAACAGGTAGAGCTGCTCCTCCACCTCGCTCTGCAGCACCACCTCGTCGTTCACCACCGCGGCGATGCCGTCCAGGCGCTGAGCGGCCGCCGGTGCTGCCGCAGCCGAGAGCGCCAGAGCGAGGACCAGCCAGGTCTTCGACGCCAAACGCATGCCTCCATTTCCACCGGGAATCCGGGCCAGGCGCGGGCCACCGTGGCACGGCCTGCCCGGCAAATCTGGGACAGCCAGGCTCCAAAGAGCGCGAGAGTATAACCACGACGCCGCATGGCCAATATAGCAATTTGGCTGCCGAACGCCCGCCGCCCCACGGGCCTTGGCCATGGCCCCCTCGCACGACGCGGGGGCGCGGCGACTTCACCGCGCTCGTCGTCGTCTCGCCGCGCCCGTCGCCCCGCCAAGCCATTCGGTTGCTTGACCATCCTATGATGTTCGATCGATGAGGTCCCTGCCGGTGTCCGCTCCCGTTGAGACGAGCATTCCCCTGTGGGAGAGTCGATCCGTGACCGACGGTCATCGTCTCCGCCGCGCGCTGGCGGTGGCGGGGGTGCTCGCCACCCTCGGCATCGGCGTGCCCCGGGTGCTCACCCACACCCCCTACGCCCGCCTCGGGGTTACGCTGATGTGGACTCCGCAGGGCAACGCGCGTGTCGAGCGGGTGCTCGGCCCGCCCGCCCAAGGGCTGTTGCGGCACGGGGACATGCTCCTCCTGATGAACGGCGCGCCCTTCCGGCGGCCGCCGGCCACCGCCGGTGGCTATCGGATGGCGCTGCCCAAGCAGCCCATCACCTTCCGGCTGCTGCGCGGCGGCCGGCCGCTCGAGGTCACGGTGCCGCCGGCCCGCCTCACCATCTGGCAGCGGGTGCGGTTCCTGCTCTTTCAGCTGCTCGCCCTGGTGGCCGCGGTGTTCGTGGCATTCGCGCTGGTGTGGCGTCGGCCCGACCTCGGCACCGCGGCGGTCTTCCTGTGGTTCGCCGCCCTGCAGACCCTGTCGGCGGTGCACGAGACCTATCGCAACCCCGAGGTCGAGCCGACCGGGGCGTTCCGGATCTTCATGGGCGCCTACGCCGGCCTGGTGTGCTGGGCACCCGCCGCGTTCCTGCACTTCTTGGCAGTCTTCCCGCGCGCGCGCTGGCGGGCCGGCCGACGCCGGAACAGCGTCTGGTTCTGGCTGGTCGCGGCCGCCTACCTGACGCCGCTGTACTTCGTCTGGCAGCTGGTGAAGACCGGGCAGCGCCCCGAGCAGTCGTTCATGGTGTTCGAGTCGGTGGCGCTTGCGCTCGGCGTCGTCTCGTTGGTCGAGCGCTACGGCGGTCCGGCGCGCGGCGATTGGAACCCGTCGCGCAGCCAGCGCGCGCTGGCGCTGGCGGCGGCCGCCCTGTACCTCTCGGGAGCGATCCTGTCGTGGCTGCTGGAAGGTGAGCGCGGGATCTGGTTCTTCCAGTTCTCGCTGGTGCGGATCCTGGTGCCGATCGTGGGCGTCGGCCTGCTCGTCACCCCCTTCCTGATCGCGTTCCTGATCGCCCGCGACCCGGCGTTCGATCCGCGCCGCATCCTCGAGCGCAGCTTGCCGTACGCGTTGCTGTCCGGGGTGCTGGCCGCGCTCTACCTGATCCTGGTGGTGTTGGGCCAGCACCTGTTCGCCGAGATCACCGGCGAGCAGGCGATGGTGTTCAACGTGGTCGCGGCCCTGATCCTGGCCTTCGCCTTCGCACCCCTCAAGGAGCGTCTGCAGCTCGTGCTCGACCGGCTGTTCCGGCGCGACCCGCGGGCCCTGCGCGCCGCACTCGACCAGGCGGGGCGGGAGCTGCTCGGCGCGCTGGACGCGGACGAGATCCGGGCCTCGGTCGAAGCCGGGATCACGCGTGGGCTGGGGCGGCCGGCGCCGATCGAATGGCCCGAGCACGGCACCCCCGTGCTGGCGCCTCGTGACGAGCTCCCCGAGGAGGCTCGCCCGGCGGTCGAGAACCTGCTGCGGCAGGCCGCCATCCGGCTCGAGAACCTGGCCCTGCAGCGGCAGCGGGCTGCCGCCGAGCGTCGCGCCGTGGAGCTGAGCGAGGCGGCGGCGCGCGCCGAGCTGCGGGCGCTGCACGCCCAGGTCCAGCCCCACTTCCTGTTCAACGCCCTGAACGCCCTGTCCTATCTCACCGAGACCGACCCCAAGGCCGCGCAGCGCTTCACCGAACGCCTGGCGGACATGCTGCGCTACACGGTCGAGGCCGGCGAGCGTCGGGCGGCGCTGCTCTCGGACGAGATCGGATTCGTGGAGGA
>DASXTP010000126.1:0-14610 GCA_036505355.1 Candidatus Eiseniibacteriota bacterium | reverse complement strand
AGCCACGATCTTGTCCACCGCATCCATCCCGGAGATGACCTGGCCGAATACCGTGTACCCACCGGCGTCGAGTCCCGGCTGATCGGCGACGTCGATGAAGAACTGGCTGCCGCTCGAGGCCTTGGACGGGTTGGCATCGTCGCCCAGGCGGGCGGTCGCCACCGCCCCGCGCACGTGCTTGAGCTTGATTTCGGCTGGGATCGTATAGTTCGGGCCGCCCAGCCCATCGTTGCGGGAATCGGCGTCCTTGGTGTTGGGATCGCCCCCTTGGATCATGAAGCGTGGGATCACGCGGTGAAAGTACGTCCCATCGTAGAACTTGGACTTGACCAACTTCTTGAAGTTGGCGGTCGTCAACGGAGCTTCCTTTTCGCGGAGCTCGATGACGATCACTCCCTGGGTGGTTTCGAGCACCACCGCCTGCGGCCCGCTGGGCGCCGGGGTGGGTCGTGGTGCCACCTTCCCCGCTGCAGCCGGTGGTGCTGCAGGTGCCTGATCGACAGCCCCCTGGGTCGAGTCGGCGGCGGCGGTCGCGGCCCAGGCGAGCATCAGGGTGCTCGCCGCGAAGATCCGATGCATGAGGCGGTCCCTCCATAGAACGCCGCAGGCGGGAGGCCTGCGCACGGGGCAGCGAGTCTAGCGATCGGGTCTGAGCCCGGTCAACCCACTTGGTGTGGTGGGATCCACGCCGGTGGAAAGAGCCAGGGCCGGAGGGGCGTCCAGCGTCCGGCAAAGAACTCGTCAAGACCGACTTCCTGTCCCGCCTCGCCCGTGGAACTTGGGATATACTCCACCGCCATTCCGTAGGAGGCGAGCGCCGAGTGTCGGGTCAATCGACCAGAGCGACGAGGCCCCACTGGCGCCCGGTCTCGCCGTGATCGCGACGGTGAGAGAAATACCAGTGCGGCTCACAGGACGTGCACGCCCCGGTGTCCTCGATGGCATCGGGAGGCACGCCCTCATCGACCAACGCCTGCCGAACGGCGACGGGGAGGCTGAGATAGAGCGAGTCATGGTCACGCCGCACGGCGCCTTCGGGAAAGATACGTGCCACGTCGATTCCGACCCGGTAACAGCAATCTCGGATGCATGGACCGAGGTGCGCGTGAACCTGCGAAGGCGCGGCCTCGGAACACGCCATGAGCGCTCGCAGGGCGGCGGCCGGAGCGCCGGCGGCGGCCCCCCGCCAGCCCGCGTGGACCGCCGCCACGGCACGCGGGCCGGTGAGCAGGACGGGCAGGCAATCGGCCGCCGACACGGCCACCGTGAGGCCGGGCGCGGTGGTGACCAGGGCGTCGCACGCAGGGTGGAGCCCGCCCTCGCGCGCCCGCGTTACGGTGGCGCCGTGCACCTGGCCGGCGGTGGCGAGGCGGGTCGAATCGAGCCCGAGCGCGCTCAGGAGCCGTCGGCGATTCTGCTCGACGGCCTCCGGCCGATCGCGCGTGGAACGGCCCAGGTTGAGGGCATCGTACGGCGGCTGGCTGATGCCGCCGCGGCGCGTCGAGAACGCCATGCGCACGCCCGGCGACGCGGGAGTTGGATGCCAGGCCGGCATCGCGGAGCGCGAGTCGAGCCTCCACATGTTGGAGCACCGTAGGTAGGGATTCGGCCGACGTCAAGGCGGTGTGCTGCCGCGACTCGACGGGAGGATCGCGAAGATGCTACGTAGCCCAACGCGGTGGATCTGGTGGGCGATCCTGGCGACGGTGGCCGGAACGATCGGAGTACAGGGCGCCAGGTCCGCCGGTCCCGAACGACCGCTCCGCAAGAGTTCGATCGGGCCGTCCTCGGAGGTGGTCGCTACCGTGGGATCGACCTCGATCACGCGGGACGAGTTCGAACAAAACTTCGAGCAGGGAGTGCGCAACTATCGCCTGCGAGCGGTGGCCGAGCTACCGGAGGAGTTTCGCCCGCTGTTCCGGCGCCAGCTGCTCGAGTTCCTGATCCGCCAGAGGCTTATCGAGCTCGAGGTCCATCGCCGCGGCCTGGTTTCTACCTACGAGGAAGCCGAATCCCAACTGCGCAAAGATCCGGTGTTTCAGAACCGAGGCGTCTTCGACGAGGCCAAGTTCCTCGCCATCAAACATTCGCAGCCCGTGCAGTTCCGCCAAGCCATCGAGCAGCTCCGCCACGTCCTGGCGGCGCAGCGCTTCTCCGGGTCGCTGGAAAAGGAGAACCGTCCCGACCGGGTCGAGCTCCGCGCTCGCCTTTCGCACAGCCTCACCACCGCCTCGCTCGAGTTCCTCGCGCTGCGGTGGTCGGATTTCGCCGGCGATTACCCCGAGCCACGAGAAGCCGAGATTTTGCAGTACTACCACTCGCATCTCGAGGACTTTCGCCGTCCCGAGGAGGCTGCGCTCAGTGTCGTGTTCGTCAACCAACCGCCCTTGGGCGAGTCGCGGGCCGCGAACGAGCACGCCCGGCGCACCTGGGAAGCGTGGATGAAACAGCGCGCCGACAGCGTCCTCGCCGCGCTCCGCAACGGGGCGAATCTGGATTCGGTCGCCGCCGCGCTCGGCGGCACCCGGCGAAACGCCAACGTGCAGCGAAACGATTTTCCCAACTACTGGCGTGGCGGCCCGGGCGCGGTCGACGCGGTGTTCGCCGCCCGGCCAGGAACCGTCCTGTCCGACCCGATCCGCGGCGTGTCGGGATACCTGATCGTTCGGGTCGACCGCATCCGGCCGAGCGAGGTGGCGCCTGTCATGGAGGTCGCGAAACAGATCCGCCTCACCCTGCGCGGCCAAGCGCGCGACTGGAGCGAGGATCAGGAAGCGCGCGCCCTCTTCCAGGCCGTTCGTGACAGCCTGCGTGGCACCGCTTACCGAATCCGTTACGCGGTGGCCGACACCGGTGCCTACCCGCTTCCCGAGCCGAGCGCCGCCGAGCTCGACCGGTTCTATCGCGGACACCTCGCCGATTACTCGCGGTTCGATCCCGGGACCGGCGGTGTGGCTGTCCGCCCGCTGGCGGAGGTGCGGGAGGAGGTGCGAGCCCGTTGGGTCTCGGGACGGCGAGAGGCGGCAGCGCGGCAGGCCGCCCAGCAGCTCGCCGCGGCCTGGAGCCGAGGGAAGCGTGATCCTCGGCTCGAGCGCGCGATGACGTTCGTGCGCGAGGTCGGTCCGGTGCCTGCCGGCGCCGTGGTGGACACCGGGCTGGCCGGTGCCGCCTTGACCGACACCCTGGCCCAGCATCCGGGGCTCGGCCAGGGTCTGATGACGTTCCCGCGTGGGCTGATCGTCTATCACGTCATCGACGCCGTGCGCGACTACCTCCCGAGCCCCGATCAGGCACGCTCCGCCCTGGCGTTGCGGATGGCCGCGCGGCGTGAGCAGCGGGACGAGGCCGGCGCGCGCCAGCTGTTCGATGCGGATCGAGCCGAGTTTCGCACGGGAGACATCGTGCGCTACCGCCATCTGGTCGTCGCGCCCGAGCACCCGCTGCGCGTCCACCTGACGCGGGAGGAGGTCGAGCGCTACTTCAAGCGCCATCTCGATGACTACTCCGCCCCCGAGCTGGCCCGTGTGCGGCACATCCTGATCAGCCCCAAGGACGCAGGGCCACAGGCCGACCTCGCCGCGCGGCGCAAGGCCGAGGACCTGCTGCGCCGCATCCGCGCGGGTGAGAGCTTCGGGGCTCTGGCGCACGAGTATTCGGATGACGAGGCAACCCGGGAGAGCGGCGGAGACGTGGGAATCTTCGCGCACGGCATGATGTTGGACGCGTTCGAGCATGCCGCGTTCCAGATGCGAGTGGGGGACCTTACCGGGCCCGTCAAGACCGAGGTGGGCTACCACATCATGGAATGCCTGGAACGTGCCCCTCAGGAAGTCACGCCTCTCAAGTACTGCTACAGCGACGTCGCTACCAGCGCGGCTCTCGAGAAGTCCGAGCAGATGGCGAGGGAGCTGGCGGACAGCGTCTATCACAGCCTGAAGTCGCCCGACCAGGCGGTCCAGCTGGCAAGGAGCCGAGGTTGGGAGGTGTCCGAAGACGAGCATCCGGTGGGTCAGAGGATCGGCGTGCCAGATCAAGACAGGTTCTTCGCCACGCTCGAAACGGTCAAACCCGGGCATTTCTATCCGGGCATCCAGAGCACTCCGGGACACGGATGGCTGATCGCCTGGGTCCTGGGAGTCAGTCCCTCGGCCAATCCGTCTTGGGAGCAAGCGCGAACCGAAGCGCTGAGCCGGTATCGCCGTCAAGCCGGACAGGAGGCGACGCGGGCGAAGCGGGCGGAACTGGACTCCCTGCAAGCCGCCGGCTGGTCGCCGGACAGCTTGGCCGCCTTGTGGGGGGGATTCGAAACCCTCGAGCAAGCCCCGGGACGTGGCCTGTCCAGCCTGGGAGGGCCCGAGCTGCTGGACTCGCTGGTGTTCGGCGGACGACGCTCGCCCGTGCTGAAGCCGGGGGCCGTCTCCGGCTGGATCCAATTCCCGGGCGGACTCGTGCGCCTGCGCGTGTCGGCGTATCACGAGCCCGATCCGGTCGAGCTCGCTCAGCAGGTCGAGAGCGAGGAGAAGCGAACCCTCGAACGGAACTTGCAGGCGGTCTACGATCGGTTCAAGAAGAGCTATCCCGTGCGAATCCTGGACCCCGAGCTCCGGGCCACCGAGCTGCCGCTGATTCCTGGCTCCTGACCCGCGGCCCCGGTTCGTTCCTTTCGCATCGAGGTGGGGCCAGCGACCGTGCGGAACGCCCGGCCCTCACGGGAGCTCGGCCATCTCCACGGTTCAGTTTCGTCTCCGCGGTGCCGATCTGACTGGTATGTTCCGTGCACCGGTCAAGCGCGTCCTTTTCGGATCCTATGGCGATGGCCACCGCACCCACCCCTGAATCCAGACGCCGGCTCGTGCTGGTCGACTTCGACTGGCAGGACGCGGATCTCGTGCCCGACCTCCTCAAGCAGCCGGGGGTGTCGATCCGTCTGGTCGCCGGCTCGAGCGCCGACGACGCCGGGATGCGGCTGGCCGAGCTGTGCGGTCTCCCGCGGACCACCGATCTCGCCGACCTCACGCGAGAGATCTTCGACCTGGCCCTGGTGAGCGAGCGCAGTCCGCGCCGGTCCCAAGTGGAAGATCTGCTGCGCGCCCTCGGCACTCCTTGCGTCACACCCCAATCGTTCGCCTGGAGCGAGCCGGTCGAGGACCTCGTGGCCAAGGGCCCCGATTCCTCGCTCCCCCTGGACACGGCGACGGATGGCCTGGACTCCGGCGGGCCGGACCTCGACGAGGTCCTGGAGCAGGCCCTGCCGGACCTGGCCGAAGAGCCCCCGGCACCCCCGCCCACACCCACGGTCGAGAGCCCGAGGATCGAGCCCGAGCCCGAGGACCTCCCGACCCTCGAGGACCGGGATGGCCTCGAGGCGGCGCTGCGAAGGCTGATGTCGAGCACCGGGGCGACCACCGCCGAGCTCCGCTTGGGAAACGTCGAGTCGATGGACAGGGTCGTGGGGATAGGCGCCGAGGATCTGCTGCTCAACGGGCTGGTCGAGCTGGCCCGCCGAACGGGTGCGCCCCAGGTGGTGGGTGACCTGACGGGAGCCGGGGAAGGCAAGGCATGGGGTGCGTGGCCGTTCCGGACCGCGCAACATGGTGGCGTCGTCGCGGCAGGGGGGATCGTCCCCGGGACCGGCTGGACGGAGTGGCAGCGCAGGGTCGACGAGCTTCGCGACGGCTGGGGGAGGCAGGACCGTGAGCGGATCGGCGTCACGTTCCCACTCGTGCCCGACTCCAAGAGCGGGTGGCTCGAGGTCCAGGAATTCTCGATGCGGCTCGAGCTCGCTCGGGAGCGCAATCGCCGCGACGGGCTGAGGTTCGCGCTCCACCGACTGGACTTCCCCGGGTCCACCCCGGCGGTCGACCGGCTCTCCAAGGATCTGCCACGCCGCCTGCGCGACACCGATTCCATCTGCCGTCCCACATCGCACCGGATGCTGCTGTTGCTTGCCGCGGGTGGGCGCGATCGGTTTCCCTCCCTGCGCCGACGCATCACGCAGTCCTGGCAGAAGGCGTGGCTCGAAGAAGGCAACGAGCGCCCCGTTCCGGGAATCACCGAGGAACGCATCGACCTGACCAAGACAGGCGACACCGATCGATTCATGGCCAAGGCCGCAACCTGGTTGACCGACCTCTCGTAGGTCGGTTCCCGCTCCCCTTCTCCCCGTCGATCCACCCACGCCCGGGGTGGCCTCGACAGCCCGAACCGCAGCGCCCGCGGCTCCAGAGCCTCTGAAGCCGTCCCCACTGCTTGCTCCCGCCTGGGGCCCGTGTCATTCTGCACCCGCTCCATGGCGCGCCCCCTCACCGGCTCGATCCGGCGGCTCCCACCCGAAACCGCTTCACGAATCGCGGCGGGTGAGGTCATCGAGCGCCCACTTTCGGCGCTCAAGGAGATCCTCGAGAACGCCCTCGACGCCGGCGGACGGCATGTCGAGGTGAGGGTCGAGCGCTCGCTCGACCACGGCTTCTCGGTTGCCGACGATGGCTGCGGCATCGCCCCGGACGAGCTGGAGCTGGCGCTCGAGCGGCACGCGACCAGCAAGATCTCCAGCCTCGAGGACTTGGACCACCTCGATTCGCTCGGCTTTCGAGGCGAAGCGCTCCCGAGCATCGCCGCGGTGTGTCGGCTCAAGATCACGAGTCGCGACGGCACCGCCGACGAGGCGTCCTTCCTGGCCGCGGAAGGCGGACGGATCACTGCGCGGGGCCGTGCCGCCCGCGCGCCCGGCACCACGGTCGAGGTGGGGGGGTTGTTCTTCAACACCCCCGCGCGGCGCAAGTTCTTGCGCTCTCCCGCTGGCGAGTTGAGGGCGGCCATGCGGTTGCTCGAGGCCTATGGGCTTGCCTTCCCGGAGATCTCGTTCCGATTGGTGGTGGACGGGCGGGAGCGCTTCGACTGGCCACCAGCGTCGGCCCAAGGAGCAGCGAGCCTGCGCGAGCGGGCGGCGGTCGTCTGGGGCCCCCGACACGCCGAGCAACGCGTCGAGGCGGCGGCGGAGCGGGATGGGGTCACGCTGCTGGGGCTGCTGGGCTTACCCGAGCATGCACGCGCCACCCGCGATGGCCAGCTCGTGTTCGTCAACCGGCGCTGGGTGGCGAGCCCCTTGGTGGGGCAGGCGCTGCGGCAGGCCTATGGGAACCTGCTCCCGACTGGGCGATTCCCGGCGGCGGCGCTGTGGCTCGGCCTTCCCCCGGACCGGCTGGACGTGAACGTCCATCCGACCAAGCGCGAGGTGCGGTTCGCGGACGAGGACCGGGTGTTCTCGTTGGTCGCCGGGACGTGCGCTCAACGACTCGCGCACCTGCATCCTCCCTTCACCGTCGTGTACGGGGGCGCGTCCGAGTCGCGGTGGGCCGAGCAGGTGGCCGAAGGTCCCCGCGACCAGACGTTCCTGAAGCTCGAGCCGCGGCCCCTAGACCCGGTCGCCCCGGTCGAGCCCGCCGGCGCGCCCGTGACGACCGTCGCCGTGAGCGCCTCGGCAGCGGCACCGCGGGAAGGCGAGCCCGAGCTCTGGCAGCTCCATCGCACGTACATCCTGGCCCCGGTGCGGGGCGGCTTGGTGATCGTGGATCAGCATGCGGCCCATGAGCGGATCCTGTACGAGGAGGCCAGAGCGCGGCTCGAGGGCGGGCGCGGCCAGGCACAGCAACTGCTGTTTCCCTTGCTGGTCGACGTGCCCGGGGATCGTTTCGACTTGTTGCTCGAGCTCGGGCCCTGGCTGCAGCAGCTCGGCTGGGACCTGTCGCTGCTCGGTCCCCCCACGGTGGTCATCCAGGGCGTGCCGGCCGGCCTGAGGCACGAGCGACCGGCCCAACTTCTTCAGGATCTCCTCGACGGAGTGGCGGAGGACACCGGACGGGGTGCTGGCGAGGACGTGGTGGAACGGTTGGCGCGCTCCTTCGCCTGCCACGCGGCGACCCGGGCGGGCGATCCTCTGACCCGAGAAGAGATGCGCTCGCTGGTGGACCGCCTGTTCGCGACCTCCCGGCCGCATGGCGACCCGCATGGCCGGCCGACCTTCGTGCGCCTCGATTTGGAGGAGCTCGAGCGGCGGTTCGGGCGACGGTGAAGCCCGGAACCATGCCGGGCGGTGTAGCACGTGGGAGGGGCACACGATGACCCCCGTGCGCGTGCTCGCCGTGGTGGGAGCGACGGCCACGGGCAAGACTGCCCTCGGCGAGGCGATCGCCCGGACGCTCGGGGCCGAGATCGTGTGCGCCGACTCGCGCCAACTGTTCCGGGAACTCGAGGTCGGAACCGGCAAGCCGACTCCCGAGCAGCGCGCCGGACAACCGCATCATCTGTTCGATGCCCTGCGCCTCGGCCAACGGGCGAGCGCCGGCTGGTACGCTCGCGCTTGCCGCGACGTGCGTGAGTCGGTGATCGCACGCGGGCGACTTCCCATCCTCGTCGGCGGCTCGGGCCTCTACGTGCGCGCCGCCCGCCATGGACTCGCCGCCCAGCCGCCACACGACCCGTCGCTCCGGCGACGATTGCAGCACGAGCTGGAGGCCGTGGGTCCCGAGGCGTTGCACGCCCGGCTGGCCTTGGTCGATCCGACGATCGCTGCGCGCCTGGCTCCGCGAGACCGCCAGCGGATCACTCGTGCGCTCGAGGTCTACGAGGCGAGCGGGCGGCCGCTCTCCTGGTGGCATGATCAGAAGGGGCACCCACACGTCGGCGAGGCCTGGCTGCTCGTGGAGCTGGTCGTTCCGCTAGCGGTGCTGGGCGAACGCATCGCGCGGCGCACGCGTTGGATGTTCGAGAACGGCCTGGTGGAGGAGACCCGCGGCTTGCTCGAGGCGGGTTACGGTCGAACGCTCCGTGAGCTCCGCGCCGTGGGTTACGACGAGGCGATGGGACTGATCGAAGGCCAGCTGACCCGGGCCGCCGCCGAAGAGCGTACTTCGCTGCGTACCCGGCAGCTCGCCAAGCGCCAGCGCACCTGGTTCCGTCACCAGGTGGACGCGGTGCACCTCGACGCCGCGACCACCGGACCGGGGGACCTGGCGCGCGCGGTGCTCGATGTGCTGGCTCGACGCAGCTCGCCTTGAGGGCTGATGCCGCCCATCGCGCCCCCCGTCCCACGGGCGGCCTGCTGCGGACCGCCGGCGCCTCGCCGTTTGGATGGCAGATCGGCTCCAAGCCCCTAGCCATTTCGAGCCCGGGACCCTTCGCTGGCTTGCGGCGTTAGCGCAGTCTTTCGCGAAGAACGATCTTGAGCAGGTGGCCTGTCTCGATCTCGTCACCGCTCTGGACACCGTTCAAGACGGCGGTCCGTCGCAGATCCAGCGCCTGCGGTCCGGCGAGACCGACCTGTAGATCGAAGGGGCCAGGCCGCTCGGTGGTCAACAGGTGAATCCGGGCGGGTTCGGGATTCGCTCGCTCCTTCTCGAGCCTCTCGACCGAACCCAGGACTCGATGAAGGCAGGTCTTGAGCCAGTCATCCTCTTTCACGCTCACACCCACGAACTCGAGCATGCTGATCCCCGATACCGGCAGATAGCCATTCATCTTGAAGGGATCGCCCGCGTTGTCTCGGGAGCCCAGTCCTACCCATCCCTCGGCTCCGCCAATCGTGCTGCGCTCGCCGCGCACCGACCCGTGTCTGTGAACCGCCAGGGATTCGGGATTCTGTTCCAGGGTCGACACGTAGGAAACCTTGACCGCGGCATGCTCGTTCGGCTCGACGGCGATGATGGTTCCAGGCTCGCCGTAGTAGTTCCACCCAACTGGAAGCGTGACCTGGAATTTCCGCACCAAGTCGTAATACTTCTCCGCCTGGAAGTAACCACGACGGGGATCCTGTCCGAACACGAGTCCTTCGAGGTGTCGGAGGTAAGGGCTCTCTCCCACGGTGGGGCGGTCCTTCCGGGCCATTTCGTCGGACAGCTTCGCGATCCGTTCCTCGCGGCTGACGACGTCGGGGTGCGTGGCGAGGAACGTCGGGACGCGATTCCGGTCTTCTTCGAGCCTCGAGAGCGCCGCGTAGACGCGGGGAATCTCGCGCACGTCGTAGCCTGCTTTGTTGGCGCAGGCCACCGCCAAGTCGTCAGCTTGATCCTCCTGCTCGCGGTTGAACCTGAGGAGAACCACGTCGAGCGTACCCTGCGCGGCGCGACCTGCGATGCCCACCCCGGCGGATCCCAGAGACCCAATCGCCAGTCCCAACCCGCCGAGGAGTTGTCGCGTCATGCTTTCGGCGACGTGTCGACGCGTCACGTGCCCGATCTCGTGGCCCAACACTCCGGCGAGTTGTGCCTCGGAAGCCAGGTACGCCATCAGACCCCGTGTGACATACACGTGCCCATCCGACAGCGAGTAGGCGTTGGGTACCGGAGTATCGAGTATCAGGAAGGACCAGGAGAGGCTGGGCTGGTGGGAAACATCCGCCAGGCGCCAGCCCACGCTGTCTACGTACGCCTGTAGGGCCGGATCCGTGTAGATGCCGATTTCCTTCACGAGTGCCGCGTGACTCTCCTGAGAGGCGCGAGTCACTTCCGCGGAACTCACCAGGGAGAGTTCATGCTTGCCGGTGACGGGATTCTTCGCGCACGCCCCCGCGAAGAGCACGGCCGCGGCCAGGGCGGGGCGCTCCTTTGCACACAGGCCCCTTGTTCATGCGATCCACGCGATCCGGCTGGCCGCGGGACCCGCTTCTAAGGAAGGGCGGGCTGAACGAGGTCTCGTGCAAGCCGGCCTTCCGAGACACTATCACTCCGCTCGATCGCCACCGCCACAGAATGCCGCAGGCCGTCCTGCCGGGGGGCGGGCACGTTCCGGTCCACGCGCTCCAGCCCCGGTTGACAGGCGAGGTTCGAGCCACTAGGTTGAGTTTTGCTTGAAGCAGACCCCATCGAGCGGGCATAGCTCAGTTGGTAGAGCGCGAGCTTCCCAAGCTTGAGGTCGCGGGTTCGAACCCCGTTGCCCGCTCCATCTCCTTGCGTGGCGCGGGCGCGCTGCGGGGGATCCCAGGAGCCGGCGTCCCGGCGTCTTCGCCGCATGCCGGGCCGGGGCCCCTCGTCCGGTCGCCGGGAGGATCCCGTCACCACATGGCAGTCCCCGTGGTCGCCATCATCGGACGCCCCAACGTGGGAAAATCCACCTTCTTCAATCGCGTGCTCGGCGCCCGCCGAGCGGTGGTGCACGACCGCCCGGGGGTCACGCGCGACCGAAACTCGGCGCGTGCCGATTGGTCGGGCCGCGCGTTCGTGCTGGTGGACACCGGGGGTTTTCTGCCCACCGCGGCCGCCGGGCGTGAGGCGCTGGTCCGGCGGCAAGCGGAACTAGCGATCGACTTGGCAGACGTCGTGATCCTGATGGTCGATGGGCTCACCGGCGCCACCGATCTGGACGGCGCCATTGCCCGGGCCCTGCGGCGCCGAAAGGCCCGCGTGCTCCTAGTGGTGAACAAGGTCGACCGCCCCGGGGACCCGCTGACCCACGACTTTCACCGCCTCGGTCTCGGGGAGCCGATCCCGATCTCGGCCGAAGGAGGTTTGGGGATCGGGGACCTGCTCGATTCGGTGGTGGCCGAGCTGCCGACCAACCGGGCCGACTCGGAGGACGCCGTGCCCCGCGTGGCGATCGTGGGGCGTCCCAACGTCGGCAAGTCGTCGATCGTAAACGCTCTGCTTGGGGAGGAGCGAGTGATCGTGGAGGCGACGGCCGGCACCACGATGGACGCCATCGATGCGCGGTGGGAGACGCCGGCGGGCACCTTCGTGCTGGTGGACACCGCCGGCATCCGGCGGCAGGCACGCTTCGACGAGACCACCGAGTTCTACGCCGCCATGCGCGCCCTGCGGGCCCTGGAGCGCGCGGACGTGGCGTGCCTGGTGGTGGATGCCACCCAGGGGTTCCTGCGGCAGGAGGCGCGCCTCGCCCAAAACGCGTTCGATGCCGGACGGCCGGTGCTGCTCCTCTACAACAAATGGGACCTGGTCGAGCAGCGCGATCAGGTCTGGAAACAGCTCGCGGCGGCACGGGTCCGCCGCTATCCGTCGCTCGCCGATCTTCCGGCGGTGCCGATCTCGGCGACCCGCAGGATCCATCTGCAGCGGCTGCCGGCGTTGATCGGCGAACGAGTCGAGCAGTCATCGCGCCGCATCGGCACGGCCGAGCTCAACCGCTGGCTCGAGGAGGCACAGCGGCGGCGAGCCGCCCCGACCACCCGGCTCGGACACGCGCCCCGACTCTACTATGTGACCCAAACCGGGAGCGGCCCTCCGGAGTTCACGTTCTACGTGAATGCCCCGGAGCGACTGGGCCGGGAGTACCGGCGCTTCCTATGGGGCCATTTCGTCGAACGCTTCGGCTTCCGAGGCACCCCGGTGCGCTTTCACTATCGCAAGAGCGACTAGGCATGGCCGCCTTCGCGATCGCGCTCGGAATGGGATACCTGTCGGGCTCGCTGCCCTGGGGCCTGTGGCTCGGACGGTGGTTTCGCGGCATCGACGTGCGCCAGCACGGATCGAAGAATCTCGGGGCCACCAACGTCTATCGGGTGTTGGGACCACGGCTCGGGCTCGCGACCCTGGCGCTCGACATCCTCAAGGGAGCGTTTCCGGTGTGGATGACGTCGGCCCTGCCCGCGCCCGAGCTGGCGGGTCGCGCTCGCGAGCTGCTGCTGGCGGCGGCGGCGGCGGCGGCGGTTGCGGGCCACGTCTGGACCTGCTTCGCCGGCTTTCGGGGAGGCAAGGGGGTAGCGACCACGGTGGGCGTGCTGCTGGCTCTGGCACCGGTTGCATTCGGGATCTTCGTCGCCGTGTTCCTGGCCACCGTCGCGATCACGCGTTACGTTTCGCTGGGCTCGACGCTGGGGGCCCTGGCGTTCTCGATCTCGCTCGCCTGGCTCGCCCCCTCCGGGCCCCGCAGCCCTCTGTTCTGGCTCGGGTTGGGGCTCGGGCTGGTGGTGATCGTCCGGCATCGCGAGAATCTCCGTCGGCTGTTGCGTGGCGAGGAGCGGCGCTTTTCGTGGAAGGGAGGAGGCGGTTCGTGAAGTCGGTCGCAGTGTTGGGCGCGGGATCGTGGGGCACGACGCTGGCCGTGCATTTGGCGGAAGCCGGCCACGCGGTCGCGTTGTGGGACATCGACGTGGCCCACCTGGCTACTCTCGATGCCCGGCGGGAGAACCGGAAGTTTTTGGCTGGCATTGCTCTTCCCGACGGTATTAAGGTTCAACCGGAACTGGAGCGCGCTCTGGCGGGGGCGGAAATCGTCCTCTTTGTCGTGCCGTCCCACGCCATCCGCTCCGCGGCCGAGCGCGTGGCGACGGCGGGCGGCGCGGGCCTCTGCGTTTGCGCCACGAAGGGGCTGGAAGTCGGCACCCTCGAGCGACCGAGCCGCATCCTGAGCGAGGTGCTGGGCGACCCCGACCCGGTCGTGCTGGTCGGCCCGAGCCACGCGGAAGAGGTGAGCCGCGGGATTCCGACTTCCGTGGTGGCGGCCGCGCGCGAGCCCGAGCGGGCGCGGGCGATCCAGAGGCTGTGTTCGACGCGGCGCTTCCGCGTTTATACGAACAGCGACGTGCCGGGCTGCGAGTACGGCGCGGCGTTGAAGAACGTGATCGCCATTGCGGCCGGAGTGTGCGACGGCCTGGGCTACGGCGACAACACGAAAGGGGCGCTGCTCACCCGAGGACTGGCCGAGATCATGCGGCTGGGGGTGGCCATGGGCGGTCAACCGGAAACGTTCTACGGTCTCACCGGCATGGGTGACCTGATCACCACGGCGATGAGCCGCCACAGTCGCAACCGGCTGGTCGGCGAGCGGCTGGGGCGCGGCGAGACGTTGGGGCAGATTCTGGGCAGCATGGTCATGGTGGCCGAGGGAGTGAACACCGCGCGGGCGGCCCGCGACCTGGGCCGTCGCCGCGGCGTCGAGATGCCGATCACCGAGCAGGTGCACGCGATCCTGGTCGAGGGCCAAAGCCCGCGCGACGCGCTCGAGGCCCTGATGTCCAGGGATCTCAAGAGCGAGGAGTGGAAAGGAGGTGCCGGCGTTGTCACCACTGAAAGCTGAGGCTCCGGCCGAGTCGAAGCTGTACCGGCCGATCAGCGAGGTGAGCGAGCTGGTGGGAGTGAAGCCGCACGTGCTGCGCTACTGGGAGACTCAGTTCAGCATGCTGCGGCCAAGGAAGAACCGCGCCGGAAACCGCATGTACCGGCCGGAAGAGGTGACCCTGCTGTTGCGCATCAAGGACTTGCTGTACGGCCGACGCTTCACGATCGCCGGGGCGCGCCGCCACCTGCTCGACGAGCGCAAGGAAGCCATGCCGCAGGTGGAAATCGGCTTCGCGGACGCCGAGAAGAAGCTCGTCCTGCACGAGGTCAAGAGCGAGCTCCGCCAGCTCGCTGCCCGTTTGCGCGAACGGTCGGCCAACCTGCGCCACTGATCCGAGGCGACGATCCTCCGCTCGGGGGACGGCCGCGGGGCAGTGCCTGTGGTCATCGCGCGTGCCGGCGAGGCTGCTTGCGGCCTCCCGCGACCTCGCTTATTGTGACGCTCCCTCAGCGGTCGGGGCGTAGCGCAGCCTGGTAGCGCACCTGCATGGGGGGCAGGTGGTCGCTGGTTCAAATCCAGTCGCCCCGACCATTTCCTTGCTCC
>DASXTP010000125.1:0-34665 GCA_036505355.1 Candidatus Eiseniibacteriota bacterium | reverse complement strand
GGTGGTCTGCAGCAGGCGCCGGAGCAGGAAGGTTCGCATCGCCCGCCGGGCTCTAGGCGCGCGGCCGAAGCGACTTCAGGAATACTTGGTCGATGTTCCACAGGATGCGGTGGTAGATCACCGTCGGGCGCAGGTTGCCGAAGCGGTTGGAGATCGGGACCTTAGCCTTGACGGTCGGCAGCCACACCAGCCAGCACTGCTCGTTGACGATGTTGCGGATCGCCGTCCACGTGCGCTTGCGCGCCGCCAGGTCCTGGGTGGTGACGTTCTCCGTCATCAGCCGGTCGATCTCGGCCTCCTCCGGCGTCTCGGGATGGGGCTGCTCGACGTTCCATTGATGGGAGAACCCGCTCGAGCGCCACACGTTCTGCCCCATTCCGGGATCCGGCGGCACCGCGCCCCCGAACCCGAGCATGATCGCCTCGTATTGGAAATCCCGGTGGATGTTGGTGGTCAGGGTGTTGAACTCCACCGGCTTCGGCGTGCACTGGATGCCGATCTTGGCCAGGTCGTCCCGGACGAAGTTGCACATCGCGACCCGGGGCGTTGCCTCGGCGTTGGTCTTGATCGTGAAGCGTACCGTATGGCCTTTCGAGTCCTCGAGGATGCCGTCGCCGTTGCGGTCCCTCCAGCCCAAGCCGGCCAGCAGTCGCTTGGCCTCGCCCGGGTCGTAGTCGTAGTGCTTGATGTCCGGGTCGTACCAGACCTTGTTCCCCGGCGTGCTGGTGGACCAGTTCTTGACCGCATCGCCGTAGAACACGCTCTGGATGATGGCTTCTCGGTCGATCGCCATCGAGCAGGCGCGGCGAAAGACCGGGTTGCTGAACCAGGCGTACTGGATCGGATCCACGACCGGGTCGCCGATCTTCTTGCCGGCGGTGGGTTTCCGCACCTTGTTGAGGTTGAACCAGAAGCAATTGGTGGTCAGCGCGGGTCCCAGGTCATAGAGCGTGTAGTCGCCCTTCTTCTGATTCTCGGCGTAGGTCTTGTAGTTCTCCGGCTTGACGTTGTCGATGGCGTCCGCCTCCCCGTTCAGGAACTTGAGTGCGGCGGCCTCCTGATCCGGCGCGATCACGTACACCAGCTCATCGAGGTACGGCAGCCGGTGCCCCTCGCGGTCTACCCCCAGCCAGTAAGGATTGCGAGTGAGCACGACCTTCTCTCCAGGTGCGCATTGCTTTAGCCGCCAGGGGCCGCTGCACACCAGGCTGTCGGGGTTCGTGCTCACGTTGTAGGCCGCCTCGAACTGGCCGCGGCGGTAGGCGGGCTCGAGCACGTGCTTGGGCATGAGGGTCACCGACCCGGCGACCGGGACCATGAGCGCGTAGGGACGTGGAGTCTTGATGATCACGGTGTAGGAATCGGGGGCGCTGACCTCGAACTTCTTTCCGTCGAGCTGGAGAAATTCCAGGACCGGGGGATGAATCGAGTCGTCCATCGCCACCTGGAACGAGAACAGCACGTCCTCCGAGGTGATCGGGTGGCCATCGGAGAACGCCGCCCCGCGCCGCAGGTGGAAAATCCAGGTGAGGCCATCGGGGCTCACCTCCCAGGACTTGGCGAGCCGCGGGTAGTTGGTCTGGGTGGCACGATCGTATTCGGTGAGGCCGGCGAACAGACGTCCCTCGAGGATATCGAGGGAGGAGTTCTCGGTGGCCATGATGCCGTTGAAAGTCTTCGGGCTCTGGCTGGTCACGATCCGGAAGCGGCCGCCGTAGGCGCCGATATCGGGCATGTCCACCGTCAGGGTGTCGCGGGGAAGCGGGATCGTGTCCACGTAGCCGGCGCCCGCATGGCCGGCCTTGCCGCCGCAGCCGCCCACGATCAGGGCGAGCCCGAGCCCGATCACCAGTCCGTCGATCTGCCGCCTGCTTGCCATGAGTCGGCCCTCCTGTCCCCGCTACGCCTCGGCCGGCGATGGGTCGCGAGTATAGGAATCGTTCTTCGAGAGGGTCAACAGAAACAGGCCCTCCATCGCGTCCCGGTGGCTCGAGCACGGCGGCAGCTCGGCCATCAAGGCATCGCCCCACGTGGCTAGCGGCGGCGCCGGGCCAAGATAATCGCCGGCGTGGGCGGTGCGCATCCGCAACTGCTCGCGCACCTCGCGGCGACGGGGCTCGGGCAGGGCGAGATAGTCCGCGAGCCCGACGTGGGCCCCGCCGAGCAGCACGCTGCCCTGCTGGAGCAGCGCGCGCGCCGTGCGCCGCTGGGCACTCCCGACCAGCTTGCGCCCGTGGAGCACAACCTCGTGGCGGGCGGTGGAGGTGAAGCAAGGCTCGGTCCCGCGCCCGGGCCCACGCGCTCCCTCGGCGGCCCGGGCCACCCCAGGGGCGAAGGCGGCGGGAACCCCGAGGCGGTTCAACGACGCGACGATGAGCGCGCTGGCGCGCGCGTAGGCACGTGAGGCGGCACCTCCCCAATCGCGGTGGTCGAGAGCTGCGGAGAGCGAATAGCTCCAATCGTCGGCATGGAAGATCGCCCGGCCGCCGGTGGGTCGAAGGGCCCACGCGATGCCGTCGGCGGCGCAGCGCTCCAAGTCCAGCTCGCGCTCGGGCGACTGGCCGCGGCCGAGCGTGATCCCCGGCGGCGCGAACGCGAACAGCCGCAGGACCGGCTCGGCTCCCTCCGTCGCGCGGGCCAGCAGGCGCTCGTCGCGCCGCATGTTCTCCGCCGCGTCGTGGGCGCCGTCCACCCACAGAATCATGGGAGCGTTCTCCCGCCGCGGGCCGGGAAGCCGGTGGGGCGCGGCGCGGCCCCGCCCGCCGATCACCGCAAGCCGAGCCAATCCTCGAACAGGAACTGCAGGCGGCCGATCAGCAGCGAGATGCGCGACATCACCGTGTATCCGTAGCCGGCCCCGAACGAGACCATGAGAAAGAGGATGCCGAGCTTGGACGCCATCCCCAGCGTCCCCTTGTGCTCGCGGCTGTAGAAGAAGAACAGCAACGACGTGGCGAGACCGACCGTGAAGACGATGGCGTTCAAGCTGGCGCCGAGATGACCGCCAACCCACAGGGGCTGCAGGCTCCCCTGCACCTGAGCGACGAAGTCGGCTTGCGCGGCCCCGGTGGTCCGGATGCCGGCGTACACGCCGATGATCACCGCCAGCGCCCAACGCGACATCCAGCCGATCTTGCCGAACAGGCGCGTGAACAACAGCAGCCCGAGAATCCCCGGCAGGAGCAGGAACATCCGATAATCGCCGAGCGAGGCGGCGAACAGGCCGGGGCGCGCGGGCGTGAACGGGGCCCCGGTCCAGAAGTCCCGACCGATCGCGTGGCGCCACAGCGGCTCCCAGAGGTTGGGGACGAGGTTGGTCCAGAAGTAGAGGATGATGTAGTAGCCGGCCGACACGCCGACGAACAGGTGTTCGGCAAAGCGGTAGAAGGGGTTGTCCCGGTAGAGGAAGGAAAAGATGCACAGCGTCAGCAGCGCCGCCAACCACACACTCAGGTCCGAGCTCACGTGCAGGTTCACGCGCCCTCCCGCCGCTTGGCCCACTGCACCAGGTTGCCGAGCAGGATGCACCCCGCCACGAACACGTGCGCCAAGGACTGCGCGTCCATGCCCCGCGTCGCCGAGCCGTGCTCGCCGCGAATCTTTTCGTACTCGCCCGCTCCCGCCATGCCCCCCAGCAAGCCGCGCAACTGGCCAGATTGGAGATAGGGGTAGTATTCGGGCGCGCTGACCGCCGTCACGCCCGCCACCATCGGCAAGTGGAAGCGTCCCTGCACTTGCTGCACCCACTCCTTGGTGCCGGGGAACCCGCCGGAGATGCTGACCAGCAACGGAAAGCTCGAATAGTCCCGCACCTTCTGCATCAGCGGAAGGCTGCGCGTCTCGTTGCCCCGGTAGTCGCGGGGAAAGGCGTTCGCGATCCCCTGTCCCATCAGCACCATGACCGCGTCGTCGCCGGCCTTGAAGCCCAGATGCACCCAGTCCACTCCGTACCGTTTGTCCGGGAACTCGCGGGCGACGTCGTTGAGCGTCGCCTCGACCAAGCCGGGACCGGCGTTCCACAGCACCGTGACCACCACGTGACAGTCCTTCTGCAAGAGCTGGCGGAACGCGGTGCGCGTCATCGGCACCATCTCCGGGCGGGCGCTCGGATCGTAATCGCACGGCATGAGCACGGTGGAGCCGTTGGGAAGCTTGGCGATCGTGTCGTGGAACGCCTGCACCGGGGCCGAGACTTTGAGCGGCAGCCCGGGGGGGAAGAGGAGCGGTCCGGTCACCAGCAAGCCCATGATCAGGAACAGCCAGCGGCGGTCCAGCCTCTCCAGCCTGGTTTGCCAGGTCACCGCTCAGTCCTCCCCGCTCAGATAGGAACGCTCGATGCCCAGGATCACGCGCAGGCCGGTGGCCATCACGCCGAGCGCCGCTCCGATCAGGATGGCGCGCTTGGCCGAGTTCTGCGGATTCTCCATGATCCATTCCTGGATGCCGCTGAGGTGGAGCCCGTGCGGTACCCCGGGGACGGGCAGCCAGCGGAGCTGCGTGAGCCAATCGGTCATCAAGTCGCCGAGCGGCACGCGTCCCAGCATGACGATGAGGGCGGCAGCGGCGAGCAATCCAGCCTCGAGGGTGCGGATGCGAAAGGCGCGGAACGCGGCCGAAGCGATGAAGAACGCGAGCAGCGAGAACATGGTGGCCGACATCGGCGAGTACACCTGGTCGTAGATCCACTTGGACCGGGTGGTCTCTTCGAGGAAGGAACCGTGATGCCGGCAGCCGTCGATGGCGCCGATCGCGACCGTCGTCACCAATGCAACCACCAGCACGACCTTGTAGGGCCACCCCGGTTGGCGCTTGTAGATGGTGTCGAAGTTGAGACGGAGCGCGTTGGCTCCCCCCAGCACGTACCCGAACGACACCAGGATCACCGCGCACGCCTGCAGGAAGTCGGCCGGCACGCTCACCGCCTGATGGGGGATGAAGAACGACAGGATCATGAACACCCCGATCGCCGCGGTGATGAACAAGGGGACTTCGCGCTTCACGCCTCGCCTCCTACTGCGTGATCATCCAGACGGTGAGCCAGTGGATGCCGCCGGTCTCGAGGGCGCAGCCGACGACCACGGTCACCAGGATGAGGATCTTCATCAGGTCGGTGCCCTTGAGGCCGCCGACCAGCCTGGGCTCACCCGAGAGGTATGCGCTCGCCGCGTACAGCTCTTCGCCGATCAACGTGTAGTCGCACGCCACCACGAAGAAGGGAAGTTGATGTACGTTGGCGGTTCCGGCCACCTGGATGGCGCCGGTCGCGAAGCCGGTCTCGGCGAGCAGCAGCGACTCGGCGTAGAAGGACCCCATGAAGATGTGCGCGCCCGGCCGGTCGCGGAGCATGATGCCGGTGACGGCCGCGACGTAAGCGAACTGCTCGGGCGAGACGAAGCGGACGCTGCTGGGGTCGTAGCGCTCGGGGCGCCCGGCATTCAGGTAACCGCTCTTCACCATCTCCTCGGCGATGGTGAAGGGAATCGGGTAGGTCACGGGCACCACGATCGGCGTCTCGTAGCGAGCCGTCAGCTTGGCCACGCTTTCCAGGATCACCAGGCCGGCCACGGTCTGGATTTCGTTGATGTCCTGGATGCCGGGCACGTAGAGCACGGGGCGTCCCATCTCGGTCGAGCGGCCGATGGCCTCCTCGATCGCGTCGATCCCGGGGATGCGGCGCACGAACGGCTTCTTGCCCGCTTGCGCGCTGCCGATGAAGTAGAGCACGAACGCGAAGAACAGCGCCGTGAACCCCAGGACGCTCCATCGCGTGCGGTTGATCCATTCGGAGGCGGCCCGGACCGGGCCGGTGATACTCCGCGCCGGGGTCATCCCCCCGGGGCCGCCGGCGACTACGCGGTAGAAGTAGTCGACGTCTCGAGCGACGCTTTGGTCCGACCGGTTGGTCGTGCCGGCGGCCACCGAGTCGACCCGGGTCCAGGGGCCTCCGGGAGACGGGGCGCGCTCGAGCAGGTACGCGGTGACGAGGTTCTGGCCGGACCGGTCGTCGGGTGAGAGCTTCCAGGTCAACTCGAGCGCCCGCCCGGCGTCGTTGGGGACATCGGAGACCACGAGCCCGGAGGGGGGTTGCGGTGCGGGGAGGCGGCCCACCGCGGCCAGCGAGTCTGCGCCCTGGCCCCGGGCTCCGGACGTGCCGAGCAGAGCGGCGACCAGGCCGCCCCAGAGCACGAGGCGCAGGCGGCGGCCAGGTCGGAACTGTGGCAACCGAACCTCCTTGGTCCTGCTCCACAGACACGACCCCGCAGCGGCCGTGCCTTCGGCCGCCCGCTGGGCGGCGAACCGCCAAGCTAGCAACGGCAACGCGGCCCTGTCAACGAGGGCACGCGCAGCGCACCCTCATCCTTCGATCAGCTCGACGTTGGCCCGAGGCACCACGGCTCGAGTCCGGTCGTCGGCGAACTCGACCGTGGTCACGCGCACCCGCGCCTCGGTGTCCAGCTCCTTCAACGCCGGCGTCAGCTCCACCACGCGTCCGATGCGCCCGAAGTAGGGTTCGCGGATGACCCGCAGGAGCGAACCGACCTCGAGACCGGTGCCCGCCGGGGGCTCGGCGCTCCCCCCCGCCTGTCGCGACCTCGGGATCACGACCTCGGGCCGCAGAACGCCCGCCCGAATCTGGGTGGCGCCGCTCACCGAGGCCTGCTCGCCGTCGTGCGCCGCGAGCAGGCGCCAGGTGCGATCGGCCATCGGGATGCGCCCGAAGCCCTCGGTGAGCACCAGGGTGATGCCGATTTCCTCCGAGCCGGTGATCGCCACGCCCAGGTCACGTCCCAGCAGTTGGCGAAGGTCGCGGTCGTCGAAGCCGCCGACCACGACGGCGGCCACGCCGAGCTGGCGGGCGCGCATCAGCGTGTCATGCGACACGTAGCAGCCGCCCACCACCACCGCGCCGCGATGCGCCTCGGTGAGTCGATCGGCGAGAAGCTCCTGGTCGGGGGACGTGGTCACCAGGCGGATCGCGCCAAAGGTCTCACCGCCGACGCCGAAGATGCCCTGCACCAAGGCCGCTTCGGTCTCGACCACCACGCCTTCCCGTGGCAGCACCGCGGCGATCACCCCGCGCACGTACGCGTTCACGACCACCGGGATGGGGGGTTCGCGCAGAATCAGCTGGCCAGTGACGGCTGACACGCTTTCCAGGGTGCCGTCCACGGGGGCGGCCGCTCGCTGCGTCAGGAGACCGAACAGGCTCTTGCCCTCGGCGAGGGTCTCGCCGCGCTTCACCGCCGCGCCCAATGGGCGAGTCAGGGCGCCGGGCACCCGCGCCGGGTCGAGGGCCAGCTTCGCGGCCAGGTTGATAGTTTGGACGTTGCCGGGGAGCTCCGTACGCGCCACCACCGTGTCGGGCGCCACCGCGTCGCCCGGGGCAACCAGCACGTCGCCGCGGAGCGGCAGGCGGCGTTCCCTGCGCAGCCGAGCGCTTTCGGTGACCTTGAGCCCTGGCGTGTAGGCGTGGGCCATGTCACACGTCCCGGGGAAACAGGTCCATCGCGCGATTCCAGGCGCGGAGCCGGGCGATGCGCTGCCTGGCCGGCGCCGGGAGCGCGAAGGGGCGGCGACCGCGCGCATCGACGATCAGCCCGACCACGCCACCCATCACCTCGGCCGTCAGCGGCTTGCCCTTGCCCTGGCCGAGGTCGAAGCCTCGCTCCGGACGGGCGGTCAGGCGCACCCGACCCTCGGCCGGCAGGGGCAGCCGCGCCACCTCGCCGAACGGGACGCGCGCCTCGACCGTCGCTCCCGCCGTCCCTCGCAGCTCGACGGAGACGCACGCCTGGCCGGGCCTGCCGCCCCCGATCGGGGCCAGCACCGCGCCAAGACGGATCAGGCAGTCGCGCTCGAACACCTCGGTTGCCGCCCGTTCGTGCACGGTCGAAAGCACGCCGAGCTGGGGCGCCATGAAGATGCTGTCCACCGCCAGATGCGTAAGCCCCTCGGGCAGGAAGGCGTCGATCATCATCATCGCCGCCTGCGCGCGTCGCGGCGCGTGGGAGAGCACGCCACCCGAGCCCACCAGCAGGCCCAGATTGACCAGATCCACTCGCGTGGTGCCGCTCTCGGTCTGGGCCATGATGTCGGAGATCGTGCGCTCGGTCTGCACCCCCTTGAGCCCGGTGGCCAGCGCCTTGTGCTGCTCGAAGGCCAGGCGCAGAGCCTCACGCGCGATGGCCTGCTCGATCACCAGATCCTCGAGGGCGTGCGGGATCGTGGTCGGGCGGACCATCTTGTTCTTGATTCGGTTTCGGAGGTCCACCTCCTCGACGGGAAACGGCACCCACCGCAAGATGTTCTCGATCCCGGCCTCGGCCAGCACGTTCGATACCGAATAGCTCATCCCCAGGTTGGCCGAAACGGTGCGGTTGAACACTCCCTGGAAGACCGAGAAGACATCGGTCGTCGCTCCCCCGATGTCGACCCCCACCACCGAGATGCGGTCCCTTCGGGCGATCTTCTCGATGATGATGCCGACCGCCCCCGGGGTGGGCATGATCGGCACCGGCGACCACGTCATCAGCTTCTTGTAGCCGGGGGCATGGGCCATGACGTGCTCCATGAAGAGCTCGTGGATCGCATCGCGAGCCGGCCTCAGGTTCTCGGACTCCAGCGTCGGGCGCAGGTTGGGAACCACCGACAGCGCGGTGCGCGAGGCCAGGCATTCGCGCACCAGGGGCACCGCCTGCTGGTTGCCGGCGTAGATCACCGGCAGCTCGTAGCCGGCCCCCAGGCGGGCCTTGGGGTCGGCCGCCGAGAGGATCTCGGCCATCTCGACCACCCGCTTGACGTCGCCGCCATCGGTGCCTCCCGAGAGCAGGATCATGTCCGGCCGCAGCTGGCGAATGCGCTTGATCTTCTCGTGGGGCCGGCGGCCGTCGTTGAGCGCGATCACGTCCATCACGATCGCGCCGGCGCCGAGCGCCGCCCGCTGCGCGCTCTCGCCCGTCATCTGGAGCACCAGTCCCGAGACCATCATCTGGAGCCCCCCGCCCGCGCTCGAGGTCGAGACGTAGAGGTCCACGCCATCGCTGCCGTTCTGGGGGGCGAGAATCCGCTCGCCGTCCAGCAAGCGGCGCCCGGCCAGCTCCTCGACCTCGCGCACCGCGTTGAGCACCCCGCGGGTCACGTCCTCGAACGGGGATTCGACGGTGGTGGGCGCCTCACCGCGCACCACCAGCCGGTACTGCCCGTCGCGCCGCTCGATCAGGATGGCCTTGGTGGTGGTGGAGCCGCAGTCGGTGGCGAGGATCGATCGGATGTTCTCGGGCCGAATCTCCATGAGTCGTTCGCCGGGTCGCAGACCGGCTCAGGCCGAACCGTCCGCGGGACCGCTGCGAGCCGTGCCGCGGCGGTCCGAGGGGTGACCACCGCGACGCCCGGCCTTGTCTTCGATCATGCGCACCAGCTGCTCGAGCGCTTCTCGCCGTTCCACCAGCGCTGCCAGCCGGCGATAGTCGGGGATGCGGAACAGCGACTGCGCGATCGGCTCGAGGAAAATGAGCGCCTGGCTGGCGAGCAACGTGAGCGGCTTCGCGGTCTCGAGGGTCAGGATCGCGGGCACTTCCAGGTGCAGCTCGGTGACGCGGGCAGCGAGCCGGTCGAGGAGAGCCAGATCGGATTCGAGCAGGGCCGCCGGGTCAGAACCCATGGTGCGCGAGCCGGGCCAGCAGCTCGTTCCTCAACCTCTCGCCGTCACGCTTGGGAAGCGGCAGCCACAGACTGCGATAGCCATCGAGCCAGTGCGAGCGCGGGTAGGGCGAGACCAGCAGTCCGGCGGGCCCGGATACGCAGCGCTTGAGGTCGCCCCAGGGGCGGCGCTCGAGCCCGAACGGACCGCGCCGCGACACCCCCTGCTCGTCCACCCGGCAGCGGGCCGGCGCGAGCAGCGGCCACAGCGAGGCGAGCAACGCCGCGCACAAGACCAGCGTGAGCAACGGGGGCTGACCGAGCGTGCCGATCAGGAGGCACGAGCCAAAGCTGATCCCGGTCGCCGACGCCGCCGCCTTCGGACGCTCGCGCCAGGGATTGAAGGACCACTCGAGCGGCACGTTCATGCCCGACTCGGGGTGCCCTGAGGGGCCTTGGGCTCGGGTTCCCGGGGGCGGCTCCAGCGCACGATCAGCTCGCGGGCGGCCCGCCCCTCGTCGAGCCGCCCGACCGGGGTGGTCCGCGGCGCGTCGCGGAGCACCTGGGGATTCTCGACCGCCTCGCGGGCGATGCGCTCCATCGCCTCGGCGAAGTCGTCGAGTCGGTCGAGCGTTTCGGTCTCGGTGGGCTCGATCATCAGCGCCTCATCCACGATCAGGGGGAAGTAGACGGTGGGTGCATGAACCCCGAAGTCGAGCAGCCGCTTGGCGACGTCCAACGTCTTCACGCCGTGTTTCCGGAGACCTTGGCCCGAGAGCACGAACTCGTGCATGCACGGCTGGGGATAGGGAAGCTCGTAGGTCTTGGCCAAGCGCCGCATCAGGTAGTTGGCGTTGAGGATCGCGCCGCGACTCACCTGCCGCAGACCTTCGGGGCCGAGGCTCGAGAGGTAGACGAGCGCCCGCACCAGCATGCCGAAGTTGCCATGGAACGAATGCACTCGCCCGACGCTCTGCGGCCGGTCGTGGACGAGATGCAGGGCTCCGTCCCGCTCCTCGAGGACGGGGAGCGGGAGGAACGGCTCGAGATGCCGGGCCACCGCCACCGGGCCGGCGCCGGGGCCGCCGCCGCCATGGGGAGTGGAGAAGGTCTTGTGGAGGTTGATGTGCATGACGTCGAACCCGAGGTCCCCGGGCCGCACCAGCCCCACCATGGCATTGAGGTTGGCGCCGTCCAGGTAGGCCTGGGCGCCCGCCCGGTGGGCGAGCCGCGTGACCTCGAGGATCTGGGGCTCAAACAAGCCGAGCGTGTTGGGCACCGTGAGCATCACCGCCGCAGTGCGGGCGTCGAGCGCCTGGGACAGTGCGGCCAGGCTCAACGTCCCGCGCTCGGAGGCCACGGTGACCGTCTCGTAGCCGACCAACGCCACGCTCGCCGGGTTGGTTCCGTGAGCCGAGTCCGGGACGATCACGGTGCGCCGCTCACCCTCGCCGCGCGAGCGGTGCCAGGCGCGGATCATCAACAGGCCGGTCAGCTCCCCCTGGGCGCCGGCCGCCGGCTGCGTGGTGACCGCCGCGAAACCTGTGATCTTGGCCAGCGCCTTCTGCAGCTCGGCGATCACTCGCAGCGCGCCCTGGCAGCCTTCATCGGCCGAGAGTGGATGCGCGAGCGCGAAGCCCTGGAGGCCGGCGATCTCGTCGTTGATCTTCGGATTGTGCTTCATGGTGCACGACCCGAGCGGGTAGAGGCCGCGATCGATGTGATGGTTCAGCACCGACAGCTCGATGAAATGCCGGACCGCCTCCGGCTCGCTGACCTGGGGTAGGTCGAGTTCGGCCCGGAGTCGCGCCCCGGGAAGCAGTTCGGCGAGCGGCCGGACCGGAACGTCGGCACGCGGGAGCGCCGGCCCGCGGTGACCCAGGCCCCCCTGCTCGATCAGGAGCCGGCGCCTCATGACAAGCCTCCGGCCGCCTTCAGCACCTCCGCCCAGCGCTCGATCTCGCTTCGGTCGCGCTGCTCGGTCGCGGCCACCAGCAACCAGCGCCGCCACTCAGGTCGGAAGCGTCCCAGGTCGACTCCGGGCAGCACCCCCCGGTCGCGTCCGAAGCGCTCCACGACGGCGGCCTCGACCGGACATTCCAGCACGAACTCCCGGAAGAACGTGCCGCCATGGGCCCGGCGATAGCCGGACAGCTTCTCGGCCAGCGTGGCCGCGTAATGGGTGTTCTGGACGCACAGCTCGGCCACCTCGGCGAGTCCCGCCTTGCCGAGCAGTCCCAGGTAGACCGTGGCCCGTAGGGCCATCAGCCCTTGGTTCGTGCAGATATTGGAGGTCGCCTTCTCGCGCCGGATATGCTGCTCGCGCGTCTGCAGCGTGAGCACGAAGCCGCGGCGTCCCTCGCGATCCACGGTCTGGGCCGCGATCCGACCAGGCATGCGGCGGATGAGCGACGAGGAGCAGGCGAAGAAGCCGAGCAGCGGGCCGCCGAAGCTCGGCGGGTTGCCAAGGCACTGCCCCTCTCCCACCACCACGTCGGCGCCCGAGCGGGTGCCAGCCGCGCCGGCTTCGACGGCGTCGCGGCCCGGAGGCTCGAGCAAGGCGAGCCCCAGCGGATCGCAGCAGGCGACCGCCAGCGCACCGGCCTCGTGGGCCAGCACGTTCAGCGCGTGGGGGCTCTCGAGCAGGCCGAAGAAGTTGGGGTGCTGGTAGACCACGCAGGCGACGTCGGGGCCGAGCGCGCCCTTGAGATCTTCGGGGGCGCACTGGCCGCCGCGATCGGCGGTCACCGCGACGTCGCCGCCCAGGTAGGTACGGAGCACCGCCAGGTAATTGGGATGGAGCGCGCCGGCCACCACCACGCGGGCGCGCCGGGTCTGATGGCGAGCCAAGAGCGCCGCCTCGACGACCGCTGTCGCGCCGTCGTAGAGGGAGGCGTTGGCCACCGCCATCCCGGTGAGCTCGCAGATCATGCTCTGGAACTCGTAGATTACCGTGAGCGTGCCCTGGGCCACTTCCGCCTGGTAGGGCGTGTAGGCGGTGGCGAACTCGGAGCGCGAGGCGATCGTCTGGACGGCCGCCGGGATGTAGTGATCGTACACGCCCCCGCCGAGGAACGAGATGGCGCGGTCGGCATCGTCCTGCGCGGCCCATTTGCCGAAGCGGCGGCGGACCTCGATCTCGGACAGCGGTCCGGGAACTTCGAGCGGCCGGTCGAGCCGCACCGACGCCGGCACCGCGGTGACCAGGTCCTCGAAGGAGCCAACGCCGATCGCGGCCAGCATCCGTCGCTCCTCCTCGCGGGTTCGGCCGACGTAGCTCACGCGTGCTGCTCCTCGACCAGCTTGGCGTAGTCCTCGCGGCTCATCAGGCGCTCAAGGTCGTCGGCGCTCGTCGGTCGGATGCGGATCATCCAGCCGTCGCCAAACGGAGACTGGTTGACGCGCCCAGGGTCGTCGGCAAGCGCCCGGTTTACTTCGACCACCTCACCGGCGACCGGAGTGAACAGGTCGCTCACCGTCTTCACCGCCTCCACGACGCCGAAGGGCTTCGCCGCCTCGAGCTTCCTGCCCACCTCCGGCAGCTCGACGAACACCACGTCGCCGAGCTGATCCGTGGCATAGCTCGTGATGCCCACCGTGACCAAATCTCCCTCGAGCCGAGCCCACTCGTGCTCGGAGGTGTAGCGGACATCGTTCGGGAAATCCAAGCAGTACCTCCCTGGTTGGCCGGCCGACCGGGTGCGCGGTCCCGGGACCTGCCGACCTAGCGATGCGAACCGTGCCGATAGAAGGGCCGCCGGACCACGCGCGTCGGGATCCGTGTCGCGCCGCTCAGCGCCTCGAGCGGCGTGTCGATCGCGTCGAGCCCGGCCTCGACGTAGGCCATCGCGACGGCACGCTCGAGGCTGGGGCCAAAGGCACCGCTGGTCACCCGCCCGACCATCCGGCCCTGTGACTCGAGCACCATGCCATGGCGCGGGACGCGCCGGCCCTCGGCCTCGAGACCGACCAGGTTCCGCGCCGTACCGCCGTGCTTCTGCTCGACCAGTGCCGCCCGCCCGACGAAATCGGCCTTGTCGAGCTTGACCGTCCAGCCGAGCCCGGCCTCCAGCGGCGAGGTCAGGTCGTCGATGTCGTTGCCGTAGAGCATATAGCCCATTTCGAGACGCAGCGTGTCTCGCGCCCCGAGGCCCACCGGCTGCAGGCCGACCGCTCGGCCCGCCGACAGCAGGCCGTTCCACACCCGCTCCGCCTCGCGCGGATGGAAATAGAGCTCGAAGCCGTCCTCGCCGGTATAGCCGGTGCGCGAAATCAAGGCGTCAACGCCGAGCAGCGTTCCCTCCAGGAAGCGGTAATAGCCCAGTTCGAGAGCCGGGTCGGGGACCAGTCCTTTCAGGATCTCCGCGGCGCGCGGGCCCTGCACGGCCAACAAGGCAACTTCGTCCGACTGGTCCTCGAGCGCGACCTCGGGCGGGCACTGCTCCTTGAGCCAGGAGAAGTCCTTGGAGATGTTGGAGGCATTCACGACCAACATGAAGTGGTCGGCGCAAAGGTAAACCAAGATGTCGTCCACGATGCCGCCACTCGGCCGACACAGGGGCGTGTAAAGGGCCTGCCCAACCTCGAGCTTGGCCACATCGTTGGTGACCGCCCGGTTCAGGAACTCGGGCGCCCCTGGGCCGGCCACCCGGAACTCGCCCATGTGGGAGATGTCGAAGAGACCGACCCCCTTGCGAACGCAGAGGTGCTCCTGCATGTCGCCGGCGTACCGAATCGGCATCTCGAAGCCGGCAAAGTCCACGAGCTTGGCCCCCAGGGCCTGGTGGAACTCGTAGAACGGGGTGCGCTTGAGGGTGGTGGTGGGCTGCACGGGTCGACTCCACGTTGAAGAGCGGACGCACGGTAGCGAATGGCCCGCACAGGGTCAAGGCACGGCGGGCCCGCTGTGGAGAACCGGATCGAGACCGATGGGCCGCTCAGGCCCGCGAGCGGCTCAGCACGCCCAGCTCTTGGCCCACGCGGGTGAACGCCTCGACCGCGCGGTCGATGTGCCGGGCCTCGTGTGCGGCCGAGAGCTGCACCCGGATGCGCGCCTGGCCGCGCGGCACGACGGGGAACGAGAAGCCGATCACGTAGATCCCCGTCTCGAGCAGCTTGCGCGCCATCTCGTGGGCGAGCTTCTCGTCGTAGAGCATGATCGGGACGATCGGGTGGGTCCCGGGCTTGATCTCGAAGCCGGCGATCGTCATCGCCTGGCGGAAGCGCACCGTGTTCGCCTCGAGCTTGTCGCGGAGCGCGGTGGTGCGCGAGAGCAGATCGAACACCGCGATGCTCGCCCCCACCACCGGCGGCGGGAGCGTATTCGAGAAGAGGTAGGGTCGCGAGCGCTGGCGCAGCATGTCGATGATCTCGCGGCGGCCGCTCGTGAACCCGCCGATCGCCCCGCCCAGGGCCTTGCCGAGCGTGCTGGTGACGATGTCGACGCGGCCCTGCACCCCCGCGTGCTCGGCCGAGCCGCGGCCGGTCTTCCCGACGAAGCCGGTGGCGTGGGAGTCGTCCACCATCACGAGCGCCTTGTGGCGCTCTGCGAGGTCGCAGATCGCCTTCAGGTTCGCGACCGTGCCGTCCATGCTGAAGACGCCGTCGGTCGCGATCAGCTTGTGGCGGCAACCCTTCTCCTCCGCCTCTTTGAGGCAGCGCTCGAGGTCCGCCATGTTGTTGTTCTGATACCGCCAGCGTTGCGCCTTGCAGAGCCGCACGCCATCGATGATCGAGGCGTGGTTCAGGGCGTCCGAGATGATGGCGTCCTCTTCGGCGAGCAACGGCTCGAAGACGCCGCCGTTGGCGTCGAAGCACGCGGCGTAGAGCAGGGCGTCGTCGGTGCCGAGGAACTGCGCGATCTTCCGCTCCAGCGTCTTGTGCAGGTCCTGGGTACCGCAGATGAAGCGCACCGAGGAGAGCCCATAGCCGTGGCTGTCGAGTGTGAGGTGCGCGGCCGCGATCACCTCGGGATGGCTCGAGAGCCCGAGGTAGTTGTTGGCGCAGAACACCAGCACCTCACGCCCGTCCGCGAGCTTGACCACCGGGCCCTGCGGCGAGGAGAGCACCCGCTCGTCCTTCCACAGGCCGCCGTCGCGGATCTTGGCCAGCTCGGCCTCGAGCTGGGGCTTCAGCGTGTCGAACATCGAAGCGGTCTCCCCTCCAATTCAATGGGCCAAGAAGCGCACCGGGACTTCGGTCCAGCAGGCAACATTTCGGCCGCCGGCCAGGGCGGGTTTGAACGTCCATCGTTTGACGGCTTCCACGGCGGCGGCGTCCAGCATCGGGATGGATTTGTACACCCGCACGTCCACCACTCTTCCATGCTCACAGACCAGGGCGAACAAGACCACCGTTCCGTCAACGCCCGCCTCTCGTGCCAAAGTCGGGTAGTTGGCCACCACCGTCACGGCGACCTCGGGCATGCGGTCGACCATAGGCCGGGCCCCGAAAGCGGGCCACGGTCCGTGCACCGCCTCGGTGCAACCTGGCTGGTCCTCGACTCGAATGGAGGGTTGCGTGTGGGCAGGCTCATAAGCCGTCGCACAGCCGCAGGTCGCGCACACCGCTCCTGCCCAAGCCGCCATGGCCCGGATTCCCCTCACCCCTCTTCGCCCCACGGCACCAGCACCACCTTGCCCGCCTGTCCGGTGCGCAGCAGGTCGATCGCCCGATCGAACTCCTCCATCGGCATCACATGACTAATCGCCGGGCCGATGTCGAGGCGCCCCGAGGAGAGCAGGTTGTCCATCTGGTACCAGGTCTCGTAGAGCCGGCGGCCGATGATGCCGTGGATCGTGATCCCCTTGAAGATCACGAGGCGGTTCCAGTCCAGCTCGAAGGGCTCCTTGGGAAGCCCCAAGAACGACAGGCGACCCCCACTGCGCAGGGCGGCGAGACCGTCGCGCACCGCGGCCGGATTCCCCGACATCTCGAGCACGCCGTCGAGCCCGGCCCCGGCGGTGAGCTCGAGGCAGCGCGCGACGAAGTCGTTCTGGCGCGCATCGAGAACCGCGTCCGCCCTCATCCGACGAGCGAGATCCAGGCGGTAAGGCGACACGTCGCTGGCGATTACCCGGGCGGCCCCCGCGGCCCTCGCGACCCCGACCGCGAACAAGCCGATGGGACCGCAGCCGGTGACGGCCAGGTTGCAGCCGGAGATCGGTCCGGCAAAGGCGGTGTGCACGGCGTTGCCGAGCGGCTCCATCACCGCCGCCACCTCGATCGGCACGTTGGCCGGGGAGCGCCAGGCATTCACGGCCGGGACCGCCACGTACTCGGCGAAGCCGCCGTCCACATCCACTCCCAAGATCCGCGTGTTCTCGCAGACGTGGCCGCGGCCGGTCCGACAGGCGGTGCAGTGGTTGCAAACGATGTGACTCTCGCACGACACGCGCTCGCCGAGCTGGAACTCGGTCACGGCCTCTCCCCGCTCGACGATTTCTCCGACGAACTCGTGGCCCAACGTGACCGGAGGCTTGATCCGCTCTTGAGACCAACGGTCCCAGGCGTGGATGTGGAGGTCGGTCCCGCAGACGCCGGCGCGCTGGACCCGGAGCAACAACTGATCGGGCTCGCAGGCGGGAACCGGGACTTCCCGAATCTCCGCCCCGGGCCCGGCCGAGGCCTTGACCACCGCCCGCATGGTGCGGAGGCGTCGTCGACGGGACGTTCGCGGGGTTTCGGCGGTCACCGGTGTGGTCGGGCTCATGGCGGGGCGCCTCCGGTCGATGCGGGCAGCTTTGCGGATTATCGCCACGAGAGGGCGTCGCCGCGCAAGCAGAAACCGACCGAGCGCGCGAGCGCCGTCACAGGACCTCACCCAGGGCTTCGCCGGTGTGCGACCCCGGCGCTCGCGATACCGCCTCGGGCGTTCCCGCGGCGACCACCCTGCCGCCGTGATCACCGCCTTCCGGTCCCAGGTCGATCAACCAATCGGCGTTCTTGATCACGTCGAGCTGGTGCTCGATCACCACCACCGTGTTCCCCCGATCGACCAGTGCCTGCAGCACCTCGAGCAGCACGCGCACGTCCTCGAAATGGAGCCCGGTGGTGGGCTCGTCCAGAATGTAGAGGGTGCGGCCGGTGGCGACCCGAGAGAGCTCGGTGGCGAGCTTGACGCGCTGCGCCTCTCCTCCCGAGAGGGTGGTGGCGGATTGGCCGAGGTGGATGTAGCCGAGTCCCACCCCACTCAGCGTTTCGAGCTTTCGCTTGAGCGGCGGAATGGCACCCAGGAACTCGAGCGCCTCCTCGACCGTCATGTCCAACACGTCGGCGATCGAGCGGCCCTTGTAGAGGACTTCGAGGGTTTCGCGGTTGTATCGCCGCCCGTAGCAGACGTCGCAGCGCACGAAGATGTCGGGCAGGAAGTGCATCTCCACCTTCTTGAGGCCGTCGCCGTCGCAGTGCTCGCAGCGGCCGCCTTTGACGTTGAACGAGAACCGCCCGGGAGCGTATCCCCGCACCTTGGCCTCGGGCAGGCGGGCGAAGAGATCGCGAACGAAGCCGAAGGTGCCGGTGTAGGTCGCGGGGTTCGAGCGAGGCGTGCGGCCGATCGGGCTTTGGTCGATCGCGACCACCTTGTCGACGTGCTCGACGCCGCGCAATCCTCGGTGGGGCCCCGGCAGCGGACCGCTGCCCCCCAGACGACGTTCCAGCGCCGCCAACAAGACGTCGTTCACCAAGGTGCTCTTGCCCGAGCCCGACACGCCGGTGACGCAGGTGAACGTCCCGAGCGGGACAGCGACGTCGATCTCTTGGAGATTGTTGGCACGCGCCCCGAGCACCTCGAGCTTGAGGCCCGAGCCCGGCCGGCGCGCGCGCGGCACCGGGATCGAGCGGGCCCCAATGAGGTACTGGCCCGTCAGCGAGGTCGCGGTGGCCCGCACCGCCTCCGGTCGCCCTGCCGCCACCAGACGCCCGCCGTGCCGGCCGGCGCCGGGGCCCAGATCCACCAAGTAATCAGCCGACTCCATGGTGTCGCGGTCGTGCTCCACCACCACCACCGTGTTCCCCAGGTCGCGCAAGCGCGTCAAGGCCGCCAGCAATCGCCGGTTGTCGCGGTGATGAAGGCCAATCGACGGCTCATCGAGGATGTACAGGACGCCGGTGAGCTGAGAGCCGATCTGGGTGGCGAGGCGGATGCGTTGAGCCTCGCCCCCCGCCAGCGTGGCCGCGGTGCGATCGAGCGTGAGGTAGCCCAGCCCGACATCGTCCAGGAACGAGAGCCGGCTGCCGAGCTCCTTCAGAATGGGAGCGGCGATCGTCCCCTGGGCGCCTTCGAACCGGAGCCGGCCGGCGCGTGTTCGCGCCTCCGCGATCGAGAGCGCGGCCCAATCGGAGATGCTCATGCCCTCCAGCCGCACCGCGAGGCTCTCAGCCCTCAGGCGACGCCCGCCGCAGTCGGGGCACGGAGTCGAGCTCATCAGACTCGCGATCCAACGGCGCACCGACTCGCTGCGGGTCTCGCGGTGGCGGCGCTCGAGATTGGCGAGGACGCCCTCGAAGGTGCCGTGGTGCACCCAGGACGCACCTCGCTTGAGCTTGTACTCGAAGCGCAGCTCGCGTTCGCCCGAACCCTCGAGGATCAGTCGTCGGACGCGCGCCGGAAGCCTCTTCCAGGGAGTCTTGAGCGAGAACCCGTAGGCTTTGGCCAGCGCCCGCAGTGTCCCGCCCACCCAGGTCCCGGCGGCATCGCCCCAGGCGGCGACGGCCCCCTGCTCGATGCTTCGCGAGGGGTCCGGCACCAGACGGGCCGGGTCGACGCGCAGCAGCGTCCCGAGCCCGTTGCAGGCCCGGCAGGCGCCGTGGGGGGAGTTGAACGAGAAGCTGCGCGGCTCGGCCGCCGGCACGCCGGTGCCACACGCCGGACAGGCCGAGCCCTGGCTGAACACCAGGTCCTCCGTGCCGTCGCGTGCCGCGACCACCGCACCGGCGCCCAGACGCAACGCCGCTTCAACCGAGTCGGCGAGACGGGCGCGTGACGACGCGGCCACGGTCATTCGGTCCACCACCACGTCGATGTCGTGACGCCGGTGACGCGCGAGCTTCGGCGGCTCGTCGAGCTCGATCCATCCGCCGTCCACGCGCGCTCTCAGGTAGCCTTGGCGTCGCACGTCCTCGAGCTCCTTCCGGTACTCGCCCTTGCGGCCGCGCGCCAGGGGCGCCAGCAGGCTCACCCGCTGCCCCGAGCACTGGGTCAGCAGCTGGTCCACCATCTCCTCGACGCTTTGCCGGGACATGGCGGTGCCGCATTTCGGGCAGTGCTGGACGCCGAGGCGGGCGAACAGCAGCCGCAGGTAGTCGTAGATCTCGGTCATCGTCGCCACGGTCGAGCGCGGATTCGACCCCGCGCTGCGCTGCTCGATGGCGATCGCGGGCGACAGGCCCTCGATCGCGTCCACCTCGGGCTTTTCCATCTGGCCCAGGAACTGCCGCGCGTAGGCCGACAGGCTCTCGACGTAGCGTCGCTGCCCTTCGGCATAGAGGGTGTCGAAGGCCAGCGAGGACTTGCCTGAGCCCGACACGCCGGTGACCACGATCAGGCTCTGACGGGGGAGCTGGAGCGTCAGGTTCTGCAGGTTGTGCTCGCGGGCACCGCGGATCACGATGTCGGAGAGCGCGGGCGCGAGGGGCCGCGGCGCCGCCTCGGCTGGAGCGGGCCGCGCTTCCGGGGCCAAAGCGGCGGGATCGCGAGTGTCGGTGGCCATGGAAGCGAGGACTATAGCAGGGGTGGCGCGGGGCCCGCAGGTCCGCCGGCCCGGGACGGCCGACGAGGCGTCTACTCGTACCGCAGCGAGTCGACCGGATCGAGCCGCGAGGCGCGCATGGCGGGGTAGAGGCCGAAGAACACCCCGACCACCGCGGAGAACACGAGCCCGGTCGCCACCGACCAGGCCGAGACGTAGGTGGGCAGTTTGCTCGCCACGTGGACCATCACCGACACCCCCCAACCCAGCAGAACGCCGAGCGCGCCGCCCACCGCCGTGAGTACCACCGCCTCCAACAGGAACTGGGTGAGGATCGCCTGGCGCGGGGCGCCGAGGGCCTTGCGCACGCCGATCTCGCGCGTGCGCTCGGTCACCGCCACCAACATGATGTTCATGACGCCGATCCCGCCCACCAGCAACGCGATGGACGACACCAGCGCCATCAGCGCGAAGATCCCGCCCGTGATCGCGTTGTACAGCGACAGGAACGCCTCGTCGGTGAAGACCACGAAGTCGTTCTGCTTGTTGCTGGGCAGGTGCCGGCGGATCCGCAACACCTCGATGATCTGCTGCTGGGCCCGCTCGGTCTGCTCCGGCGAAACGGCGATGGCGTCGAGGAACAGCTCGCCCCGTTTCGGGAACCAGGGCGGCGCGTCCTGGGGCACCGGGAAGTACTTGTCGATGGTCGTGTAGGGGATGGCCGCGACCTCGTCGAAGTTGTTCCCCAGCATCCGGCCCTTGGTCTCGAACTCGCCGATCACTGTGAACGGGATGCCGTTGAGATGAATACGCTGCCCGAGGCCGCTCGCGTCCCCGAACAGCGTTTCGCGCGTGTCCTTGCCCAGCACCACCAGGTTGGCGCGGCGAATCACCTCCTCCTCGGTGAAGAAGCGGCCGCGGGCCAGATCGTAGCCGTGCGTCGCGAGGTAGTTTTCATCGGTGCCGTAGCAGAAGGTGCTGCGGGTGGTCTTGCCTCGGCGCGACAGCTTGATGTCGGTCCACGACCATTTGAACGGAGCGATGGCCTTGACCGCCGGCGCCTTGGCGAGGAGGGCGGCCGCATCGTCCATGGTGAAGGCCTTGCGCTGCTTGAGGCTGTCGGGCACGTCATCGGAGAACTGGATCCCGGGCCGGATGCGTCGGATGTAGATCGTGTTGTTCCCGAAGGACTGGACGCTCTGTTGGAAGGAGCGTTGGAACCCGTTGATCAACGCCACCATGCCGATCACCGTGCCGACGCCGATCACGATCCCGAGCAGCGCCAACACCGACCGCAGGCGATTGGCTGCCAGGGCGCGGGCGGCCATGGTGAAGGTTTCACGCAACAAGAGCCCGTTCATGGGCCGAGCTCCGCATGAAAACGCTCGAGCGCAAGGCGTGCGAGGGAGAGACGAGCGAGATCGTGACCTTCAGGCCACATCGAGCGAGGAGCGACCGAGCCAACGCAGCGATTGGGCGCTTTCATGCGGAGCCTACTCGTACCGGAGCGCCTCGATCGGATCGAGGCGAGCGGCGCGCCAGGCCGGGTAGGAGCCGAAGAACACTCCGATCAGCGCCGACATGGTGATGCCGAGGAACACCGCCGGCATGCTGACGGCGGTCGGGAACGGGGTGATCGCCCCGGCCAGGAGGGCCAACCCGACCCCCACCGCAACGCCGGCCAGGCCACCGCTCAGGGACAGGGTCGTGGCCTCGACCAGGAACTGCGTCAGGACGTCGCGCCGCCGCGCCCCCATCGCCTTGCGGATGCCGATCTCACGGGTCCGCTCGGTCACCGAGACCAACATGATGTTCATGATCACGATCCCGCCCACCACCAGGGAGATCGCCGCCACGCCGATCGTGACCACGAAGATGCCACCGGTGAGGGTCCGGTAGAGCTGCATGACGTTCTCGGATTCGGTGATCCCGAAGTTGTCGGGCACGCGCGGCCCGAGGTGGCGCCGTCCGCGCAGCACGTTGCGGACTTCCTGCTCGGCGATCGGCAACGAGGCTTGGTCCACGCTCTTCACCGTGATCCCGAAGAATCCGCGCTCGCGCTTGTACTTCTGGAAGGTGCGCACCGGAATCCCCGCGAAGCGGTCCTGACTCTGCCCGAGCAACTTGCCCTTGCGCTCCATCACCCCGACCACCTCGTAGTTCTCGGCGCCGAGCCGGACCCACTTGCCGATCGGATCGAGGCCAGGGAACAGCTCCTCGGCGATCTCGGCGCCGAGCACGCACACCAAGCGGCTGCGCTGGTCGTCCAGCTCGGTGAGCAGGCGACCGCTGGCGAGCGAGTAGTCGTCCACGAGCTCCCAGCCGGCGCTGCGTCCGCGCACGTTCACCCCCTTGACTTCCTTGTTGCGGTAGCGCGCGGTCTGCTGCCCGTCGGCCTGGGCGATGACCAGAGCGGCGTGAGGCACCCCCTGACGGAGGGCATCGGCGTCGTCGAGTGTGATCGGGGGGCGGTTCTTGACCTCCTCCCATTGCTCCTGGCTGGTGACGAAGCCGTAGGGATCCACCCAGAAGACGTTGGCACCTGCGTTCAACAGCTTCTGCGAGACGTAACGGTTCAACCCCTCGACGAACGACAGCACCGCGATCACCGACATGACGCCGATGATCGTGCCCAGCAGGGTCAGGAACGAGCGAAGCTTGTTCGCGCGGAGCGCCCCGAGCGCGATGCCGATGCTCTCCCGCAGATTCATTGCCCTGCCGCGGCGCTTGGCGGCTTCGCCTGCCGGGTGTCGCTCTCGATCTTGCCGTCGCGCATGCGCACCACCCGCCCGGCGTGGCGCGCGATGTCGGCCTCGTGGGTAACCAGGATCACGGTATTGCCTTGGCGCCAGATGTTGCCGAACGCCGTCATGATCTCCTCGCCGGTCGCGGTGTCGAGGTTGCCGGTCGGCTCATCCGCCAGGATGATGCTCGGCCGGTTGACGAGCGCCCGGGCGATCGCGACGCGTTGGCGTTGGCCGCCCGACAGCTCGTTGGGCTTGTGCTTCATCCGGTCGGTGAGGCCGACCAGCTCGATGGCCTCGCGGGCGCGGCGGCGTCGCTCCTCGTGGCGCACCCCGGCATAGACCAAGGGCAGCTCCACGTTGTGCAACGCGTCGGCGCGCGCCAGCAGGTTGAAGGTCTGGAACACGAAACCGATCTCCTGATTTCGGATCCGCGCCAGCGCATCGTCGGAAAGCTGGCCGATCTCCTGCCCCTTGAGCGCATACGAGCCGCCGGTCGGAGTGTCGAGGCAGCCGATGATGTTCATGAGGGTAGACTTGCCGGAGCCCGAGGGCCCCATGATGGCCACGTATTCGTTGGGCTCGATGTCGAGGTCGACGCCGTTCAGAGCGTGGACCTGCTCGCTGCCTACCTGATAGATACGATGCAAGCCGCGAATCGTGATCAGCAACGGAGCCTCATTTCTTGACTTTGGCCCCGGGGGCCTCGCGCCGGACCTTGCCCCCGGGCTTGAGTTCCCGGAGCGCCTTGTAGGGCCCCGTCACCACCGACTCGCCGGGCTTGGTGTCACCGAAGATCTCGATCATGGTCTCGCTGGCGATTCCCGTGCGGACCGGGACGAACCGCGCCACGCCCTCGCGCACCACGAAGACGCCGGTGATCTCTTTGTCGCGGCGGCCGACCGTGTCGTCTTCGGCCGCCACCGCTTCGTTGCGGCGGGGCCGGCGCTCGGCCCGCTTGCGGGCGGCGCGCTCCAGCTCGCGCTGGGCACGCACCACCACCGCCTGGATCGGCACGGTTTTCGCCTTGGGCTGGGTGGCGGTCTCGATCTCCACGTCGGCGGTCATGCCGGGACGCACCTGGGGCACGCCCTGGTCGAAGACCACCTTGACCTCGAAGTTGGTCTGACCTTCGGTGCCGCCGGTGACCCCGGCGACCCGCTTGGCGGTGCTGCCGATTTCCACCACAGTGCCCTGGAAGGACGTGTCCGGGAGAGCGTCCACGGTGATCTTGCCCTTTTGCCCGATCCTCATGTCCACGACGTCCGTCTCGTCCACGTCGGCCTTGACGAGCATCCGCGAGAGATCCGACACGGTCATGATCTGAGTCCCCGGATTGTTCATGGTCCCCATGATCACGACCTCGCCCTGCTCGACGTTGAGGGCGCTGACGGCGCCGTCGAAGGGCGCGGCGAAACGCGTCTTCGCCAGGTTGTCTAGAGCCCCCTGCAGGGCTGCCTCGGCCCGTCCCACCTCCTCGCGCGCCGTGGTCGCCGCCGCGCGCGCGGTCTCGTAGCTGGAGTTGGCCTGGTCCCACTCGGCTTGCGAGAGCAGCTTCTGCTCGAACAAGGTGCTCTGGCGCGCATGGTTGGCCTCGACGACCTTCCAGCTCGCTTCCGCCTCGCGCAGCCGCGCCCGCGCCGTCGCCAGCGCCGCGCGGGCTTGGCTGGCGCTCGACCGGTACTGGGTATCGTCCAGCTGCAGCATCAGCTGGCCCTTCCGCACCGGATCGCCCTCCTTGACCGCCAGCTTCACGATCTTGCCCATGATGTCCGCGCTGATCTTCACCTGGGTCTTGGGCTCGATCTTCCCGGGCGCGCGGACGCGCGAGGTGACGTCTTCCAGGCGAACGCGCGCGAGCTGGACGGGAACGCCCTTGCGGTTCCCGCTGCGGACCAGGTTGACCACCACCAGGGCCGCCACGAGCAGGGTCCCCAGACCGATCCAGAGCCACTTCTTTTTCTTCATGCCGCGCCCTTTCCCTCGTTTCGCCTCATTCCGCCCGTCCGCGTACTCGGTCGACCTGGGCCTCCGCCACCCGGATCGCGGCCAAGGCCGAAACTATGTCGCTCTGGGCGCGCTGGAGCTGCACCTGAGCGTCGATCAGCTCGAGGATCGTGGCCGATCCCACATTATACTTCTCCTGGGTCAACTTGAGATTCTCGGTCGCCGATTCCACGGCGCTCCGCGCCACCTGTTCGCGCTCGGTCGCCTCGCGGTAGGCCAGCAGCGCCTGGTGGATTTCGCTCTGCAAATTGCGATCTAGGGCGTCGTAGCCATCCTTGGCCCGCACAAGCCGCGCCTGCGCCGCGGCAATACGGGATTCCGTGGCCAGGCCGGTGAACAAATCCCAGTTGAGGCTGATTCGGGCGTTGTACTGCAGGTCGTCCTTGCTGTTGCCGGCTTCCACCAGCGGGGCCGGAAGGGGCACGCCGCTCGTATCGAACGTTGTGACCTTGAAGGCGGATTTCGGTCGATACGTTAAGCCGCCCCCGAGAGTGACGTAGGGCATGCGTAGGAGGTTCGCGCTCCGCAGTCCGGTCCTTGCCGCTCGCAACTCCGCGTCGGCCGCCAGCAGGTCTGGACGAATTCTGCGGGCCTCGGCAAGAAGGCTTGTTTCATCGTACTCACGTGGCTCCGCGATCAAGAGCGTGTCGACCTCTTGCATTTCAGATTCCTTGAGCCCCAACTGACGGGCAAGCAATATACGTTGGTTGATGACGGCCTGCCGCGCCGTCAGCGAGTCGAGTACGCTCTGTGCGGTGCGGAGCTGGGCTTTGAGCAGATCGCTCTTCGAGACCGATCCCACCTCAAAGAGCGCGCGCACGCGGCGTTCATCGTCGTGCGCGAGGTGCAACGCTCCCGCGGCGACCTGGGCCAGGCGCACGGCCTTCACTACCTCGTAGAATTCTCGGCGGGTTGCGAGTGCCGCGTCTTGACGCGTTGCACGGCGCTGGAATTGCGCCGCCTGCAAGCCGTTCCGAGCGGAGAGCAGCCCCGTCAACGACGAAAAGTTCAGCACCGACCATGAGCCATCCAGCGAAGGGAGAGTGGAGAAATCCTCGTAGTCGCTGCGGTCGATAGGGCTCACGAATCCGCCGAAGACTTGGGCGCCCGTACGTTCTTGTTGCCACTGCCCGCTCCGCGTCACGGATCCGTTGAGGCGTGGTAGTACTCCGGAGTACGCGCCGTACAACCCACTCCGCGCATCTAGTACGGCCGCTTCCGCACCGATCACCTGGCTATTGCGCTGGAGAGCGAGCTTCACGGCGCCTTCTGCCGTCAGCGGTTCGGTTGCCGCGGCCTCCACCCACACGATTCCGCTCAAACCCACGCAAAGCCGAAAAGCCACCAAGCCGGTCCTCGTCATGCGCGTTCTCCTGATCGCCTGCCGAGGGAACCACCCCCCGGGCGTTTCGTGGTTACGCGGCAATAGCGGAAAGGTTGCAAGGACTTCAGGTTCCGGGCGCGAACAGAGCCGCCAGCGCGGCCAGGAACGCCGACAGGCCCAGATACAGGCCGCTCATCACCCAAGCCACCGAGCGCCGTGGGGCCCCGGAAAGGGCGGCGGCGCCGATCACGACCACCGCGACGGACCAGATCTGGAACGGCCCCAGCGCGTCGAGGAACGAGGCCAGGGCCGCCTGCAGCTTGGTCGGGGCCTCGGCCTCGGGAAGCAGGATGGCCAAACCCACGTGGATCCCCGACAGCGTTTGCTTTGACCAGGCCAGCACGCCGATCAGGAGCTGCGCCGGGATGTGGATCAGCGACGACCAGGCCGCGATCTCGAGGCCGTGCCGATATCGCAGCTTTGTTCCGAGTACGAAGCCGGCGCCGAACCAGACGAGAAGCGCCAGGGCAAACAGGATGACAGGCCAGACGATGAACTGCTGCGCCACGCTGATGGCGAGGCCGGCCGGACCCTTGAGTCCCTCCGACATGCGCTCGAGTTGCTCGGCCGAAAGTTGTCCGCTGTCGACCATCTGCTCCCACCGCTGGGTGATCATGGGCAGGATCGCGCGTTCGTGGAGCACCAGCGTGAAGGCTGCGCCCGCCAGGGCCATGAGCGTCATGGGGAACCACCACTGCGTCCGGGTTCCGAGGTCGGACCAGGCCGCAGCGGGGCGGGTGAACACCGCCGCCGCCCGCTTCCACACGGAGAGCGGAGCGGTCGGAGAAGCCACCGGGACTTCGGCGCTCGAGGCCAAGGTTTCCATGTTCGGGCTCCATCGGTTGGGCGGGCGAGAAAAGACCAGCGCGGGAAGATAGTCGGGGACGATGCAGTCGGTCAACGCTGCGGGGACCGGCGCGGCAAAAGGCGGCGTTCGGTGCGGAGGCCGGAAACGGCGCCGACTCGCGGCGCAGCGTTCAGAGGCGGGAGATCGGGCCGGTGGGGCGCTCGGCGGGGGCCGCTTAGTGGAAGAGGGTGAACCTGACCGGCACCATCACCCACACCGCCACCGGCTTGTTGTTCGAGAGCGCCGGCTTGAACACCCAATGCTTGACGGCGGCCACCGCCGCGGCGTCGAGCATCGGGATCGACTTCACGACCTTGGTGTCCCTGACGCGGCCGTCCTTGCCCACCAGGGCCTGGACCTGCACCGTGCCATCGACGCCGGCCTCGCGCGCCAAGTCGGGGTAGGCGGGGGAGATCTTCGTCACCACTTCGGGCAGCTCCTCGACGTAGACGTACTCCCCGAACTTGGGTAGTTCCTCTTCGGTCGGCGGCGCCACGACGAGGTTCTCTCCCTCCGTCGAAACGCCGGGCGTGATGGCTGCGATCTCTTCCTGCGAGGCGATGTTCTGCTCCGGCGGAGCCTCCGCGTCGGGAACCGGCACCGGGACCGCCACGGTCGGCGGAGCGATCGGCTGGGTGATGGCGACCTGGGGCGGCGGCGTGTTCTCGGTCAACGGCGGCGGCGCCGCGAGCTCCCGATAGGGGACGACCACCACCCGCGTCTCGTGCGGCCGATGAAGCAGGTAGGCACTGGTGCCGAACGACAGCAGGAAGACGATCAGCCACGCGACGCTGCCCACGACGACGCCGCGGAACATATACTTCCGGGCGACCTCTTTGAGCTCGGGGGCCCCGTAGGGCATCAAGTGGAACAGGGTTTCCGCCGACCTCACAGGACCTCGACCTCTTTCTTCTCTTCCGGCGCCAGAGTCTGGAGCGAGAACCGCGTCAGGCTATTGAGATCCAGGTCGTCGATGATGTTCACCATGTTCACGAACTTGGCGTCGCGGTCGATCCGCACGATGACGATCTTCTCCTTGTTGCCCTTCCAGGGCCGGAACACGTCGGCCAGCTTCTTGACGTCGCTGCGGGCCCACGGGTCCTCGGCGTTTCTCCAGTACACCCGGTCGTCCGGGAGCACGCGCACCTCGAGGACCTTGGACATGGCGACGTCGACCTTGACGTCCTCTTTCGGCGGCAGGTTGATCTCGAGCGCTTGGGGCGTGCGAAAGACCGTGGTGACCATGAAGAAGATGAGCAACAGAAACGCGACGTCCACCATCGGCGTCATGTCGATCCGGATGCCGACCCGGCGCTTGGGACGGCCGAAGCCGTGTCCCTTCTTCTTGCCGGCACTCCTGGGTTGTGGGGTGTCAACCGCCCCCATGGATCCTCACCTCCTGGCTATTTCTTCTTGAACAGGCCGCCCGAGCCCTCGAGCTCGGTCTGGACGTTGAACCGGGGGGCGTTGGCTTGCTGCAGCGCCGACATCATGTCCGCCATCACCCCATACGGTGCGTCCTTGTCCATCTTGACGATCATGCGGGCCGCCGGATTCGCGCTTCGCGCGTTGGTGAGCACCTGGCCCATCTCGGTCTTCACCGCGTCGGGAAGCACCTCCCGCGAGACCTCCTGGCCCCCCTGTCGCCAGATGACGCGCACGTGCGGGAGGTTGTTGTACTCGGGCCGCGGAGCGGTGACCGCAATGGTGATGATGTCCGACTCCGGCGATTTGGCTTCGGAGTTCGACTCCGGCAGGGTGATCTTGTCCTTCTCCGGCGGCTTGAACTGGGTGGTCGTCATGAAGAAGATCAGCAGCAGGAACGCGACGTCCACCATCGGTGTCATGTCGATGCTGATGCCGATGCGGCGCTTCTTCTTGAGCATGACGGGGTTTTCCTACCGCCTGTCGCCCGTCGAGGCCGACAGCAGCTGGACCGCCTCGTACGACGCCTCGTCCATCATGTAGTTGAAATTGTCGACCCGGGTCACGAACACGTTGTAGGCGACGATCCCCGAGATCGCCGCGAACAGCCCACCGGCCGTGTTGATGAGCGCCTCGGAAATGCCGATGGCCAACTTGGCGGCATCCACGGCGCCGGTATGGCCGAGAGCCGCGAACGAACGGATCATCCCGATCACCGTCCCCAGCAGGCCGATCATGGTTGCGATCGAGGCGATGGTCGACAAGGCGATCAGGTTACGCTCGAGCAGCGGCACTTCCAGGCCATTGGCTTCCTGGATCGCGGTCTGGGTTTCTGCCACGATCTTCTCCTTCGGGGCTCCTTCGGAGCGCAGCTGTTGGTAGCGCTCGAGGCCCGCCCGGATGACGTTGGCGGCCGAGCCCCGCTGCTGGCCGCAGAGCTTGATGGCGCCGTCCACGTCGCCGGCGTGGAGTCGCTTGCGCACGTTGATGAGGAACTCCGGGAGCGGGCCGCGTCCCGCCGCCTTCCGGAGGCTCCAGAGCCGCTCGATGATGAACGACGTTTGCAGGATCACCAGCATGATGAGAAGCCCCACCAGCCAGCCTCCCTGTTTCATCTGCACGCCGATCGGCCCGATCAGCGGCAAAGAGAAATAGATGCTGTAGGAGACCACGAAGGCAAGGGCGAATCCGATGGGTACGATGAATCGAGACATTCGGTCTGGTTCCTCCATGGCTGCCTGAGGCGGCGACCTCGTGCGCCACCCCCGGACACCGAGAGCGCGGCCGGGCCTCGCCGCCCGACCGCACCCGGGGCCGGAGTCGTCTCCCGCCTCCGGGCGGTCTGCTTCGAATTACCTCATCCGCACCCGCCCGCTCAAACGGACGGAGCCTCCTCCACCGCGAACGCCGCGATTGCCTGTTCCTCGGTCTCGTGGTGGTCGAACACCATGATGAGCTTGGTCATGGTGAACAGGTCCTTGATGCGCTTGGGGAGCGCACAGAGCTTGATCTCACCCCCGCGGCCACGATAGTTGCTATAGCCACGCATGAGCGCCCCGATGGCGATGGAATTGAGCGCTTGGCACTCGCCGAGGTGGAGGATAAGCCGCGTATTGCCGCCCGCCGCCTCGTCCATGATCGCCTTCTGGAGCTCGTCCGTTTCCCGGTCCCCGAAGAAGCTTCCCCTCGGGTACAGGACGGAGATACTTCGCAGTTGCTTCCGCCGAACGGTCACGGGGGTTCCTCGAGGGCAGCCTCACACCGACTTGGGCTCGGCGAAGCTGGCGATGGCCTGCTCCTCGTTCGGGTAGACGTCGAAGACCAGCGACAGCTTCGTGATCACGAAGATGTTCTCGATGCGCTTGTCCACGCCACACAGCTTCATTTGCCCGCCCCGCCGCACGTAGTTCGTGTGGCCCAGGATCAGGACGCCGAGGGCGGTCGAATTGAGGTGTTGGGTCTCACCCAGGTTGATGATGAGGTGCTTGTTTCCGCTCTCTCCCAGCTGCTTGATGGTGTTCTCGAGCTCGTCCGTCTCATCCCCTCCGGTCAGATAGCCCCTGGGTGTGAGGATGACGATGCTCTCAACCTGCCGCTGCCTCATGATCAACCTCCCTTGCCGCTCGAAGCCCCTGCGCTCAAAACCTTCACGCCTTTGTTCGCCTCGGGCTGGTTCGGCTCCAGCGCCAGAGCGCGCCGGTACGCCTCCATGGCCTTGGCGCGATTCCCGGCATTCTGGTATCCCTGTCCCAGCCACACCCAGGCCTGCACGTACTGAGCGTCCAACGCCACCGCCCGCTCCAGGTGGGCCAGCGCGGCCGCCCAATCCTTCTCCAGCAAGAGGTAGAAGCCCAGCTGGGCTCGCGCCTTGCTGGCCAGCTTGCTGGTGTCGTCGAGCGCGATCATGCGTTGAAAAGCCCGTCGCGCCTCGTCGGTCGACTTCTGCTGATCGTAGAGGACACCCAGCCAGAAGTAGCGATCCGCCCGGCTGGTGTCGATTGCGGCCGCCTTCTGGAGCGCCGCCAGGGCTTCCGGATACTGCTTCAACTCCTTCTGAGACAAACCGATATAGTAGTAAGCCTCGCCGTTGCTGGGGTCAAGCGCGATTCGCCGCTGGAACAACCCCACGGCCCCGGCGTAGTCCTGACGCCGGAACCGCAACTTGCCCATCTCGTTGAGCGCGAACTTGGCGTCGGCGGTGGTGGAGTCCTTCCCAATGATGCTGGCATAGACCGAATCCGCTCGTTCGGGCTGACTCAAGAAGACGTACATCTGCCCCATCGACAGCGCTTCTTTGGGCCCGGGGTCTCCCTTGGCGAACGCCTCCAGTGCCTTGGGCCAGTCCCGCTTCTCGGCGTACCAGCGGCCCAGGATCGTGTACATCTCCTTGTTCTTGTCGCCCAGCCGCTCGGCCCGCTGTAGGGCGTTCCCCGCTTCGTCCCTCATGTGCAGGTAGAAGTAGTCGCGCCCGAGCAGACTCCATCCCCGGGCATCGTCCGGCACCAGCCCCGTGTACTTCTCGAGCGGCGCGCGCGCCTCCTGGTAGCGGCGCGGATTGGCCGCCCCCGCCAGATAGAGCAGGTTGCCGAGGGCGAGCTGCCCCGGGCCGAAATCGGGGTCCCGCGAGACCACCCAGCGGTAGTGCTCCAGAGCTTCGTCGTAGCGCTTGTCGTAGAACAGCGCTTGGGCGAGGCCGAATCGCAGCTCGACATCGGAGCTGTCCAGTGCCACCGCGGCCTGCGTCTCGAGGATCGCCAGCGCCCACGTCCCCCGCTGCACGTAGAATTCGCCCAAGGCCCTTCTCACTTCGGGGTCGTCCGGGGCCTCCTCGCGGGCTTTGGTGAAGTAGATGCCTGCGTCGCGCAGCGAGTCGCGCGACATCTCGGCGGTGCCAAGCGCGACCAGGAATCGGGGACGCCATTTCGGGCCCCACTTGAGGCCGTCGGCGAGCGTTGCCACCCCGAGATCGAACTGTTTGGTTCGCACCAAGCAGTCACCGAGGCTCAGCTTGGCCTCGGGGAACTTGCGGTCCAGGTCGTTGGCCTTCTCGAACAGCGGGATCGCTTCCCCGCACTTGTCCTGACGGCGCAGCACTTCGCCCTGTCCGTAGTAGGCCAGCGCCAAGGTCCCGTCCATCTTCTGGGCGAGCTGGAACGCCTCCATCGCTTTTTCGTATTGCCGGCGGCGCAGCCAGACCTGGCCTACGCCGGCGCGGCCCGCGGCCAGGCCCTGCGAGGCCGCTCGCTCGAACGACTTGAGTGCCTCGTCATAGCGACCCGCCTGCAGCGCCGCGCGACCGTCTTTGAGGTCATCCGCCCGCGCCAACCCCGGAGCCAGAAAGCAGGCCGCCACCAAGGTAGCCAGCACGGCGAGAGCGCTTCCCGTCCTCGCGGAGGCACTCAAGGTCGTCTCTCCTCGGCGTGGCCACTTCGCATCGCGGAGCGGCGAACGAAGCGAACCGGTACCGAGGTGGGAACCAGTCCCGTCTCCCGGACGATGCGTTGGCCGTCGATGCTGGTCACGAACGTGATCAACCCGCTCGCCAATCGCGGGCCGGAGGGACGAAGGTAGAAGTTGAGGTAGCGGGTGAGAGGATAGTCCCCGCGGTGTACGGCCTCCAGGTCGGGCGTCCAGTACGGAAGGCCCGCCAGCCCCGACAGGCGCAGCCGCTTGACTTCGGGTCCGGCAGTCATCGAGACGAAGCCGAGCGCGTGCGTCCGCCGGGCTACCGCTGCGACCACTCCCGAATCCGAGCTCTCGTACAGAACCGGGGCCCGGATAGGCTCGCCGCCCATGACCCGCTCCACCAGGAACTCCGTCACGTCCGACTCGGCCGGTGGGATCACTGGCTCGATCCCCGCCGCAGATCCGCCCAGCTTCGTCCATTCCTTGATCCGCCCTTCGTAGATGCGACGCAGATCGTCCAGCGCCAGGTTTTCGACCGGGTTCGACGGGTGAACCACCACCACGATCGCGTCCTTGGCAAAACGATATCCTTCGATCTCCAAACCGCCCCGAGCCGCCGCGCCGCGCTCCTCCGGCCGCAGGTCGCGGGCCATCACCGACGCGTCGCACTGGGCCGCGAACAGCGCCCGAACCGCATCGCGCGACGTTCGCTCCACCACCCGAACTTCGGCCTGCGGATACAGCTTGACGAAAGCCGCAAGTTCCCGATCGACGACCGGTCGGGCCTCGCGGGTGCACGCAACGGTGATACGTCCACTGGTCAGCGAATCTTCCACCCGCGCGGGGCCCCGCGGCGACGAGCAACCGGCCCACGCGGCGGTCAACAGAGGCAGAAGCGCCCGTGCGGGCACCTGCCGGCCCGTGCCCAGGACGCCGAAGCAGACGAAGTCTATGAACCACGCATGCCGCTTGTCAAACACTGCTCGATATGCCTCCCGGGCGACGGCGCAGCGCCGCTTGGGGTCCTAAGCGGAAGCGGCAGGCAACCCTAGGAAGCCTCGCGTGCCCTGTCAAGAAGCATGGCCCGTCCCCGCTTTCATGTCTGGCTGTTGTTCAAGGTCGAACTCGGGCAGGGTGCGGATGCCGTGGAGCGCCACCTCGGCGGGCAGGCGGTCCTGGAGGGTCTGCCAGTGACGCTCGATGCGGCCCTTGGCCTCGGGGCTGTGAGCGGCGATGTAGTGGATGCCGAGTTCCTCGAGCATCGCCCCGAACTGAGTGGGATGCTGGCGCCCCGCGAGCTCTTCCTCCAGCGACCAATGAGCGTCGTTGCGCACCGCGATCCCGGTGTGGTCGCCGTAGAGCGCCTCGGGGAGGCCGTGGGCGGTGACCAGGTCGCGCAGCGCCTGGGTGAAGCCGTGCAGATCCTCGTCGGGCCGCCGCACCAAACTGAGCGGATCACCGGTGGCATCATCCAGGGTGCCGACCAGGGTGAAGGGTGGCGGATGCGGTCCTAGCCACCGGAACTCGCTGCCGTCGATCAGCACCAGGCTGCCGTGCCGGGCGGCACGCAGCCGGCGCCGATGGTGACGCGGGGGGCGCCGTCGGTTCTTGGGCGCCAGTCCCAGAGCCCGGCGGACCTGACGCACGGTCTCGGCGCTGATCGCGGTGCCGCGCTCGACCAGCAGATCGCGGAGGTGGCAGTCGTTGAGCCGCGCTTCGGGGTGTTGGAGCAGCGCCACCACCTGCTCGCGGGCCTCCTCGGGCAACCGCCGCGGCGAGCAGCGCCCCCGATTGCCGTGGAGCAGCCCCCGCGGCCCTTGCTGCCGCACCCGGCGCTTGAGCCGCTTGAACTGGCGCAGGCTCAGTCCCGTCAACTCCGCTCCCTTGCGGTTCGTGATCTTGCCGTCGATGGCGGCTTTCACTGGGCCCAGCCGCTGGGCATCCCGGACTCCCATGAGTAGTAGGTCCATGGGGGGACAGAATCACGTTGGAGTTACAGGGGGACACTTTTACGTTGGAACAGCA
>DASXTP010000124.1:0-12546 GCA_036505355.1 Candidatus Eiseniibacteriota bacterium | reverse complement strand
CCCGGTACCATCGCGCATCGAGCAGCGCCTGCCGAATCACCGCCACCGCCCCCATCAGCGAGCCGGGGTAGCCGTCGCGCGTGGGCGAGAGCGCGATCACCTGCATCGCGTCGGCCTTGAGGACGGCGTCGCCGGGGGCGCCGTCCTCGAGCCCGATCACCGCGCTCTGGCCGCACAAGGTCCCCAGTCGAGGCGCTGCCTGCACCGCGGCGAAGCCGGCGGCGCGGAGCGTCTCCACCTGGTCCTTGGGAAGCGGCAGCGTCTGGCTCACGTGGGTCTCGGGCCGCACCGCGGAGAGCGGATGGGTGGCGCCCCGAGGTTCCTTGGGGGCGGGGCGCGGTCTGCGGCTGGGCGGACCCTCGGGCTCCGCCTCGGCTCGGGGCGGCTCGGGGGGCAGGACGAACGCGTCGATCAGGCCCGGGTAGACGGTGAGGCTCTCGGCTTCCCAGACCCGCGCATCGGCGGGGACCGGCACGCGGGCGCCGATCGCGGTGATCACCCCGTCGCGCATCACGATCGTTCCGCGCTCGATCACCTGGCCGGGAGCAGGAACGATTCGCGCCCCGACGATGGCGTGGACTCGAGGCGTAGCACTCGTGGCTGGCGACGGAAGGAACGCGGTCCCGCAGATTCCGACGACCACCCATGAACGCCGGAGCCATCCGCCCACTCGGCTCGTCCAAGACCTCATTGCCAGACTCCCAAAATCCAAAGGCAAAAAGCCGCGCGACCAAGAGAGAAAGGAGAAAACTAGCCCCGACGGGGGAACCACGCAAAGCCTGGAAGACGAACGGGCCCGCCGGCGGGCCGAATGCGCGGGGGAGGGTCCTCGGGCCCGCCCCCAGACCCGGGGCCTGAGTGATCGGCCGGCTCCACGCAAGGGACCCCTGCGGCTTGCAATCGTGCCGCGGCTCTTCCGCACGGGGAATGGCCCGGCTTCGCCTCAGCTTGGAACACGGCCGCCCGCGGAGTAGGACGCCTCACAGTCTGTCAACGACTTAGCGACCTGGTAGCTCGCCCGCGGGGTGGCACGCCGGGTGCGGGGACACGCTGTGGCCCGGCTTCGAGCCAGGGCCCAACGCCCGGTTCACGACCCCGGAGCCGGGCCGACGGCGAAAGGAGATTCGTGATGGTTCGCAGCCGCCTCTTGTGGTCCTTGCTTGCCTTGGGGCTCGCCACCTCGGCCACGGCTTCCACCTCGGTGGGCATCAGCGTGTCCCTGGGCAACGCTCCGCCGCCTCCCGTCATCGTGGTCCGCGAGGAGCCCCACGTCGTCGTCGTGCCGGGCAGTTCCGTCTACATCGTCGAGGACGACCGGTATTCCTGTGACACGTTCCGCTACGGAGTCTACTGGTATCTCTACAATGACGGCTGGTGGTATCGAGCCCGGTCCTACGCCGGTCCCTTCCGGGTGGTCGAGGCTCGCTACGTACCGCGCGCGATCATGACCGTGCCACCGCAGCGGTGGAAGCACCATCCTCACGGCGGCCCCCCCGGGCTGATGAAGCAACGTGGACCCGACGCGGTCGTGGTCAAGGAGAGGGGCCGGGGACGGCGGTAGGTCGGAGCAGGGACCACTTGGCGCGCGGGCGATGCCCGGAGCGCAGCCAAGAAACGGGCCGTAGACTGCCTGGGCGCCCGGGGCGGACTAGACTGCGTTCAGGCTGGCCGCGCCTACGGTTCCCGGTTCCATAGACGAGAACTGCGCCGACGAGCAATCGGCCGTCCCATGAGAATACATGGGCGCCGCGAGCCCGTGGCACCCACTAGCCAAACCGATGGAGGAGTAGCGTGCCTTGAGTCAGCGGTATCAGTGAGGAGATCCAACTCTCCCCTTCTTCAGCCGGATCGGCGTGATCGTGACGATGCACTCGTCCCGCGCGGTGCTCCAACGCAGCCGCCACTGGCGCTCTCCGATAAGCAGCTCATCGCCAATCTGCGCAACACAGCGCCTTCCATTGCTTAGCAGCACCGTAATCGAAGCCTCGACCTCACCGTTCGTTCGCGGTTTCATGAGTAGACGGTACGTGTCCCCAGCTCCATCGGAGAACTTGAACGTGTAGTCGTGCGGCTCCGCGACGTCATCCTCGAGGGCCTCGAGTGCGCACCCCGGAATGTCTTCGACTCTCCCGTCGTACCACCCGGTTCGCCGGCCACGACTGTCCACAAGCGCGGCCTCAACATCGCCGGAGACGCTCACCGTCACCTTGGTGAACCTCTGCGTTGGGGCCTTGCCACCTGCCCGCGCTGACCCCGCAATGATTAGGTACAAACAGGAATACCAGCAGCCACTCAGGTCTCATTCGATTTCCTCTCATTGTCGTGAAGACGATGGGCTGCGTCTGCGCATGACCAAGACGAACCGTGCGACGTGGGCCCCCGTCGATCCCCGCAACCGTGCAAAGTACACGCCAGCGCCAAACCCGCGACGAGCGCCATCCCATGGAACAATCTGAACGCCTTTCGCGGGTCTGTGCATCTCCCCGCCACAGCTTCTTCGCTGGGACGCCGAGCCTCTCGTCGACACCCCGCCGGTTACCCGGACCCGGGGCGGAGCCCGCCCTTCGGCCCTCGGTCGATCGCCCTCAACCGCCACACCAGCAGCGGCGGAGTGAGCAGGGTGGTGAGCCCCACCATCACCACCACCGCCGAGAACACGGCGTCGTCCACCACCCGTTCGCCCGCCAGGGTCAGGCCGGCGCCGAAGCCAGCGAAGATCAGTCCCACCTCGCCGCGCGGGATCATGCCCAGGCCGACCGCCAGCCGATCGGTGCCGCGCTCGAGCACGCCCAGCGAGCACGCCTGCTTGCCGATCACCGCCGCCAGCGTGAGCACCAGCGCGAATCCCAGCACGCCGGGCATGCCGAAAACCGAGAGGTCCACCCGCATCCCCATCAGCACGAAGAACACCGGAACCAGGAACGTCGAGATCGGCTGCAGCAGGTCCTGAACGCTGCGGTGCTGTCGGTCGCGGGCCCTGAGCTCCTGGTAATGGACCTCGTCCAGGATCAGCCCGGCCGCGAACGCCCCGACGATCGGCGCCAACCCGGCGACGCCGGCCAGGAAGGCAAGGCCGAAGCAGAAGGCCAGCGCCACCGATAGCAGCAGACCTTCTCCGCGCAGCCGTGTCGCCGCCCGGAACGCCCGCGGCGCGAGCCATTGGCCGATCCACACCGCCCCGACCAGGAAGACCAGCGCCTTGCCGACGATGCCGAGCACGAACAGCGGCTCGAACCTCGCACCCCGATCGGCCGCCTGGATGATCCCCGCCACCACGGCAAGCACGATCAGCCCCAGCACGTCGTCGATCACCGCCGCTCCGAGGATGATGCTGCCCTCGCGGGTGGTGGTGCGCCGCAGGTCGGCGAGCACCCGCGCCGTGATCCCGACGCTGGTCGCGCACAGCGTGGCCCCCACGAACCAGTGGGTGAGGGGATTGTGAGTCGGAAAGAACCACGCCGAGACGAAGAAGCCGAGCACCATGGGCGCCACGACGCCGAACACCGCCACCAGCAACGACGACAGTCCGACCGTCAGCATCTTCGAAACGCTGGTCTCGAGGCCAACTCCGAAGAGCAGGAACAGCACGCCGATCTGGGCCAGGACGTCGATCCCGGGAAGGCTGCGAAGCGAATCGAGCCCGTGGTACCCGAAGAGACCCAGGTTGCCGAGCACCACCCCGGCGAGCAGCTCCCCCAGCACCGCGGGTTGGCCGATGCGTTCGAACAGGTCACCGCCGAGCTTGGCACCGATCAGGATCAGCACCAGCCCTTGCAGGATGGGGAGCAGGTCCGGGCCGTGGGGCGGAACGTTCGAGCCCTGGGTCGCGGCGAGCGAGGAGAAGGGGGCGAGGCACGAGCCGAGGAGGGCGACCAGCGGAACCAGGCGGAGCGACCACCGGGCGCGGTGGGGGTGTTTCGGCGGCCGGGTGGGCGGCGGGCGCATGGTCCGGGCTTCATAGCGCATCGCGGCGCGATGTCGCAACCCCGTTGGGCCAAGCGCCCGGGCCGTCGGCCCACGCCGATCCAGGCCCTCGCGCCCGAACGGGATCGGGATCGGGACCCACTGCCCCTGCCAGATCCGCTCGCCGCCCTGCCAGGTTGACAGGGCCCGCGCATCCGCCGACGATGCCGCGCGAGCGCGTCGGACCCGCATGAATTGCGGGATGGCAAGGGACCGGTGTCCAGGCCGTACGGTCCGGGCACGCCCGTTGCTGCCTTGCAGGCGCGCGACGATCGACGCATCTTCCCGGGACCAAGGCGGCCGCGACGGGGCAGCAGGGACGTCGGACTCGCGAGGCTCCTCATGAAGCGACGCGACTTTCTCGATTGGCTGCTCGGGCTCGCCGGCACCACCCTCGGCGCCTTCGTGCTCTATCCGGTGGTTCGCTATCTGGTGCCGCCGCGAATTCCGGAAGCCTCGACCCGGCGCGTCGCCGCCGCGAAGGCGGACGAGCTCAAGCCCGGCAGCTTCAAGCTGTTTCCCTTCGGCAGCCAGCCGGGGATCCTGGTCCGCACCGCGAACGGCGAGTATCGGGCCCTCTCCGCCGTGTGCACCCACCTCGGCTGCACGGTGCAGTATCGCGCCGCCGACCGGCTGATCTGGTGCCCCTGCCACAACGGCGTCTACGACCTCGAGGGACGCAACGTCTCGGGGCCTCCTCCGCGCCCGCTCGAACGCTTCGTGGTGCACGTCGAAGGAAACGACGTGGTGGTCGAGAAGGCCAAGTCGGCATGAGCGGCCGCCTCCGGGCCTGGCTGGACGAACGCCTGGGGCTCGAGGCCTTCCGCCACCTGGCCGAGAAGAAGGAAGTCCCGGTTCACCGCCACACCTTCTGGTACTACTGGGGCGGGATGACGCTGTTCCTCTTCGGCGTCCAGGTCGTCACCGGCATCCTGCTGCTCCTCTACTACCGCGCGAGCGCCGACGAAGCCTACGAGAGCGTGCGCTTCATCATGACGCAGGTCTCGTTCGGCTGGCTGATCCGCTCGATCCACTCGTGGAGCGCCAACCTGATGATCGGCGCGGCCATGGTGCACATGTTCAGCACCTTCCTGATGAAGGCCTACCGGGCCCCCCGCGAGGTCACTTGGCTCTCGGGGATGGGGCTGCTCGCCCTGTGCCTGGCCTTCGGCTTCAGCGGCTACCTGCTGCCTTGGAACCAGCTCGCCTTCTTCGCCACCAAGGTGGGCACCGAGATCACCGGTGCCACGCCGGTGATCGGGTCCTTCCTGCTGCGATTCCTGCGCGGCGGCGAGCACATCACCGGCGGCACGCTCACACGATTCTTCGGCTTCCACGTCGCGATCCTGCCCGCGATCGCCACCGTCGTCCTGGGGCTCCACCTCTACCTGGTGCAGCGGCATGGCATGAGCCTGCCCCCGGGCCTGGAGGCCTCCGGCACCCCGCGACCGGCGATGAAGTTCGTGCCCAACTTCCTGTTGCGCGACATGGTGGGCTGGCTGGCCGCGCTCGGCGTGCTGGCCCTGCTCTCCGCGCTCTTCCCCTGGGAGCTTGGGATCAAGGCGGATCCGTATTCTTCGGCCCCGGCCGGGATCCGCCCGGAATGGTACTTCGGCTGGATGTTCCAGACCCTGCGCATGCTGCCCTCGCACATCCTGGGTCTCGAAGGCGAGCTGGTCGGCATCCTCGGCATCGGGCTCGGGGGCGTGATCTGGCTGCTGGCGCCGTTCCTCGACGACCCGCGCGGGATCGGGCGGCGCGGGCGGCTCCTGAGTGCGCTCGGCGTGATCGCGATCGTCTACGTCGTGGGCTTCACGCTGATCGTCTACCGCCGGGGCAAGCCATGAGCCCGCGACCTGCCGCGTGGGTGCCGCTGCTCGCGCTGTTGGCCTCTACTGGAGCGGCGCACGCCGCGCCGGCGCCCAAGAACTCGTGCCTCGACTGCCACCGCACGCTCGACGACCGGCGCCTTTCGGCCCCCACCGTATCCTTCGCCCAGGACATCCACGCGGTGCGCGGCCTGGGCTGTGTGGGCTGTCACGGCGGCAACCCGGTGGACCCCGAGATGACGGCCATGGATCCCGACCATGGCTTCAAGGGCGCGCCCACCCGGACCCAGATCGCCGAGCTCTGTGCCTCGTGCCACGCCGACGCGGCCTACATGAAGCGCTTCAACCCCCAGCCCTACATCTTCTCGATGGCCGAGTTCCGCACCAGCGTGCACTGCAAGAAGATCTCGGAGGGCGACGCGAAGGTCGCCACCTGCACCAACTGCCATGGCGTCCACGGCATCCTGCCGCACAAGGACCCGCGCTCGCCGGTGTACCGTCGTAACGTGCCCGCGACCTGCTCCAAGTGCCACAACGCCGAATACATGAAGGGCCGCACGGTGCCGACCAACCAGTACGCGCTCTACGTGAGCAGCGTGCACGGCAAGGCGCTGCTCGAGAAGGGCGACCTGTCGGCGCCGGCGTGCAACAACTGCCATGGCAACCACGGCGCCGTCCCGCCCAACACGCGCGACATCTCGGTGGTGTGCGGTACCTGTCACGGCCGCGAGGGCGAGCTGTTCGCGAAGAGCAAGGTGAGCCAGACGCTCGAGCTGGAGGGTAAGCGGGGCTGCGTCACCTGCCACGGCAACCACGACGTGCAGGTCCCGAGCGACGCCATGATCTCGGCCGGGCCCGAGGGCGTGTGCGGGCGCTGCCACGCCGCCGGCTCCCCGGGGGCCAAGGCGGCGGCGGTGATCGTGCCGCGCTTCCAGGCGCTCAAGTCCCGGCTGGCGGAGGCGGACAGCCTGCTGAACGTCGCCGAGCGGCGCGGCATGGAGACCTCGGCGGGGCGCGAGCTGCTGAAACAGTCCGAAGACCAGATCCTGAACCTGCGTGCCGTGCTCCACAGCTTCGATCTCGCCCCGATCCAGGCGGTGATGGCCGAGGGCTCGGGGCTGGCGGACCGCGCGCACCGCGAAGGGCTCCTGGCGCTGCGCGATTGGCGCAACCGTCGCATCGGCATGGCGCTCAGCCTGGGGGTGATCCTGGTGCTCATGGCCGGCCTGATGCTCAAGATCCGGCGGATGGAGAGCACGTGATCCGCCGATCGACGCTTGCGAGCAGAGCCCATGGCTGAGCCGATGCCTCCGAGTCCAGCCTCCACCGGGGAGAGCCGGCGACGCTTTCTCGCCTTCCTGTCCCGCGCCTTCCTGAGCCTGTGGGCCGTGGGCGGAGCCGGCGTGGTGGGCGCATACCTTCGGGCCCCCGAGCGCCGCGAGCGCGTCGCCGAGCGATTGGTGCGGGTCGGACTGCTCGAGGACCTGCGGATCGGCGAGGCCCGGCTGGTACGCCATGGGACCACTCCGTTCTACGTCGTCCGCCTCGACGGCAGCCGTGTCGTGGCGCTTGCAGCGGTGTGCACCCACGTGCGCTGCATTCTCGGTTTCGACCGCGAGCGCCGCGCCCTGGTCTGCCCCTGCCACGACGGGCGCTTCGATCTGGCGGGCAACGTGCTCTCCGGGCCGCCGCCCAAGTCCTTGCCAACCTATGCGGTCTCGGTGCGGGCGGGCGAGGTGTTCGTCCACCTATGAGCTCGCCCCGCGGCAATCCTCCCCCCGCCGCGGGCGGATCGCGGGCGGGCGACGCGGATTCGGCCGATCGGCCACCACCGCCGGTCCCCGCCTCCGGGCATCCGGCGGGCCGGACCGGGTGGGTGGAATGGCTCGAGCAGCGCCTCAACCTCACCGAGATCTTCTCCTTCCTCACCCACTTCGGGCTGGTCTACGCGCCGATCGACCGCTCGCGCCCGGTGCGGGAGGTAGTGCGCGAGCTGGCGACCCAGCCGGTGCCGAGCTACGCGCGCGGGCCGCGCGTGCTGGGGCTGCTGGCGGCGATCCTGTTCGGCCTCGAAGCGCTCACCGGCGTGCTGCTCGCCTACTATTACCGGCCGACGCCGGAGGCCGCCTTCGAGAGCACGCGCACCATCGTGCGCGACCTGCCGGCGGGCTGGTTCATCCACGAGATGCACGCGTGGGGCGCCTACCTGCTGGTCGCCGTGGTCGTGCTGCGCCTGCTCCGCCTGTTCTGGGACGGGCTCTACCGGGCGCCGCGGGAAGTGCTGTGGTGGAGCGCCGTGATCCTGGCGTGGCTGGTGCTCCAGCTCGACTTCACCGGCCGGCTGCTCACCTGGGACGCGCGCTCGTACTGGTCCACGGTGCGCGGGATGGAGGTGGTGTGGGCGCTGCCGGTGGTGGGACCGGTGCTCGCGTTCCTGCTCGGCGGCCGTGTCGTCAACGAGGACGTGCTGATCCGCTTCTACGTCCTCCATCTGCTGGTGCTGCCGGCGTTCTACCTGACCTTCGTCTACCTCACCTTCTCGACGCTGCGCCGGGTCGGGCTGAGCCCGCCCGCCGACTCGGGACCCGAGGGCACGGTCACGTTTCGGCATCACCTGTACTCGATGCTGATCCTGTCGGTGCTCTTGTTCGGCGTGCTGGTGACGCTGGCGACCCTGTTGCCCTTCGGATTTGCCGGCCCCGCCGATCCCTACTCCACCCCGCTCGGCGTGCGCCCACCGTGGTATATGCTCGCGCCCTACGCGCTGTTCCAGCGCCTGCCGCTCCCTGCCTGGGTGACGGGCCTGCTGCTGCTCGGCGCGGCGGTCGCCGTGCTCCTGCTGCCGCTCTGGATTCGCGAGCGTGGCGTGCTCGAACCCCGGCGCCTGCGGACCGCCGGCGTCGCCGCCCTGGCCGTGTGGGCCGCGCTCAGCGTGGTCGGCATGCTGATCGACCGCCGCTAGCCATGGCGCGCCGCGGGATGGCCGGGAGGCTCGGTGAGGTCGTGGTGGCCCTGGCGCTGGCGTGCGCGACCGGCCCGGCCGCGCGGGCCCAGCCGAGCGACGTGATCTCGCACCCCGGCTCGAGCCCCGCCCAGGCCTCGAATGCGGCCGGCCGCTGCGGCGTGTGTCACCCGCGCGAGCGGGTGTTGTTCGAGAAGAGCCGCCACGCCCAGGAGGACATCCACTGCGTCTCCTGCCACGGCGGCGACGACCGCACGCTCGACCAGGGGGTCGCGCACGGCTCCGGGTTCCGGGGTCGGCCGGCGCGCAGCGCGATCCCGGCGCTGTGCGCGTCCTGTCACGCCAGCGAGGAGCGGATGCGGGCCTACAACCTGCCGGTGGATCAGTTCGCGCTCTATCAGACCTCGGGCCACGGCCGGCGGCTCGCCAGCGGCGACACCCGGGTGGCGGTGTGCTCGGATTGCCATGGCGCGCACGACATCTTGCCACCGTCCGACCCAGCCAGCTACGTGTTCGCGCTCAACGTGCCCAAGACCTGCGGCCGCTGCCACGGGGACAGCACCCTGATGCGGCCGCGCGGCCGCCGCGACGCCTACCGAGAGTATCAAGCCAGCGTCCACGCCCATGAACTGTTCGACAAAGGCAACCCGCGCGCCCCGACCTGCGTGAGCTGCCACGGCGTCCATGGGGCGGCGCCGCCCCAGGTCGGGGACGTGGACAAGGTGTGCGGGCAATGCCACACCGCCGAGCGCCGGTACTTCGTGGCCGGGCCACACCGCGAGGGCCTGACTCGCGCCGGGCAGCCCGAGTGCGCCTCGTGTCACGGCGACCACGCGATTCAGGCGGCGCGGCCCGAGCGGCTTTCGACCCTGTGCTCCCAATGTCACGGCGAGCCGTCGCAGCAGGCGCGGCTCGGCCGCAGGTTGTGGACCGAGTACCGCGCCGCGGCCCAGGAGGTGGACAAGGCCGCGGCGATCCTCGAGCGGGCCGAAGCCGTGCCGCTCCAGACCGCCGACTACCGGGCGCGGCTCGAAGAGGCGCGCACCTACCTGCGCGAGTCGCTGCCCGCCGCCCACGGCATGAACGAGGAGACGGTGTCGGGCTTCACCTTGCGCGCCCGCTGGGTGAGCGCGGAGATCGAGCACGAGATCTACGGCAAGCTCGGCAACCTGCGGACGCGCAAGTTCGTGCTGATCCTGTTCTGGTTCTACGTGCTGCTGACGATCCTGGTGCTCCGCCGCTTCCGGGGGCGCGCCACCCGGGTGGAGTAGCCGGTGGCCCGCTGGCCCGACATCGGCCCCGACTCGCCGATCGGGCGCTGGATCGCGCGCACCAGCCGCGGGCGGCTCACGCCCCGCGGCGTGCGGCTCGCCTCCTTCGGGGTGGCGCTGGCCTTCGGCCTGGTGGTGGTCGGCCTGCTGTTCGCGATGCAAGTGTCCTCGACCCCCACCTTCTGCGGCGGCGTCTGCCACATCATGAAGCCCTATTACCAGTCCTGGAAGCACTCGAAGCACAACCAGATCGCGTGCGTGGACTGCCACATCTCGCCCGGGATCACCGCCGAGCTACGCAAGAAGTACGAGGCGCTCTCGATGGTCGTGAAATACGTCACCGGCACCTACGGCACCAATCCGTGGGCCGAAGTGGACGACGCCGCCTGCCTGCGCTGCCACGAGCGACGGCTGCTCGAGGGCAAGGAGGTGTTCCACGGCGTGCTGTTCGACCACACCCCCCACCTCACCGAAACGCGCCGCGGGTTGCACCTGCGCTGCACTTCGTGCCATTCGCAGATCGTTCAGGGCAGTCACATCAGCGTCACCTCGTCGACCTGCGCGCTCTGCCATTTCAAGGGGCGGAAGCTCAACCAGGGCAGCGGGCGCTGCCTGCTGTGCCACCAAGTGCCCGAGAAGGTCACCAGCGTCGAGGGCACGACCTTCGACCACGGCCAGGTGGCGAGACTCGACATGCAGTGCAGCCTGTGCCACGGCGCGGTGGTGCGCGGCGTGGGCAACGTGCCGCGCGAGCGCTGCCTGACCTGCCACAACCAGGCGGAACGCCTGGCCAAGCTCGGCGATCCGGGCTTCCTCCACAGGATGCACGTCACCACTCACAAGGTGGACTGCATGAACTGCCACCTGCAGGTCGAGCACGGCCGGCCGGCGCGACCCGGGGCCCAGCTTGCGGCGGCAGCAGCGGCCTGCGAGAGCTGCCACGGCTCGGGGCACTCGCCGCAACAGGATCTGTACTCCGGCGTCGGCGGCCGCGGCGTGCCCCGGATGCCGAGCGTGATGTTCCAGGCCGGGGTGACCTGCCAGGGCTGTCACAACCCCGAGCTCGCCGTGCTCCCCGCGGGCGCGCACCGGCTCGTCCGAGGAGGGGCGGCGGGCCCCCCTTCGGGCGGGCTCGCGGAGATCGACGCCGCCACCGCCTCGAGCGACCTGGCCGGGGTCCACACCGCCCGCGCCAGCGCGGTGTCGTGCATGTCGTGCCACGGCCCGGGGTACCAGAGGATCTTCGACGCCTGGCAGGCGGCGTTGGCTTCCCGGACCTCGGCGCTCCGCGCGCAGCTCGATGCGACCGCCGGCGCGATGGGGCTGATGCCGCCGGCGCCATGGGAGGACGCGCGTCACAACTACCTGCTAGTGGATCGCGGGCGCGGCGTCCACAACGTGAACTTCGCCTTCGCGCTGCTCGAGAAGTCCCACGAGCAGATGAACCAGGCCCGGCGCGCCAAAGGGCTCGCCCCGCTCGGCCGGCCCTGGAGCGGGGTCTCGGCCGGCTCGCAGGGCTGCGTGGCCTGCCACGTGGGAATCGAGGGGCAGCGCGGCACCTTCGGCGGCCGGGCGTTCGCCCATCGGCCCCACGTCGAGACCGCCAAGCTCGACTGCACCGGCTGCCACCGCACGCACGCGGAGCGCGCCCCCGGCGAAGTCGTGCGCTTCGGCCCCGGCGGCTGCGTGGCGTGTCATCACCGGGCCGCGGAGATCGATGCACAGGCCTGCATGAAGTGCCACGGCGACGTCACCGGCCGTACGGTGACCAGCTTCCGAGGCGAGTTCTCGCACACCCCGCACCTCGAACAAGGCCTCGAATGCGCGAGTTGCCACGCTGGCGCCGGATCGGGCGATCCACGGCCGGCCAAGGCGGTGTGCGCGCAGTGCCACACCGAGGGGTGAAGGCGGAGCGGGCCATCGCGGCCCGCTCCGCGGCTCGGCTCCTCGAGACGCTACCGGCCGCGACGCTCCATCGGCACGTAGACCCGCTGCGCCGGTCCGGTGTAGATCTGCCGGGGCCGGGCGATGCGGGTCGCCGGGTCGTAGCGCATCTCGAGCCACTGCGCGACCCAGCCGGGCATCCGGCCGATCGCGAACATCACCGTGAACATGTTCACCGGGATACCCATCGCCTTGTAGATGATGCCCGAGTAGAAATCGACGTTCGGGTAGAGCTTGCGGCTGATGAAGTACTCGTCCTTGAGCGCGATCTCCTCGAGCTTCAGCGCGAGTTCGAACAGCGGGTTGTCGGTCTTCCCGAGCTTCGCCAGCACCTTGTGGCAGGCGGCGCGGATGATCTTCGCGCGCGGATCGAAGTTCTTGTACACGCGATGGCCGAAACCCATCAGGCGGAAATGGCTGTTCTTGTCCTTGGCCATGGCCACGTACTTGGGGATGTTCTCGACGGTGCCGATCTCCTCCAGCATCGCGAGCACGGCCTCGTTGGCGCCGCCATGCGCCGGGCCCCACAACGCCGAGACACCGGCGGAAATCGCCGCGTACGGGTTGGCACCGGTGC
>DASXTP010000123.1:0-1636 GCA_036505355.1 Candidatus Eiseniibacteriota bacterium | reverse complement strand
ATCATCGAGTAAGCTCCCTCTTCCCGCGCACGGCCTCGGGTGTGGGGTTCGAGCGCCGACGCACCGCCGCCAGACGTGCCCTTCCGGATCGGACCAGCGAGCGCCACCAGCTCCAGTTGTTTCGGATGTACCGGTCGAGCTCGTCGCGGACCTCCTCGATGTCGTCGCGAAGGGTGCTCGCTCTCGTGTCGAGCGCGACCCGCACTCCTTCGAAGTCGTCCAACGGAAACCGCTCCGCTGCCCCATACCAGTGCTGGTATGGCCGGTTCATCTCGTAGTCGAGGATGGCCCCGAAGAGCTTCGTGAGGAGCAGGTCGAGTTCGATGTCACCGGCGCCCGGGTCCCGCAGGAACCATCGCCGCGCACTCTCGCGAAGCCTTCCCAGGCGTCCGGCCCGGCGAGCGAGCCTGACGCGCCCCCTGCGGTCCTTCCGAGTCTCCGACAGCTTCGCGGCGAACTCGGCAAAGCTCTCGCGCGTCGTCATCTGGTCCATGGCCCACGCCAGCTCCTCGCGACCCCGAACGCCCTCCCGGCCAAAGCGCGCCTCGTGCCGTAGCTTGAAGACCACCCAGCACCGGCTGGCGAGACTCTCCCCCAGCCGGTCCTTGAAGTAGAGGCCGCCGATCTCCTGAGACAGTTCGCGCGCCTTGCGGACCAGCAGAAGGAAGTCGAAGAAGGCCTCATCGAGAGCGCGTTCTATCTCCTCTGCTGCCTTGTGCCGCGCGACCGCCGCTTGCAGTTTCGCCACGCTGAGAGGCCAACGGCTCGTCGATTGCGTGATCGGGAGGTAATGCTTCTCGGCGTTCTGGTGGCTCTTCGTCAGCATCGTCGTCCAGGTCTGCTGCGTCTCCGCCCGTCGCAGCTCGATCGTCTTCAGCCGCCACCCGACGAACACGAGCGCCAGTGGGAGGACCAGGTCCTTCAGCGCGGACAGCCAATCCTCCTTGAGCTTCTGCCAGGGCGAAGGAATCACCTCGACCGGACCGATCACGACCGCGCCCCGCCGCTCGGTGCCGTCGGCGGCCTGCCACCGGTACACCGCAACCGCGACATGGCGGCCGGGTCGGCTGTCGGCCTGGAGCTCCGCGCTCACGGTGGCGGCACCGCCCGCCGAGATGGTGCTGGGCAGCCCGCTTCCCGCGCTCGCCCCAAGCGCACAATTCGGGAGGTCGCCGGACCAGCATTTTCCGGTCCGCGCCAGACCGACCGGAACGGACAGGCCCACGAACCGCAGGCCGGTCAAGGCCGCTCCCGTCCTGTTCTCGAACGTCACCCAGAAGGCGAAGGACTCTCCGGCGGCGATCCGGTCCCGATCGACCACAGCGGTCACCGACAGGCCCGCCGGAACCTGCTCGGCGGGTCCTGCCGCCCGCGCCGTCGAGATGCCCAGGCCGATCGCGACGAATGCGACGTGATGCCCGCGGGCCCTCCACCGGTGCACGTCGGCCGTCAGTCCACGAACCGATACTTGATGAGCGCCCACAGCGCCGGGAAACCGTCCCTCCAGGTGATCTTCTTGCCCTCGGCGTAGTCGCGGCCCTCGTAGGTGATCGGGATCTCGTAGACGCGCGCCCCGCGCTTGAACAGCTTGGCGGTGATCTCCGGCTCGATCCCGAACCGGTCGCTATGGAGCGGC
>DASXTP010000122.1:0-2873 GCA_036505355.1 Candidatus Eiseniibacteriota bacterium | reverse complement strand
GGGGCCACCCGAGCCTTCCAGATCACACCCGAAGGGGATCTCTACAACGGTGAGTGGAAGGTACGCATGTGGCCGACGGCGGACGGCGAGCTGGCCGGGCCCCCCGGCGCATTGCCTTTTCCGGGCGCTGGCTGCCGGTGGCGCGGTGGACGCGACGCGGAGGCGGCGTACGCTGGGACTTCGAAGCGGTTGCCCTACCGGAGCCGGCACGCCGCGACTCCGGGCTGCTGGTCTCGATGGTCGCCCGGGCCACCAACCAGGGCACGGATCCGTGCGACGCCGCGATCGTGTGGACCCTCGAGCCTCCCGGGGCCGACCCCACGTTCGTGGCTTTCGACGCACCACCCGAGGCGTCCTCGCCGCCGCTCCATTGGGGATCGGGAAACTCCGCCGACACCTGCTACGGCTGGAGTCCAGGGGCCCACGCCGGGCCCGAGCTGCGCGAATCCTGGCGGCTCGCTCCCCGCGCCTCGCGCTCGTTGCGGATCGTGCTCCCGGCCTACCCGACGCTGAACCGAGAGCTGGCCCGCGCCGCAGATCGCTCGCACGGACGCTGGGTGGATGAGGCGCGACGCTACTGGGAGCGCGAGCTCGACCGGGCGACTCGTTTCGAGCTGGGAGACTCACGAGTCGAGGCGGCGCTGCGCGCCGCGCGCATCGTGATGCTGTCGTGCCGTGAACGTCGGGGGCCCCGCTGGGTCCCGATCGGCGGACTGTTTCAGTACCGCGACGTGTGGCTGCGCGACGGCGCGCGGGTGGCACAGGCCCTGGCGGTCACGGGCCACACCGCGGTCGCGCGCCAGCTGGTCCAAGGGCTGGCCGACTTCCAGTGGCCGCAGGGCGCGTTCCTGTCGCAACGGGGCCAGCCGGACGGCACCGGACAGGCGCTGTGGGCGTTCCAGCAGGTCCTGCTGCGTCCGACCGCGGACGATTCGCTGTCGCGCTACGCCGACGCGGCGTGGCGCGCTTGGGCGTGGTGCGAGTCCCAACTCGAATGGGGTCGCAAATCCCGCTGGGTGTTCGGCGCCATGATGCCCTACGCCGACCCTCGCGACGCCGAGCTGGTGCGAGCGCAGCTCGTGGGCACCGATGCTTGGTCGATCGCGGGCTACCGCGCCGCGGCCAGGTTGCTGCGCGCCAGCGGACTCAGGTCACGCGCGGACTCCGTGGACGCCTCGCGCGAACGGTATGCCCAGGATTTCGAACGGGCGCTCGCGCGGACGACCTCCCCGGACGTGCCACCCTCGTGGCAGGAGGTGGGCAGGGACTGGGGCAACCTCGCCGTGGGCTGGCCTTGCGTCGCGCTGCCCGCCCACCACCCGCGACTGCGCTCGTTGGCGAGGCGCGTCTGGAGCGTGGCCGGCGGCCCAGGTCTCGTCACCTACGGCGACACCGACTCGCTCCACTACTACCTGGGGGCCGATCTGGGTACCTGGGCGCTGCTGGCCGGTGAGCGGTCGGCCGCTGACAGCGTGCTCGAAGCCCTGCTTTTGTGGCGGAGCGCGAGCGGCGCCGCCGGGGAGCTGTTCTCCCGACGGGGGGACTTCGGCCGCAACCTGCTCCCACACCCAACCGCCGCGGCCGCCCTGGTATCTCTGCTGCGCAACACGCTGGTCTTCGACGACGGCGATACGCTGCAGCTCACGCTCGGGGCGCGAGCGGCGTGGTGGCGGCGCGCCCGGGTGCGGGACGCCCCCACCTACTGGGGGCTCATCGACCTCGAGTTCCGGCGCCGCGGCGGGTCCGCTGAGTGGCGTTGGACTCCGGTTCCGGTGTGGACCGCTCTCCACTTGCCTCCCGGAAGCCGGGTGGCGGAGTCGCCGTCGCCGCCCCTCCGCCGCGCGGCGACCGGCGACATGGTGCTGGCGCCCCCGGGCACGGCCCGGGCCCAGGTGAAGTTGAGCCGATAGCCGCGGTGCGAATTCGTGGGGCCAGCCGCTTCGTCTGGGCTGGCCCTCAATCCCACTTCGGCGACCCGCTCGGCGGCCTCTACGTCATCGACAAGGCCACGCGCACCGAGCGCCCGTTCCTCACCGAGGGGCATGGTACGTGGATTCGCGGGCCGGCCAGGTACTCCCCCGACGGGCAGCAAGATCGTCTTCTCGGTGCCGCTGCTTGAGCAGAGCACCACGGGTCCGGCCCAGGGCGTCTCCGACATCCACGTCGTCGGCAGCAACGGCACGTTCCGGCGGCTGACTCGCATGCACGGATGGGCGCAGGAGCCGCAGTGGTCCACCGACGGCCGCATGATTTTCTTCAGCTTCGTCTCGAACCCGTGCCCACCCGAGACGCCCAACCGGACGACCTGGGTCGTGAACGCGGATGGCGCGGGGCTCAGGCGGTGGCCGGTGAGCCTCGGTGATCCCCGGGTGCAGTTCGGCTTCCCATTCGACCTGAGCCGGGCCGCCTCTCAGAAGACGGTCTTCGTCGGGCTCGACTCGACGGGCGCGAGCGGCGTCGTCACGATGATGAACCTGGACGGGAGCCGGAGGAAGCAACTCACGAAAGTCTGGAGTCCCTGACCGGGTGAGGGAATGAAAGATGAAAAGCTCGTTGTTGATCTCGATCGCTTGTTCCCTAGCCTGGTTGGTTACGGGCTCCTCGCAGGCGCGAGCCGGCTCGCTCGACTACTCCATCGGTGCAGGGCGCATCGAAGGAGCCTCCGCACCAACTGGCCTGACCATGTTCGGATTGAGCAAGCACATGATCAATCACCTCGAGGTCAGGGGGACGTGGGCTACATCCACAACGACGTGGGCAGCGTCTCGAATCGATGCTTCGACGGGCAGTGCCCAAGGTCCGACTTGGAGAACTCCTACATCCCGGTCAGCTTCGGCCTCGTCGGCTACCTGCGCGGCTCGAAACGATCCGGC
>DASXTP010000121.1:0-2110 GCA_036505355.1 Candidatus Eiseniibacteriota bacterium | reverse complement strand
GCGAGGGCCCTGGTAGGAGTTTCCGAGCTGATGGTTCACGTTTTCGTAGAACGTGTGGGCGCCTATGGTGGTGGGGCCGAAGCTCTGGTCCACCGCCAGCTCGAGCCGTGTCGCGCGCTCAGGCCGCAGCGAGTCGTCGATGAACGCAAAGGCCACGGCGGGCGCGGTGGCCAGGGTGGACAGCGTCAGCAGGTCCCCCCCGGGGGCGAGTGTGCGCGCCTCGACGGTCGCGGTGATGCGGCTGTGATCCTCCCCGAGGACCACGACCGAAACCTGCGGATCGAAGTGGTTGGAGTCACGCAGGAAGCCGATGTAGCTGAATCGGCCACCGAGCCGCGTGGTGACCTTATCGGCGATCTGCCACTCATCCGCGAGGAAAGCGGCGCCGACGCCGTGCCCGCGGGCCGGGGACCGCTCGCCGGGAGCGAACGGCCGCAAGGGCCGGGTGCCGTAGCCCATGCCCGCTTGCATCGTGTGTCCGCCGCCCGGCTCGAACACGAACTCGGCCGCCATGCGCCAGCTCGCGCTCTGGCTCTCGGCCACCAAGCCGCCGAGGCTCCACTGGCCGGCATTGGCAATCCGTCCCTTGAGCCGGAGAACGCTGTAGCTGTTGGCGGGCTCGAGCCCGTCTTCGGCGGGGATGGGGTTGGCCATCACCTCCACGGTGCCGACCAGGTCGGGCACCAGCGACGCAAGCAGCCGCGACGGCTCGGGAGCAGTGGCGTCGGTCGTGGCCCCCACGGCTTCCGGCTCGCGGGTCTCCAGAACCGACCGCCGCTTGTGCCGCAGCAGCCAGCGCAGCTCCGCGAGCGAGGGCGCGTCGTCCTTGCCTTCGGCCTGGGCCCTGGCTTCGGCCACCGCCGCCGCTTTCTCGTCTCCGACCGGTGTGAGGCTGACCGTGAAGTTCGCTTCACGGTTCGGAAGCACGGTGATGTGGCGCGCCGGCGCCGGCAAGTGACCGGAACCCAGGGCCCGGAGCGTGTAGGAGCCCGCGGGCACCGAGGGGAGCGAGAAGCGACCGGCGGCGTCGGAGAGGGCTACGAGGCCTGCCCCGCCCACGCCCCTGCCAAAGAGCGAGATCACCGCGCCCGCGACCGGCGCCCCGCGGGTGTCCTCGACGAGCCCGGTGAGGCCGCCCTCGGCGAGGCTGGCCGCAGAGGCGGTCCTCGCCAGGAGCGCGAACAGAAGGACTGATGTGCTACGGGACAAGCGACCGAGCTTCAAAGAGCGCTCCTGCTGTTTCACGCTAGCAGGCCCCCGCAACCCTGTCAAGACTGGTCTTTTCTATGCTATAAGACGTGTTCGCGCAACGCTATAAGACGTGTTCGCGCAACAGGATCCTTTCCCGGCACAGGAGTCCGTCCGCTAGACGGAGGACGGATCCTAGAGCGGCTCTTCGGGCCGCGCAGGAGAATGCAACGTGGGTACGTGTCTTCGGGTCCTCATTTTAGGAGCGTGTCCTCCATAGTTACCGGGACACGCTCCTAGCCCTATGAGCAAGATCATCGACGTGACCGTACCCCTTTCGGCGGACCTGCCTGTCTGGCCCGGCGACCCGGCCTTCCGGCTGGAGTTCACCCAGCGCATGGCCGACGGCCAGCACTGCAACCTGAGCCGCCTGAGCCTGGGCTCGCACGCGGGGACCCACGTCGACGCCCCCTTCCATTTCGTGGCCGACGGGACGACCGTGGACGAGCTGCCGCTCGAGATCCTGATCGGCAAGGCCCGCGTCGTCACCGTGCCCGTGCGCGATGCGATCGGTCGCGAGCACCTCGAGGCGCTCGACCTGCGGGACGACATCCGGCTGCTCATCAAGACGCGCAACTCCGGAGCGCTGCGCCAGCCGAGGTTTCACGAGGATTTCGTCTACCTGACCGCCGACGCGGCGACGTACCTGGCCCAGGCGGGCCTCAAGCTCGTCGGCATCGACTACCTTTCGATCGATCGCCACGCGAGCAAGGACCATCCCGCCCATCACACGCTGCTCGAAGCGGGAGTGGTGGTGGTGGAGGGGCTGGACCTCTCCCAGGTCGAGCCGGGCGAGTACGACATGACGTGCCTTCCCTTGCGGGTCGCAGGGGCGGACGGCGCGCCCGCTCGCGTGGTGCTG
>DASXTP010000120.1:0-8089 GCA_036505355.1 Candidatus Eiseniibacteriota bacterium | reverse complement strand
GGGCGGGCCGTACGCCGTCACGCACCACCGCCGTGAGGTCGCCGCGAAACCGGGTCCGATCGGAGGCGCTCCACTTTGCGTGCTCGGCTTTGGACGGGGCCAGGATCGCCCACTCGTCGATCGAGCGCGAGGTGAGCGCATCGAGCTGATCCACCGTCTTGCGCACCGCGTCCCGGCTCGAGGTCTTGCCCTGGGCGAGGCCGGACTTCAGGTTGGCGATGTGGTCGTCGAGATAATGCCCCATCAGCCGGCATCGCCTGACGTAGCGGGCTGCATCCTGCGGCGAGTCGATCGTGGTGTAGTCGGCGAGGTTCATGAACTCGACCTGCGGCCCACCCAGCGGATCGATTACCCACTCCTCGAACCCGCACGACGCTCGCGCGATTTGGCCTTCCACTTCCTCGATCAGCGCCGCGCGGGTCAGCCGGCCGCCGGAATCGAGAGCCTGATCGTCCAGGGAACGGGCGCGGGCGAGCACGCTCTCGAGCCGCCGCTGCTCGCGCGCGATCCCGGCGGGCGTGATGTCGTCGAGCCGGTCGTCGAAGCGGCGGTCGCCGATCGCGGTCGCCGCGGTCGGGTTGGCGCGCAGATAGCCCTCCCAGTACTCGTCGCAGAGCCGGGCCAGGTCGTCGACCGGGGCCGCCTTGGCGGTGGGGAGAAAAGAGAGCAAGCCGAGCATCAGGAGGCCGAGAGTGCGGATCGTGGGGCGGTCTGGCATCGGATCAACTCCGATCGAGGGGAGCAGGACGGGTGGCGTGGCGAACCCATGGGGCGTCAGGTCGGGTCGGGAGCGGCGGAACGGCGCCCGCGAGACCAGGCGAGCGCGCACGAGCCCACGACCAAGATCACGGCGAACACAAACCACTGCACCGCATAGCTCAGATGCATGGCCTCGTTGGCGGGTCGGGGTAGCCTGCGCACCGGTTGCGATGGCACGCCGGGTCCGGGGGTCTGCCTCAGGACGTAGGGCGCGATCGGATAGGGCATGAGGCGCGCGAGCGTGTCTCGGTCGAGCCAGCGCGCCGAGTACAAGGTCACCGAATCGCGCTCGAGGACGCGCACCGCCGGGCCGCCGAGACCCCGCGGCAGGGGCTCGGCCAAGCCGCGGATGCGCAGGTCGCCGGGCTCCGGGTATTCCTGCGGCCGGGCGGTGGCGGCGTCGGCCGAATAGAGCCAGCCGCGATTGACGAGCACCGCGGCTTGCCCGCCGTCGAGCTTGAGCGGCGTCACCACCTCGATCCCCGGCGCCCCGTCGCGCGGCCGGGCGCCGAGCAAGATCTGGAGCGACTCGTCGAACCGGCCGTGCGCCTCGATCCGGCGATCGCGGACCTGCTCCGGTGCTGCAGGCTCGGCTGCCAGCAGGATGGGCGGGGCGGCGATCGCCGCCCGCACCGCGGCGTTGATGGCCTGCTTCTCATGCCAGCGGGAAAGCTGCCAGAAGCCGAGCCGCACGCACAGCGCCGCACCCAGCGTGATCAGGAGCCCCACCAGAATCGAGCGTACTTTCATGCGCGCGCCCCGGATCGGCAACGCCCACGCGACCGCGTGCCCCAGGCCATCACGCCGCCCGCGGCGTCAGGCCGCCGGCTTGGGAGCCGGCGGCGCCAGGTCGCGCGCCACCACCACCGACTCGAAGCTGCAGGTCTTGTGGGTGCTGTCGCAGAACGGTTTGTTCTGCGAGTTGCCGCAGCGACATAGCGAGACGCGGATCCGCCCGGCGAGCCCGAAGATTCGGCCCTCCTGGTCGGCGATCTCGAAATCGCCTTCGATTCGCAGCGAGCCGTTGTTCATTACGGTGATCCGAGTGGTCGCCATGTTCTTCCTCCAGCCTGGATCCAGCCCTGCCGGCCGCTTGGACGGCCATCCTAGCAACTGTATGGCGGAAGCGCGACTAGGCACGGGCTCGGGGCGGGATGAGGGCAAAGCCGGGCACGCTGGACCCGCGAGTCGGCCCTGCTGGCCGCGCGAGGCACAGAGGACGGCAACCCGCGAGCGAGTATCGGCGTAGAATGAGGCACACCCGCCCCGGAGGCGAGCACCCGACTATTAAGGCCGGGCCGATCCCCGGGGCTGGAATGAAGGGAGAACCGCACGTGTTCTCGTTTCTAACGCTGGCGGCCCTGGGCTTCGCCGGGGTGCTGGTACTTGGCGTGCTCGCCATGGTCCTGTGGGTCGTCCTCCTGCCGTTCAAGATCCTCGGGCTCGCGCTCCGCGGGATCGCCATGCTGCTGTGGCTGCCGGTTCTGCTCCTCTTTGGCGTGCTGGGAGCGGTGATCTTCGGCTTCGGGGCGCTGATCTTCTTCTTCCCGCTGGTGCCCTTTGCGCTGCTCGCGCTCCTCGTGTGGTGGCTGATGCGGCGCAAGAATCGCTCGAGCGCGACCGTGACGTCGTAGTCCCTTTAGGCGGTACACTCGCCGACCGATAACCCGCGTCGAGCTGTGTCGCGGAGGGACCTCTACGTGCAGAACCCAGTCCAGGGAAGCTGGTTTCACCCCTCGCAGGCCTGGCGGCTGCTTCTCGTCATCTTCCTGGTCTTGGTGCTGCTGGTCCCGATCCTCATGATCGGGGGTGTGATCGCCGAGCGTCGGATGCGGCGCCAGGAAGCGATCGAGGATGTCTCGGCGAAGTGGGGGCGCCGGCAGGTGATCACCGGTCCGGCGTTGGTCATCCCCTATACGCATCGCTGGACCGAGACTGGCGACCACGGCAAGACCATCACCCACACCGAGCTGCGCTACGCCACGTTCTTGCCCGAACGGCTCGCCATTCGGGGCCGCGTCGCCGGCGAGTCGCGGAGCCGCGGCATCTACACCGTGCCGGTGTACCGGGCCTCGCTGGCGCTCGAGGGCGCCTTCGCACGACCCAGCTTCCGGGAGTGGAACATCGGCGAGCCGGATGTCGACTGGGGCAAGGCTCGGTTGGTGGTCGGCATCAGTGACGTCCGAGCCGTCCAGGAGCAGCCGGCACTGAGGTGGAACGGACGCCGGGTCGGCTTCCTGCCTGGCACCGGTCCCGATCCGTACCTGGACTCCTTGAGCGGGATCCACGCCGTCGTCGGCGTGGGGGCTAAGGAGGAGTCGCTCGAGTTTTCGTTTCCGGTCGAGCTGAACGGCAGCGTCGGCGCCTATTTCACCCCCTTCGGCGGGCAGACCTCGGTCGAGCTCAGCTCGAACTGGGAAAGTCCCAGCTTCCAGGGCAACTGGCTTCCTTCGCGGCGCGACGTCTCGTCCCACGGCTTCACGGCAACCTGGAGCATCCCGTTCCTGGGACGAAACTACCCGCAGGCATGGCTGGCCGGATCGGTGGAACCGCGCGTCATCGAGGCCTCGCGATTCGGCGTTGACCTGATCGCGCCGGTGGACGAGCACCGCATGGCCGAGCGCAGCGTCAAGTTCGCCGGACTCTTCATCCTCCTCACCTTCGCCAGCATCTGGCTCACCGAGGTGTTGGCGCGTCTCCGCGTCCACCCCATCCAGTACCTGTTGTTGGGTGCGGCGCTGTGTCTGTTCTATCTGCTGGAGCTGTCCCTGGCGGAGCACCTCGGGTTCAGTCCGGCGTACGCCCTGGCGTCGCTCGCCATCGTCGGCATGGTGGCCGCCTACAGCATCTCGGTCCTGAGGACGGTGTGGCGCGCGGGCACCCTCGCCGCCGTCGTCGTCGCCCTCTATGGCTATCTCTACGTGCTGCTGACCAACGAAGATTATGCGCTGCTGGTCGGCTCGATCGGATTGTTCCTGATCCTGGCGGTCATCATGTTTCTCACCCGTCGCGTGGACTGGTATGCGTCGCCGCTCCCCGAGGGCTCGAGCGAACCGCGCTGAGCCGCGGAGCATCGCGGACCGCGGGAAGCGCCCCGGGCTCTGAACGATGCGGCCGGCCCGAGGGCGAAGTGAGGACTTGTCCATCCGTTGACGGCGCCGTCCGGCCAGGCTCGCCGGCCTGGATTCGATCTGGCGCGATCGCCGCTGGGCGGCATCACAAAGGCAAGGAAACGAGGCCGCGGGGGTCCTTGATGAACGGGTCTTGGGTGAGAAGTGGGATCATCGCGCTTTTGCTGCTCGGCGTGACGGGCTGCGCGGCGTCGTACTACGAGAGCGAGCGGGCGCCGAGCAGCGTACGGGGCGCGGCCGAGGGTTCACCCTTCTACGACGACCTGGCTCCGTATGGACGCTGGTTTCAGTACGGGTCCTACGGCTGGGTCTGGTCGCCGTACGCCCCGATCGGGTGGCGGCCGTACAACGATGGGTACTGGGCCTACACCGAGTACGGTTGGACTTGGGTCTCGTTCGAGCCCTGGGGATGGGCGCCGTTTCACTACGGTCGGTGGCTGGCCGATCCGGTCTACGGCTGGGTCTGGGTACCCGACGACGTGTGGGGACCCGCCTGGGTGGCCTGGCGCTGGAGCGACGATTGGGTCGGTTGGGCGCCACTGCCGCCGAGTGCCCAGTGGCAAGCGGGCGCAGGCCTGAGCTACGGCGGCCCGGACCTTGATCGCGACCTCGATGCCCAGCGCTGGTGCTTCGTCGGGCCGCGTTGGATCCTGGATCGCGGCCTGCACCGTCGCGTGGTTCCGTTGCCCCGCAACGTGACCTTGATCGGCCTCACCAAGCCGATGGCGGGCTACGGCCAGCTCGATCGCCGGCCGGTGAACCGCGGCCCCGACGTGGGGTGGGTGGAAAAGGCGGTTGGCCGTCCCGTCGCTCGCCTCCACGTCAAGGACCTCGCCTCCCGGCAGTTGAGCCGTGGCGGCGAGGTCAAAGGTGGATCCCTTGGGCTGTTTCGGCCCGCGATCGAACCGCCTCGAGCGCAGCAGCCCCAGGTGACCCCGCTCCCCAAGCCGCGGGTCCTGCCCGAAGCTTCGATGCGAGCGCAGGAGGCACAGCGGCAGCGTCGGCTGGAGTCCTACCTGCGACACGAACAACGCCGCCTCGATGTCGTGCAGCGGCGCGAGCTGCGGCGCATGCCCGCCGGGGTCGCGCCCGACACTCTTAGGCGACGGCACCAGGTCGAGCAGCGAGCCTTCGACGAGTGGGCTGAGCGACAACGTCGGCAGCCCGAGCCAACGCTTCCCGGCCAGAAGCCGCCCAGGGCCAAGCGCAATAGCAAGCCAGAAGGCTAGCGCCTTACGATTCGCTCCGGAAACGCAGCGCCGGGCGGGGCTTGAGCCCCGCCCGGCAAGATCCGCCACCAGTTACGACGCTCGGCTTCGCTGGCTGTACGGCAGCTCTGGCGCGGACATCAGGCACGGTGGTTACGAACTCGCTCAGCCAACCGCGTTCGCTCCCCTTCACCGTACCGGGACTAAGGTTAGTCAGGGGCGCGGCCAAGGACCCTGCGATCTCGGCATCTTCACCGGTTCGCGGAGGACGGGCCGCACGTCCTGGGCCCGCCACGCCCCCCGCAGGATGCCATGGCAAACACCGCGCCGCGACATGGGCCACCGTAAGTCCGCACGATTGCGTCGCAGGCGGTGGGCGAATTTCGAAGAATTCCAGGAAGTTCTTGTAAGTTCTACCTGGTTTGTCGAACTTTCCTAGGGGCAAGTTGGAGTTCACGCTCCGGGGCGACGCGAGGGTGGGCCACTTGCATCGCCGGGACGCTTCCCGCATCTTGACCGGCCGCGCCCGAATCCACGCCGGTCCGGCCGACGTCGTCCCGAGGCACATGCCCGAGTTCATCTACACCATGAAGGACCTCCGCAAGGTGGTCCCCCCCAAGCGCGAGATCCTGAAGGGGATCTGGCTGTCGTTCTTCTTCGGCGCCAAGATCGGCGTGCTGGGGATGAACGGCGCCGGTAAGAGCTCGCTGCTCAAGATCATGGCCGGCCTCGATCCCGACTTCCTCGGGGAAGCCTTCCTCGGCAAGGGGTTCACGGTGGGCTTCCTGCCGCAGGAGCCGCTGCTCGACCCCAAGAAGACCGCGCTCGAGAACGTGCAGGACGGGATCGCCGACCGCATGACGATCGTCCGACGCTGGAACGAGATCAGCGCCCGCTTCGCCGAGCCGATGAGCGAAGACGAGATGGCCAAGCTGCTGGAAGAGCAGGCCAAGGTTCAGGACCAGATGGACGCGGGGAACTTGTGGGACTTGGACCGCCAGCTCGAAATCGCCATGGACGCCTTGCGCTGCCCGCCGCCCGATGCCGACGTCGCCAAGATCTCGGGCGGCGAACGGCGCCGCGTGGCCCTGTGCCGGCTGCTCTTGTCGCGACCCGACCTGCTCCTGCTCGACGAGCCGACCAACCACCTCGACGCTGAGTCGGTGGCCTGGCTCGAGCGCTTCCTCAAGGAGTATCCGGGCACGGTGGTGGCGGTGACCCACGACCGCTATTTCTTGGACAACGTCGCCGGCTGGATCCTGGAACTCGACCGCGGGGCGGGGATCCCATGGGAGGGCAACTATTCCTCGTGGCTCGAGCAGAAGCGGGTGCGGCTCTCCCAGGAAGAGAAGACCGAAAGCGCTCGCCAGCGCACGCTCGAGCGCGAGCTGGAATGGGTGCGCCTGGCGCCCCGGGCACGTCAGGCCAAGGGCAAGGCGCGGCTCGCCGCCTATGAAAAACTGCTGGCCGAGGAGGGCCGGGAGCAGATCGAGAACGTCGAGATCTACATCCCCCCGGGCCCGCGGCTTGGCCAAGTGGTGATCGAGACCGAGGGCCTGCGCAAGGGCTATGGCGACAACCTGCTGATCGAGAACCTGTCGTTCAAGCTCCCGCCCGCTGGAATCGTGGGCGTGATTGGACCCAACGGCGCCGGCAAGACCACGCTGTTCCGCATGATCACCGACCAGGAGAAGCCAGACTCGGGGACGCTCCGGATCGGCGACACAGTGAAGCTCGCCTACGTGGACCAGAGCCGCGACGCGCTGCCCCCGGGGGCAACCGTGTGGGAGTCGATCACCGGCGGCAAGGACACGCTCGAGCTCGGCAAGCGCAGCGTCAACTCGCGCTCCTACGTCGCCGGCTTCAACTTCAAGGGCTCGGATCAGCAGAAGCGCGTCAAAGACCTCTCGGGAGGCGAGCGCAACCGCGTGCACCTGGCCCGCATGCTCACTAGCGGCGCCAACGTGCTGCTGCTCGACGAGCCCACCAACGACCTCGACGTCGACACGCTGCGTGCGCTGGAGGAGGCACTGCTCGAGTTCGCCGGCTGCGTGGCGGTCATCTCTCACGACCGCTGGTTCCTGGACCGCATCGCCACCCACATGTTGGCCTTCGAAGGCGACTCGGAGGTGGTGTGGTTCGAAGGCAACTACCAGGACTACGAAGCCCACCGCCGCTCGAGGCTCGGCGCCGAGGCCGACCAGCCGCACCGCATCAAGTATCGGAAGCTGGCGCGGGTGTAGGCGACCGCCCGGGAGGGAGTGGGGCCATGTTCCTCACGGCCAACCGAGCCCCTCGCGACGACGCAGGCGATGCCGATGAACCACGACGTCACGAACTTCGAGACCGAAGTCCTCGAGCGGAGCCGCACCGTCCCGGTGTTGGTCGATTTCTGGGCGTCCTGGTGCGGGCCGTGCCGAGTGCTGGGACCGACGCTCGAGCGACTTGCCGCAGAGGCCGGCGGACGCTGGGTGCTGGCCAAGCTCGACACCGAGCAGCATCCGGACGTCGCGGAGACCTACGGGATCCGGAGCATCCCCAACGTCATGTTGTTCGTGGACGGCCGGCCGGTCGACCAGTTCATCGGCGCCCTGCCCGAGCCCGAGGTGCGGCGCTGGCTGGAAGAAGCACTGCCGTCGCCGCGTGCGGCCGAGGTCGCGCGGGGACGCGAGCAAATTGCGCGCGGCGCGTTCGCCGAGGCCGCGGAGACCCTGCGCGGCGTGATCGCCGCCGAGTCCCCGAACCGAGAGGCGCGCGTGGCGCTTGCCGAGGCTCTGTTGCACACCGAGCCCTCGGCGGTGGAGGACACGCTGCAAGGGCTAGAGGATGAACCCGGCCTCGTCGACCGCGTGGCGGCGCTGGAAAGTCTCGCCGGAATGGTGGCGCGGCTGGATCGTCCGGACGAGTGGCCCGATTCCCCCGCTCGCGGTCGGTGGCTCGAAGGTCTCCAGGCCGTGCGCGACGGCGATTGGGCCACGGCGCTCGAAGCGT
>DASXTP010000119.1:0-5552 GCA_036505355.1 Candidatus Eiseniibacteriota bacterium | reverse complement strand
GAACCGCGTCCACGCCGCCAGAGCCGTTGCGGAAGCTGACGATCGCCCCGCCCGTCCCGTCCAACGCGATCACGGGGTTGGCATCGAAGCTCCCGTTGTTGCACAGCAGCACGCCGCCGGCGGTCCATTGCGGCGCCCCCGTCCCCGTCACCCACTGGGTGCATTCCAGATAGCGGATCCTCTACCCCCATGGCGACGGAGTTAACAGCAAGATCCAGAGGTGCTGCGACGCCCGTCGCGGGTCGAAAGCTACGCTGGGCCTTCGATCACCAGCAAGCGGGGGTGAAAGCCCAGTCGCCAACATCGGGCGGCGCCGCGCGCGGAGGCGACCCCGACACCGCCGCCCCCGCCAGTGGGAACCCGTGCCGCCCTCTGCTATATCTTCCCCGCCATTTTCCACCCATGAGGTCGGCATGGAGCGAATCGAGTCCCACCTCGACACGAGTTGCGCCGAGTTCAAAGCCAACGCCGAGCACCATCGGGCTCTGGCGGCCGGGCTCAAGGAACGGCTCGAGCAGCTCAAGCTCGGTGGGGGTGCGGAGTGGGTGGCGCGACACCAGTCGCGGGGCAAGCTGTTCGTCCGCGACCGCATCGAGAGGCTGCTCGACCCGGGCACCGGCTTCCTCGAGCTGTCGCCGCTGGCCGCCAACGGGCTCTACGACGGCGAGGCGCCGGGCGCGGGGCTCGTCACCGGGGTCGGAGTGGTGCGCGGGCGCCAGCTCGTGGTGGTCGCGAACGACGCCACGGTGAAGGGCGGCACCTACTTCCCGATGACCGTCAAGAAGCACGTCCGAGCGCAGGAGGTGGCGCTCGAGAACCAACTGCCCTGCATCTATCTGGTGGACTCAGGCGGCGCGTTCCTCCCGCTTCAGGCCGAAGTCTTCCCCGACCGCGACCACTTCGGCCGAATCTTCTACAACCAGGCGCGCATGTCGGCGCTCGGGCTGCCGCAGATCGCGGTGGTGATGGGTTCGTGCACGGCCGGTGGTGCCTACGTGCCGGCGATGAGCGACGAAGCGGTCATCGTCAAGAACCAGGGCACCATCTTTCTCGGTGGCCCGCCCTTGGTCAAGGCGGCGACCGGCGAGGAGGTGTCGGCAGAGGAGCTGGGCGGTGCCGACGTGCACACGCGGATCTCCGGCGTGGCCGATCATCTGGCCGATGACGACTTGCACGCGCTCGAGATCGCGCGCGACATCGTGGCCCATTTGGGTCGCGGATCGGGGGCGACGCTCGACCTCGAGAGTCCTGAGCCGCCGCGCTACGATCCCGGGGAGATCTACGGGCTCCTGCCACGCGACCTGCGGCAGCCCTACGAGGTGCGCGAGCTGATCGCCCGCCTGGTGGACGGATCGCGCTTCCACGAGTTCAAGGCGCGCTACGGGACCACCCTGGTCACGGGCTTTGCCCACCTGCACGGCATTCCGGTGGGAATCCTGGCCAACCAGGGGGTGCTGTTCAGCGAGAGCGCGCTCAAGGCGACCCACTTCATCGAGCTGGCGGCGCAGCGCCGCGTGCCGCTGTTGTTCCTGCAGAACATCAGCGGCTTCATCGTCGGCAAGCAGTACGAGCACGGCGGCATCGCCAAGGACGGCGCCAAGATGGTGCACGCTGTGGCCAACGCCCCGGTGCCCAAGATCACGCTCATCATCGGGGGCTCGTTCGGCGCCGGCAACTACGGCATGTGCGGCCGTGCCTACCAGCCTCGGTTCCTCTTCCTGTGGCCCAACAGCCGAATCAGCGTGATGGGCGGCGAGCAGGCGGCTTCGGTGTTGGCGCAGGTGAAGCAGGCGCAGCTCGAGGCGGCGGGCAAGAGCATGTCTGCCGAGGAAGTGCTGAGCTTCAAGCAGCCAATTCTGGACCAATACGAAACGGAAGGAAGCCCCTATTATTCGACCGCGCGTCTGTGGGACGACGGGATCCTCGATCCGGCCGAGACGCGCACCGCCCTGGCGCTGGCGCTGTCGGCCACGCTCAACGCGCCGATCCCGGAGATGCGCTTCGGCGTGTTCCGGATGTGAGCGGGATGCCCGGAGGGAGCCATGGCTGAGCTGATCGAAGTGGTCCGGGACGGCCCCGTGGCACGGGTGTGGCTCAACCGGCCCGAGCAACACAACGCCCTGTCGCCGGCGATGGGCGCCGAGCTGACCGAGGCTCTGCACGGCCTGGCGCACGATCAGGCCGTGCGAATCGTGGTGCTGGGGGGGCACGGTCCTTCGTTCTGCGCCGGTGCCGACATCGGGGCCATGAAAGCGTCGGGCGCGCGCTCCTTCGACGAGAACCTGGCCGAGGCCCAGCGGCTCGGCCGCATGTTCGCCGCACTCGGCGACCTGCCTCAGCCGGTGGTCGGGCGCATCCACGGCAGCGTGTACGGGGGTGGGGTGGGCCTTCTCTGCGCGACCGACATCCCGGTCGCCGCCGAGGACAGCCGGTTCGGCCTCACCGAGGTGCGTCTCGGGATTCTGCCCGCGCTCATCAGCCCGTACGTCATCCGCCGCCTCGGCGACCGGAACGCCCGCGAGCTGATGCTGACCGGGGAGCGTTTCGACGCCGCCACAGCCTTCCGCGTGCACCTGGTGCAGCACGTCTGCCCGCTGCACGAGCTGGACGCCAAGGTCGAGGAGCGAGTGCAGGCACTGCTCGCCGGCGGACCGGCCGCCCAGCGGCGCATCAAGTCGTTGCTCCAGCTGTACGCCGACTCGGCCTGGGAGGAATACCGGGCGGGGCTGCCGCGGGTGCTGGCCGAGATGCGCTCGGGAGCCGAGGCCCTCGAAGGCCTCACGGCGTTCTTCGAGAAGCGCAAGCCCTCGTGGCAATCGAGCCGGGGCTGAGCCTGCCGGGGGTCGGCGCGGGCACCTCATGTTCGACAAAGTCCTGATCGCCAACCGCGGCGAGATCGCCTGCCGCATCGCCTGCACGCTGCGAGAGTTGGGGGTGCGGACGGTCGCGGTGTGCTCAAATGTCGACCGCGGGGCGCGGCACACGCGGTTGGCCGACAAGGTGTGCCTGCTCGGCGCGGCCGAGCCGCAGGCGTCCTACTTGAACATCGAGGCGCTGCTCCAAGCGGCGCGGGCGAGCGGTGCCGAAGCCGTTCACCCCGGCTACGGGTTCCTCGCCGAGAACGCCGAGTTCGCAGCCGCGGTCGAGGCGGCGGGGCTCACGTTCATCGGTCCCACCCCCGAGCAGATCCGCGCCCTCGGCGACAAGCGCACCGCCCGCGACATCGCTCAGAAGGCGGGTGTCCCGGTGGTGCCGGGTGCGACCGGCGCCGACCGCGCCGCCTTGCGGAAGGCGGCTCAGCGTCTCGGCTACCCGGTGATCGTCAAAGCGGCACTGGGGGGTGGGGGCAAAGGCATGCAGGTCGTCGAGGACGCCAGCCAGCTCGACGAGGCGCTCGACAGCACCCAGCGGCTCGCGCTCTCGGGCTTCGGCGACCCGTCGCTGTACCTCGAGAAACGGCTCGACCGCCCGCGGCACGTAGAGGTCCAGGTCCTGGGTGATGGGCGCGGCCATGCGATCCATCTGTTCGAGCGGGAATGCTCGCTGCAGCGGCGCCACCAGAAGGTGCTGGAGGAGTGCCCGTCGCCGACCGTGACCGAAGGTCTGCGCGATCGCCTGACGGACGCCGCGGTGGCGATCGCCCGAGAGCTGAAGTACCGCGGGGCGGGGACGGTGGAGTTCCTGCTCGCCGGGGAAGACTTCTGGTTCTTGGAGATGAACACCCGCCTCCAGGTCGAGCATCCGGTCACCGAGATCGTGACCGGGCTCGACTTGGTGCGACTGCAGCTCGAGGTTGCCGCCTCAGGCCGGCTGCCGATCACCCAATCGGACATCGTGCGCCGCGGCCACGCGATCGAGGTGCGGATCTACGCCGAGGATGCGGCACGCGGATTCTTGCCGCAGGCCGGCACCGCCTTGCGCGTGCGTTGGCCCCAGGGGCCGTTCGTGCGCGTCGACGCCGGGATCGAGCCCGGCGACGCGGTGCCGGTTCACTACGATCCGATCCTCGCCAAGGTGGTGGCGGCGGGGGGGACGCGCGACCAGGCTCTCGCGCGCCTCACGACCGCGCTCGACCAGGCGCTGGTGCACGGCGTGATGACCAACCTTCCGTTCCTGAGAGCGTTGGTCCGGGCGCGTCCCGTAGCAGCCGCCGCGGCGGACACCGAATGGATCGAGCGTGAGTTCCTGGCCTCCTTCGCCGCAGTGGCGGGAGCCCCGGCGCCGGAGCTGGCCCTGGCGGCGGCCGCCCTGCTCGAGTGGATGGGCGATGGGGCCCCGACCGGCACCGTTTTCCCCGGTCCAGGCGCGGCGCGGGCGGGAAGCACCGACGCCTTCCGAGCCGCGGGCCGATGGCGACTGCCGGGGCTCGAATAGATGCGCAGCCATTGGCGCGACGGCGACCGAGTGCGATCGGTGGACCTCGTCCCGCAACCGGGAGGACGCTTCCGGACGACGGTGGACGGGGTGGAGCTCGATCTGGCGATCGAGCGGCTCGAGGACGGACGCATGCGACTGTCGTCGTCGGGGGAGGAGGTGCTGGCCGAGGTCACCACGGCCGGCGCGAGACGTTTCGTGCGCATCGGGCACATGGACTTCGTTCTCGAGCGCGAAGCGGGGGGCCGTCGCCGGGCGGCGGCCACGGGCGGCGGCGCGCTCGAATCGCCGATGCCGGGCATGGTGACCAAGGTGTGGGTTGCCGAGGGCGATGTCGTCACCCGCGGCCAGCCGTTGCTGGCAATCGAGGCGATGAAGATGGAACACGTGATCCGCTCCCCGCGCGACGGCCGCGTGAAGCGCTTGGCGGCCGCGGCCGGGGAGATGGTGGAGGGAGGCGTGACCTTGGTCGAGCTGGAGGAGGCGTCCTAGCCATGGCCGCGGCCCCCCCGAGCGGGCACCCGTCCGAGTCGCAACGCCCGCTGTGGCTCGGCCTGGCCGCGGTGGCGATCCTGGCGCTGCTGTGGGCGCTGCGAAGCATCGTCATCCTGGTCGCCTTCAGCATACTGCTCGCCTATGCCCTCGATCCGCTGGTGAGCGGGATCGGACGCCTGCGGCTGCCGCGCGGCCGCAGGGTATCCCGTGGCGCCGCCTCGAGCGTCGTGATCCTCGGATTGTTGGCGCTCGCCGGGTGGTTGGTCTCCTTCGGCGTGCCGCGACTCACCGCGGAGTTCACCGGCTTCCTGCAGCGCCTCCCCGGCAACCTCCAGTCGCTGGCCGGGGCCACGCGCGCCTGGGCCGCCGCCCAGGGACTCAGCGCCTACGTGGACCCAGTGGTCGACGGCCTCCGCGCCCAGGCCAGCTCGCTGGCCCCCCAGGCCGGAGGGCTGCTGCTCACCTGGCTCGGCCGGGCCTTCGGCGGGCTGATCCAGGTGTTCTCGCTGGCTGTGTTGCCGGTGCTCACCTTCTACCTGCTCGCCGAGCGCGAGGCGGTGCGGTCGAGCGTGCTCCGCTTCATGCCCGAGGCGTGGCACCCGAGAGTCGCCGGGGTCGGCGACGCCGTGGACCGCGCGCTCAAGAGCTATGTGCGCGGCCAAGGGTTGGTGTGCCTGGCGATG
>DASXTP010000118.1:0-12938 GCA_036505355.1 Candidatus Eiseniibacteriota bacterium | reverse complement strand
GAGGCGCTGGAGTTCCAATACGCGCGCAATCTGGACGTGACCGAGAACCAATACGGAGAGCTGATCCGGGCCAAGACCGGCTCGCTGATGGGGGCGGCCGCCGAAATTGGCGCCGGGCTGAACGGCGGGAGCCGTGACCTGGACCGGCGCGCCCGGTACCGCGCCTTCGGCGAACGGGTCGGCGTGGGGTTCCAGATCGTGGACGATCTGTTCGACTATCTCGGGGACCCCGAGGTGACGGGAAAGCCGGTGGGCTCCGACCTGGCGGAAGGCAAGATCACCCTGCCGCTGATCGCGGCGCTGAGGGATGCCAGCGACGCCGACCGGCGGAAGCTCAAGGCGCTGGCCCTGCGGCGGCGTTGGTCCGCGGCGCAGTGGAAGGAGCTCAAGGGTCTGGTGGAGAAATGCGGCGGCTTCGCGTACGCGCGCGATCGAGCCTGGGCGCTCGCCGAGGAAGCGCGCGATCTGTTGGCCGACGAACCCGGGGGCCCCGCTCGCACGGCGTTGGGCCGGGCGATCGACTACGCCGTCCGGCGTGATCGCTAGGCTCGTCCGAAACGCCGAGCGAAGGGCAGACGAGCGCGAGGGTGGCCGACCACGCTCCGCGTGGTGCCCGGCGATATCGAGCGAGGAGCGACTGAGCCAACCCAGCCGATCGGGCCTTTTCCGAACCCAGCCGAGGCGGCACCTCAGGTGGCCCGCCCACTCGAGCCCGTCTTGACCCCCCGTCCACACGCCCGCTCTCGCCTGTCGGCCCGCGGACTGCTCCGGCTTGCCGCCGAGGCCGCGGTCTCCAAGAAGGCCGTGGACCCGGTCGCGCTCGACCTGCGTGAGCTCGACGGGGTGGCGGACTATTTCCTGATTGTTTCGGGGCGCAGCGAGGTCCAGGTCAAGGCGATCGCCGAGTCGGTCGAGGAGCAGCTCGGCGGCGAGGGGGTCAAGCCATGGCACGTCGAGGGGCTGGCGGGGCGCCGCTGGGTGCTGTTGGATTACGTCGAGCTGGTCGTGCACGTGTTCCACGAGCGGACGCGCGAGTACTACCTACTCGAACGGCTGTGGGGCGACGCCCACCCGGTGGATCTTGGTCTGGACCGAATTGACTGAGGGTTTGGCGGAGGCCCTGCGCGCGACTGGTCTGTTCGCGCCCGAGCGTCTCGCGCGCATCGAGCTGGCGATCCCCCGCGACCCGGCTCACGGCGACTGGACCACCAACCTGCCGTTGATCCTGGCCCGCGAGACCGGCCGGGCGCCACGCGCCGTGGCCGAGTTGCTGGCGGCCGCCTTCCCCCGGGATGCCGAGCGGTTTTCGTCGGTGGAGGTGGCGGGCCCAGGGTTCCTCAACTTCCGGTACAGCCCGGCCTTCCTGGGGTGGCTCCCCGGCCGGATCCGGGCGGAGGGCGAGACCTTCGGCCGCTCAGGGGGCGGCGAGGGACAGTCGATCCAGGTGGAGTACGTGAGCGCGAATCCCACCGGGCCGCTCAACGTGGTGAGCGCGCGGGCGGCGGCGGTCGGTGCGGCTCTGGTGCGTTTGCTGGAGGCCACCGGCCATCGGACGGCAGGGGAGTTCTACGTCAACGACATGGGGAGCCAGGTAGACCTGTTGGGCGAATCGTTGGCGGCGCGCTTCGGGGAGCGCATGGGCCGGCCGCGGCCGTTTCCGGAGAACGGATACCAGGGAGCGTACCTGCACGAGCTGGCGGCCGCCCTGCCGGAAACCGAGGGCCGAGCGGCGCTGGAGTCCCCGCAGGCTTTGACCTGGTTCCGTGACCAGGCGCTCGAGCGCATGGTGGAGTCGCAGCGACGGGATCTGGCCGACTACGGCGTGAGGTTGGACCTGTTTTTTCGCGAGTCCACCCTCCACCATTCGGGAGCGGTGACCGAGACGCTCGAGCAGCTCGTCCAGCGCGGCGTCGTCTACGAGGCCGAGAGCGCGCGCTGGCTCAAGACCACGCAGTTCGGCGACGACAAGGATCGGGTGGTGGTGCGCGCCAACGGCCAGCCGACCTACCTGCTTCCCGACATCGCCTACCATCGCGACAAGCGGCGGCGCGGTTTCCGGCATTCCATCGACCTCTGGGGTCCCGACCATCACGGACACATCCTGCCGCTGCGCGCTTCGCTGGGAGCCTTGGGCCTCGAGCCCGACTTCCTGGAGGTGCTGATCGTCCAGCAGGTCAACCTCCTGTCCGGGGGGGCGCCGGTCAAGATGAGCAAGCGCAGCGGCGAGTTCATCACGCTCCGCGACCTGATGGAAGAAGTCGGAACCGACTGCGCCAAGTTCTTCTTCCTGCTGCGTTCGACCAGCGCGCACCTGGACTTCGATCTCGATCTGGCCAAGCGACAGAGCGACGAGAACCCGGCGTACTACGTTCAGTACGCGCACGCCCGGATCGCCTCGATCCTGCGCTTCGCGGACGAGCGCGGTCTCGAGCCCGACCCCTCCGGCGCCCCGCTCGACGCGCCGTCGAGGATGGAAGAGGCGGAGCTGCGGCTGGTGCGGAAGCTGGCCGCATTTCCCGAGGTGGTGCGGGGCGCGGCCATCGCGCGCGAGCCGCACCGGCTGCCCACCTACCTGATGGAGACCGCGGCCGAGTTTCATCGTTTCTACCACGTCTGCCGCGTGGTGTCGGAGGACGCGGTGCGATCGCGCCATCGTCTGGGGCTGGCCGAGGCGGCCCGCATCGTGCTGAGCAACGGGCTCGCTCTGCTGGGCGTCTCGGCGCCCGAGCGGATGGAACGCGGGGTCGAGGTCGGCCCGTGAGCCGTAACGACATTCTGGTGGTGGGATCGGTCGCGCTCGACTCGGTGCGAACTCCGTTCGGCGAGGTCGACGAGGCGCTGGGGGGGTCGGCTTCCTACTTTTCCTTGTCGGCCAGCCACTTCGCGCCGGTCCGCATGGTCGCGGTGGTGGGCGAGGATTTCCCCGACCGCCACCGCCGGGTCTTCGAGGACCGGGGGGTCGATGTGAGCGGCCTCGAGACGGCCCCCGGTCGTACCTTCCGGTGGAAAGGCGAGTACAGCGTGGAGCTCGGCCACGCCCGCACCCTGGAAACCCAGCTCAACGTGTTCTCCACCTTCCATCCCCGGTTGCAGGACCGGCACCGGGATTGTGCCTTTGTCTTTCTGGCCAACATCGATCCCGACCTGCAGCTCGAGGTCCTGGGGCAGATGAGGAGTCCGCGCATGGTGCTTTCGGACACCATGAACTACTGGATCGCCCGTAAGCCGGAGCGGCTGGTCGAGGTGCTGCGGCGGGTGGACGTGGCCCTGCTGAACGAAGAGGAAGCCCGCGCGCTCTCGGGGGAGGTGCAGTTGGTGCGGGCGGCCGGAAAGCTGCTCGAGCAAGGCGCGCGCGCCGTGGTGATCAAGAAGGGCGAACATGGAGCGCTCTACCGGTCCCGCGACGAGCTGTTCATCGCGCCCGCCTATCCGCTGACGGGCCTGTGCGATCCGACCGGAGCGGGCGACTCGTTCGCCGGCGGGTTCCTCGGCTGGCTGGCCCGCCACGGCCGCAGCGACGGTCCGGCGTTACGCCAGGCGTTGACCTGCGGCGCAGCGATGGCCTCGCTCGCGATCGAGGCCTTCAGCCCCGAACGACTGGTCGGCGCCACGCCGGCCGAGATCTCGGAGCGCGTCGCCGTGCTGCATCGCATGGTCGCCTTCGACCTCGAAACGCTGTTCAGCTGACGCCCGCCGGGGGCGCCCAGGGCCGTCGGCACTGGCAATGTAATGCCCGGGCGCGGGGCGCTGTGCTAAGCTGTTGTCAATGGATCGGCTCACCGCAGAGGAGGAGCTCCTGGCCGTCGAAACACCGCAGAATTCCTGGGCCGCCAAGGCCGAGGCCGCGATTGGCGCGCTCCGCGACGTGGAGGGCGCGAGCATCCAGATGGCCGGAGACGAGATCCGGGAGGTTCACGTCCTCACCCGATCGAGCCGCCCGCCCAAGCAGATCGTGCGTGACGTGCAGACCGTCCTGGTGACGCGATTCCACCGTCACATCGACTACCGGGTGGTCTCGGTCGCGTACGTCGGCGCCGACGCCCCGCGTTCGGCGCCCGAAGGTGCGTCCCTGGCGGCCTGGCCGCCGCCGCGGATGTCGGTGGCGACGTCGCTGCCGGACGCGTCGCCGCCGGCATCGAACCCGGTCGCGCCAATGGCTTCGACCCCGGTCGCAACGCGGGCGTCAGACCCGATGGCAGCGCCGCTCGCGAACCCGACCGCAGCGCCGGCTTCGAAGCCGATCGCAACGACGGCGGCGAGTCCGACCGCAATGCCGACTGCGAACCCGGCGCCGACGCCGGCACCCACCAACGGGGCGGCGTCACCGGCGCGAATCCGATTCGGCAGCGTCAATCTCTACGTGGCCGGACCGCGCACCCAGGTTCAGGTCGAGCTCAAGTGGGCCGGAGCCTCACGCATGGGCAGTGCCTCGGGCTGGAGCACGCGGGCAGGTGCCCATCAGCTGATCGCCAGCGCGGCGCTGGCGGCGACGCAGCAGTTCTTGGCCGACGACGTGGCCCTGAGCGCGCAGGACGTGGAGTTCTTGAGGCTTGGCACGCACACCGTGGCCGTGGTATCGATTTCGGTGCTTGCCCACCGGCAGGCGAAGACCCTGGTGGGCACGTGCGTCGTGGAGCAGGACGAGCCGGAGGCGGTGGTTCTGGCGACGCTTTCGGCGCTGAACCGATTCGTCGGCGGGCTGGGTGCGCGGCCGCCGGTGAACGGCTGACCGTAACGAGTTTCGAGACCGGCATCCACCGAGGAGGAAAGCGGAGCGAGGCATCTCAGCAAGCGTAGCGGACCCACCTGTCGGGAGTCGAACGACCCCCGCAGAGTCACCTACACGTAAGGAGGTGGGGACCGTGGACGTTATGGGAGTGCTCGTCGAGCTGGTTCGCTTCCTGGGCAAGGCCGGCTGGTAAGGCCGAGTCGCTGGATAGCCTGAGCTGGTGAAGTAACCTCCGAAGTGGGTGTCGGTCTTGACTCATCCAGGGCTTGAGCCTCTGCCCCCCGCGGTTCTCGATGGCGAACACCACGGTCGCCCCCCCACACACAACCTGGTTCCGTAGCGTCCGCATCGCCCTGGTGATGGGGGTCGCGGTGGCGCTGGTACTGCTGCGGCCCTCGCCGAGCCCGTTGCCATGGTTCGCTTGGCTGATCGCGCTGCCGTTTCTCACGCTCGGCGAAGATCGCTCCTTCACCGACCCGTTTCGGAGCCGCATTTCGATGACCGGAGCGGTCGATTTCGCCTGCCTGATCCTGTTGGGTCCGGTGCCCACCGCCTGGCTCGACCTGATCTCCACCGCGATCTCGCAAGGATGGATGCGGCGCAGGCCTTGGCCCGTGGTCGTCTACGACATGGCGGCCATCTCCTCGACCGCATTGGCGGCCGGCTACTCGTTCTTACTGGCCGGTGGGCGCGTCGGTCGGCTCGACTTCCCGCGCGATCTGGGACCCTTGCTCACGTGCGGGGCCGTGTACTGGCTCGGACATTCTCTGCTGGCCCTGGCGAGCCCCGGCAGTAAGGCCGAACCGGGCCCATGGCAAACCGTGCGGCGCGCGCTGCCGGGCGCGGTGCTGGTCCCGTTTTCGTTCCTGGCACTGGGGGTGCTGGCGGCCGTCGCCGTCGTACAGGCCGGCCTCTGGGGGTTGCTGGCGTTCGCGGTTCCGTTCCTGCTCGCCCGCTATTGGCGCGAGCGGTACGTCGAGCTGAGGGCGGATCTCAAGGATTTCGTCCGCGCGCTCTCCGAGGTCCTCGAAGAGGTGGATCCGTGGACGCGCCAGCACTCGGCGCGGGTGTCGCAGTACGCCGTGCGTCTGGCCCGGGAACTGGGCCGGCCCGAGCGCGACGTGCAGGACATCGAGTGGGCGGCGCTGATCCACGACCTGGGCAAGATCGGGCCGCAGAACCAGCATCTGCTCCACAAGCCCGGGACCCTGTCCCACGAGGAGCAGCGAACGCTGCGTGGCCATCCAGAGGTCGGAGCCGACATCGTGGCGCGCATCCGTGCGCTGCGGCGCGCCGGCGAGATCATCCGCTTCCATCACGAACGTCCGGACGGTCGCGGCTACCCCTTGGGCCTCCGGTCCGAGAGCGTTCCGATCGGTGCGCGGATCCTGAACGTCGCGGATGCGTTCGATGCCATGACCTCCGACCGGCCGTACCGGCGCGCGCTCAGTCCCGAGGCCGCGGTGCGCGAGCTGGAGCGTGGCGCCGACAGCCAGTTCGACCGCCCGGTCGTCGAGGCGCTGCTTCGCCTCCGCCGGCGGGGACGCTTCGAGCTGATCCCGAGCCCCGGCAGCGAAGCGCTGCGCGCGCTCAAGATGTGGCCAAGCCGGGCGCAGGGCTGATGCGTTACCGCGAGGCCGGGGTCGACGTCGCGCGCGGCGACGCGGTCAAACAGGCGATCGCGCGGGCGGTCCGCGGCACCTGGGGAACCAGCGTTCGTCCACTCTCGGCGGGCTTCGCCGGAATCATGGAGTGGCCGGGATCCCGGGGGGACGCGAGCGGGCTCTTGCTCGCCGCCACCATGGACGGCGTCGGCACCAAGCTCCACCTGGCGCTCGTCGCCGACCGGGTGGCCGACGCGGCCGCGGATCTGGTGTTCCATAGCGCCAACGACCTGTTGGTGCACGGCGCCCGGCCGCTCGCGTTCCTCGACTACATCGCTCAGGCGCGATTGGAGCCCCGAGTCGTCCAGGCGGCGGTGGAGGGCTTGTCGCGGGCCTGCGTCGAGGTTGGAGCGGCGCTGCTCGGCGGCGAGACGGCGGAGCTGCCGGACACCTACGCCCCCGATGTGGTGGACGTGGCGGGCTGCATGCTGGGCACGGTGGCCGCCGCCGACCTGCTGGACGGCTCGACGGTCCGACCTGGAGACATGCTGCTTGGGGTCGGCTCGGACGGCTTGCACACCAACGGGTACTCACTGGCGAGACGCGTGCTGGAGCGGTCGGGTCTCCAGCTGGCCGACCGGTTGCCGGGTGGGACCGGTGAGCGGGTCGGCGCAGCGCTGCTCGCTCCCCATCGCTGGTATGGGCCGGCCCTCTACCCGCTGCTCGAGCGGCGGAGTGTCAAAGCGTTGGCCCACGTCACGGGCGGAGGCATCGCCGGCAATTTGATCCGCGTGCTTCCGCAGCACTGCCAGGCGCGGGTGAGGGCCGAGGCGTGGCCGAGACCCGCGGTTTTTCTTTGGTTGATCGAGGCCGGAGAGGTGCCCGAGGAAGACGCCCGCCAGACGTTCAACCTCGGCATCGGCCTGGTGGTGGTGTGCGCCGCGGCGGACCACGAGACGGTGGCCGCGGAACTCGGCCGCGCGGGCGAGAAGGTGTACGTGCTCGGCGAAATCGCGCCGGGAGATCGCGCCGTGGCGTGGGTGGACGGCTCTTGAAGCGGGTGTAGCGACGGGTTCGGGAAGGGGGTGGGGTGGTGGGGAATCTGCGGGACGACGGGTGCGGGCCGGTCGACCAGGACGTCGTGGTCGCGGAGCTGCTGGGCGAGTCCCCGGCCTGGCGCGACGTGCAGCGGGCGTTGCCTCGGGTATCCCAGAGCGACCTGCCGGTGCTGATCTTGGGCGAGACCGGGACAGGCAAGGAACTGGTAGCCCGCGCGGTCCACGCCCTGTCGGCGCGGGAGCGGCGCGCCTTCGTGGCCCACAACTGCGGCGCCACACCGGACAGCTTGATCGAGAGCGAGCTGTTCGGCCACGCGCGCGGGGCTTTCACCGGCGCGGTGGCCGATCGCTCCGGGCTGTTCGAGGTGGCGGACCGTGGCACCTTGTTCCTGGACGAGATCGGGGACGCGAGCGCGCTGCTGCAGATGAAGCTGCTTCGCGTGCTCCAGGAAGGCGAAGCGCGGCGAGTCGGCGACACTCGGGTGCGGCGGCTCGACGTGCGGGTGATCTCGGCCACCCACCGCGAGCTCGACCAGGCGGTAGCCGCGGGCCACTTTCGGGCCGACCTCTACTACCGGCTCAACGCCGTGCGCCTGCGACTGCCGCCGCTCCGCGAGCGCGGGACGGACGTGCTGCTGCTGGCGCGCCACTTCGTGACCCGCGCCGCGAGCGCCGGGGGCGTGGAGGCCCCCGAGATCTCTCCCGAGCTCGCCGCGCAGCTGATGCGCCATCCATGGCCCGGCAACGTGCGCGAGCTGGCCAACGGCTGTGCGTATGCCGTACGCGTGGCGGGGGCGCGCGGTGCGGTTGGCCCCGAGCACTGGCCGACGACCCCGGCGCCGACCGGGACGGCGGGGCAAGGGCTTCACGCCGAGACGCGCGCACTCGAGGAGCGGCGACTGCGCGAGACCTTGGAGCGCACGCGCTGGAACAAGTCGCGCGCGGCGCGCGCCCTGGGGTTGTCCCGTCAGGGCTTGCTCAAGAAGCTCCGTCGCTACGGACTCACCGCGGCCGAGAGCCGCCTGGCGCTTGACGATGCGGGGGGTGCCCCCTAGACTGCGCGCCCCGACCAAGGAGGGCACGTGGCGCGAAAGACCTTGCGCATCGGACTCGTCGGCGTCGGAGCCGCCGCGCAGATCAGTCACATTCCGGCGCTCAAGCGCATCGAGGATCTCGAGCTGGTCGCGCTCTGCGACCGCGACCGCGAGAAGGCCGAGCGCGTCGCGCTCAAATTCCAGATCCCGCAGTGGACGAATCGACTCGACGACCTGCTGGCCGACGACGCGATCGACGCGGTCGACGTTTGCACTCCCAACTTCCTCCACGCTCCGATGGCAGTGGCTGCACTCGAGGCCGGCAAGCACGTGCTGTGCGAGCGTCCGCTGGCGCGCAGTGCCGAGGAGGCGCACCTGATGGTGCGGGCGGCCCGCAAGGCCGACCGAGTGCTGATGTGCGCCGTGCAACACCGCTTTCGCGCCGACGCCCAGTTGCTGCGCAAGTTCGTCGAAGAGGGCGACTTGGGCCAGATCTTCTTGGCCAAGGGGGGCTGGCTCAGGCAGCGCACGGCATGGGACTCCGACGAATGGCGCCGCCAGAAACGCGAGTCGGGCGGCGGCGTGGTCCTGGACCTCGGCTTCCAGATGCTTGATCTGTCGCTGTGGGTGCTAGGCCGGCCCGGCGTGCAGTCGGTGACGGCGAGCGTCCACCGCTCGCGCAAGGGCGAAGTGGAAGACAGCGCGACCGCGTTCCTGAGGCTCGACAACGGCGCGACCCTGACCCTGGAGCTGACCTGGGGGCTCTTGATGGAGAAGGACTTCGCCTACCTGAACCTGTTCGGCTCGGGTGGGGCGGCGCTGCTCAACCCGCTTCGGATCCACAAGGGCATGCACGGCACGCTGGTCAACGTGACGCCGACCATGGAGACTTCGCGCAACCAGTACAAGCAGTCGATCGAGATGCAGATGAGCCACTTTGCCGACGTGCTGCGCAAGAACCTGAAGCCGATGGGTCATGCCGACGAGATCCTGCCGGTGATGGAGCTGATGGACGCCGTGTATCGCTCGGCGGAGCTGGGGAAAGAGGTGAAGCCGGGCTAGATGGTCCATTCCGGAGCCCGCATCGATCGCCGGCGGCGGGCGGCGGGGAGGCGCTCCATCGCGGGGGCCCCACTTCGTGGCCCGGGCACCCGGACACGCGGAGTCCGGGTCCGTCGCGCGCCCCCGCCGTCCGCCGCCTGATGCAGAACCGGGGTCGGTCCCCTGCGCTCGATCCGAAGCCGAAAGGCTTCCGAACAGCTGGGTTGGCTTGGCTTTCCGGGGTTCTCCTCGGCCTGGCCTTCCTGCCGGCGCCGCTCGGCTTCCTCGCCTGGGTCGCCTTCGTTCCGCTGCTGATCGCCCTCGACCGGCGCCTGGCCGCCGGTGAGCCGATACGGTCCCTGTTCGGCGTGGGTTATGGCTTCGGCCTGGCGTTCTTCCTGATCGGGACTCACTGGATCGCCCTGCTCGAGGACGTGGCGATCACCGTGCCCTGGCTCAAGTACCCGGCATGGCTCGTGGCCGCGGCCTACCTGGCGCTGTTCCCCGCCCTGGCCAGCGCGCTCGCGGGCTGGCTGTCGCGCTGCTCGGGGCGGTCGCTCGCGACCACCTTTCCGTTCGCTTACCTCGCGGTCGAGGTGCTGCGGGGGAGCGGCGAGCTCGGGTTTCCGTGGTTCCAACCTGGCTACACGCAACACGCGTATCTCCCGATCCTCCAGCTCGCGAGCCTCGGGAGCGTCACCCTGGTGACCCTCTGGGTCCTGTTCGTCAACGTGCTGCTGTGGCGCGCGTGCGTCGGGGGAGACCAGGCCCGCGGCGGCCGTGTCCGGGCGGGCCTCGGCGCTGCCCTCGCGTTGGCCCTGGTGTGGCTGTGGGGACTGCGCGTGATCCAGGTGCCTCCCGCGGCCGATCGCCGTCCGGTCGTGGCTCTGGTGCAGGGCAACATCCCGGGGGAGATGAAGTGGTCGGGCCAGCATCAGACTGAGATCCTCGACCGCTTCCTACGGCTCTCGGACGATGCCGCACACCGGACACCGCGTCCCGCGCTCGTGATCTGGCCCGAGACCGCGACCGGGAGCTACCTGCGAGTCCAGTTAGACCAGCGGATCGCCGTAGCCCACCTTGCCGCGGGCACCGGCGTGCCGGTGTTCAGCGGCTTTCCCGACTACGGCCTCGACTCCCTCGGTCACGCGCGTGACTGGAACGCCGCCGGATGGTTCGCCGTGGATGGCGCCGTGGGGCCGGTGTACGCCAAGCGACACCTGGTGCCACTCGGTGAGCGCATGCCATTCCAGCGCTGGCTTCCGGCGCTCGGGCACATCCGGCTGGGTCAGGCGGAGTGGACGCCCGGCGATCGCACGGTGCTGTTTCCGACCGAGGCCGGGCCGTTCTCGTGCCTGGTGTGCTTCGAATCGATCTTCCCCGAGCTGTCGCGCGGCGACGTACGAAAGGGAGCGCGGTGGCTGGTGAACATCACCAACGACGAGTGGTTCGGGAACAGCGCGGCGCTTCACCAGCATGCCGCGATGGCGGTGTTCCGGGCGGTCGAGAATCACGTTCCGCTGGCCCGTTGTGCCAACACCGGGATCACGATGATGGTGGATGCCAAGGGCCGCGTGGTCGAGCGGTTGCCGATTCTCGAAGCGCGAGTGCTGAGCGCATCGCTCCCGCCGGCGGGCGCGCCGACGCTGTTCACACGGGTCGGCGACTGGCCCGCATGGCTGGCGTGGCTCGGGGTGGGGGTGTGGGCGTGGGGGAAGCACACCCGTCGGGATCGAGGCCAGCGATAGGGGACCAATGATCCTGCGGCGGTCGGAGGAACAGCACTTCGTTATCCGTATCCCTTCTTTGACAGCGCCCGCGGCAGGCCGCTACCATGCGACTTGTTGGTCCTTCCCGAACCCTCCCACAGGAGAGCCTATCGGGTGCGCGGCCTGAGGCGGATGCCATGAGCCGGTCGATTGCCATTCTGGGCGCGACCGGGCTGGTGGGCCGCACCGCGTTGCGGATCCTGGAAGAGCGCGAGTTCCCGGTTGGGGCGCTGCGGCTGCTCGCTAGCGAACAGTCGGCCACACGGACGCTGGAGTTTTGCAGCCGGTCGTATCCGGTCGAGCCGGTCTCCGCGAGCGCGTTCGACTCGGTCGAGCTGGCGCTCTTCACGTGCTCGAACCCGGTGAGCGAGGCCTGGGCTCCGGTGGCGCGTGCCGCCGGGGCGCGGGTGGTGGACAACAGCAGCGCCTTCCGCTACCGCGACGACGTACCCCTGGTGGTGCCGGAGGTGAATGGGGCGTTGCTCGACGGGGAGCCGCACCTGGTCGCGAACCCCAACTGCTCGACCATCGGGATCGTCATGGCGCTCGCCCCGCTGGCCCGAGCCGCGAGCCTCGAGCGGGTCCAGGTGGCCACCTACCAGTCGGTCTCGGGGGCCGGCAGCGCGGCGCTCGACGAGCTGGAGCAGGGAGTCCGCCGGGGGCTCGAAGGGGATCCGCCGCGACGCGACGACGGACGGCCGCCGTTCGCGTTCAACCTGGTGCCTCACATCGACCGCTTCGAGGACAACGGCTACAGCCGGGAAGAGATGAAAGTGGTGTGGGAGACGCGAAAGATCCTCGGGCTGCCGGATCTTCCGGTGGCCGCGACTGCGGTGCGCGTGCCGGTGCGAGTCGGGCACTCGGCCGCGGTCTCGGTGACGCTGGCGCGCGCGCTCGCCCCCGAGGAGGCGCGCGCGCTGCTGGCCTCGTCGCCCGGGATCGAGGTGGTGGACGATCCGCTGCGCGAGCGGTATCCCACCCCGCTCGAAGCCGCGGGGCGAGACGAGGTGCTGGTGGGACGCATCCGGCGCGATCTCTCGCATCCACGGGGGCTTGTGTTCTTCGTCTGCTCCGACAACCTCCGCAAGGGAGCCGCGACCAACGCGGTTCAGATCGCGGAGCGGTTGCTGAATCTCAAGGCCGCGGTGCGAACCTCGGCGGGGACGAGATGAAGTCGAGGAGCCTAGGTGCGCAGCAGGCGGCCGATGGAAGAGCCTCTGCTCCCATTTCGACCAGGCGCGCCGGCGCCGCCTCGGCACTGCTGCTTGGCGCACTCGTCGGATCCCTGGTCGCCGGTCGGCTGGAGACTGGAGTCCTGTGCCTGCTGGTGGCCTTGGGGGCGTCGGCCTCCGTCGGCGCCCGGTGGCCGCCCGGCGGCTGGATGCTGGGACTTGGGGTGAGCAGCGTAGCGTCGTGGGTCCTCAACCTCTATCTCACTCCGGGAGTCCCGATCTCGGGACCCGAGCTGGTGGGCAAGCTCCCCACGCAGGAAGGACTCCGGCTCGGCACCCTGCTGGTGGTGCGACTCGCCGGGGCGCTGGCTTCGGTTCAGGGCCTGCGAGCGGTCTGGACCGCCGAGGCGGCAGTCGATCAGGCGGCCCGTTGGCTCAGGCCGGTCGGGCGGCTCGGTCTGCCGGTCGGCGAAGCCCGCACCATGCTCGCCCTGGCGCTGCGCTTCGTGCCGCTTCTGAGAGACGAATCGG
>DASXTP010000117.1:0-7685 GCA_036505355.1 Candidatus Eiseniibacteriota bacterium | reverse complement strand
GAGAAGGTGATCGCGATCGATCTCAAGACCACGGGCGGAGCCTATGCCCCGGGCGACACCATCGCGGGAATCTACGAGAAGGGCGTGCCCGAGGTCATGGCCGACCTCGGCGGGTCGATCGAGGCGATCTCCACCATCACCGTGCGACTCCAGTCTGCCGCCGAGGTCCTGGTGAAGAGCGGCGATTTCGCCTCCACCGTCCGGAACTTCCGGCTCACCAGCGAGGAGCTGAGGCGCGCGGTGCAGGAGAACCGCGTCGCCCTACGCTCGACCCTCGAGAATTTCTCGGCGGCGGCCAAGACCGCCCGAGGACTGACGACGGATCGCGAGGCCGAGCTGCGCCGGACCTTGGACCAGTTCTCCCAGGCGGCGGAGAACATGAACCGGCTTTCGGTCCGGCTGGATTCGCTGCGCACCACGCTCCAGGCGGTGACGTCGAAGGTGGAGCGGGGGGAAGGAACGCTCGGACGCCTGGTGAACGACGACCGGCTGTACGGCGACATCAACACGACGGTGAAGTCACTCAAGGCGCTGATCGAGGACATCAAGGCCAACCCCAAGAAGTACTTGAAGGTCGAAATCTTCTAGCCGCCCATGGCGAAGCCCGCGAAACCCCACTTCTTCTGCTCGGCGTGCGGCCACGAGGAGCCGCGCTGGTTCGGGCGCTGCGCTTCCTGCGGCACCTGGAACAGCGTTGCCGAGGCGCCGGCCGCGGCGCGCGCAGCCGGCCGGTCCCGCGGCAGCCCGGCGGCCGCCGCTCGCTGGGCCTCCGGAGCCGCGAGCGGGCCGCGCCCGCTCGCCAGCGTCGACCTGGCGCGGACCGTGCGCGCCCCGACCGGCATGGGGGAGCTCGATCGGGTGCTGGGGGGCGGGCTCTGCCCCGGATCGCTGCTCTTGGTCGGAGGCGATCCCGGCATCGGCAAGAGCACGCTGCTCCTCCAAGTGGCGATCGCGCTCGCCGGGGCCGGCCGGCGCGTACTGTACGTGGCCGGTGAGGAGAGCGACGAGCAGGTGCGACTGCGGGCGGCCCGGCTCGGGCCGGTCCCCGAGCCGCTCCTGATCCTGAGCGAAACCGACCTCGAGCAGGTGCTAGGTGCGGCCGAGGAGACGACGCCCGATCTCATGATCGTCGATTCCATCCAGACCGTGGCCCGTGCCGACCTCGAAGGGGGCCCGGGCTCCGTCACCCAGGTCCGGGAGTGCGGCCTGGCCCTGCTCCGGCACGCCAAGAGCCGCCGGACCACGGTGTTTCTGGTCGGGCACGTCACCAAGGAGGGCTCGGTTGCCGGTCCGCGCGTGCTCGAGCACATGGTCGACGCGGTGCTGTATTTGGAGGGCGAGCGCTATCAGCACTACCGCGTCTTGAGGGCCGCCAAGAACCGCTTCGGCCCGACCCACGAGCTGGGGGTGTTCGAGATGACCGAGCACGGCTTGCGCGAGGTTCCGAACCCCAGCGAGGCGTTCCTCGCGCGGCCGGCCGGCGAGCGGGGACGGGAGGAGCCCGGTGTGGCGGTGGTGGCGAGCCTCGAGGGCTCTCGGCCCCTGCTGGTGGAGGTCCAGGCTCTGGTCTCCACCTCGTTCTACGGCACTCCGCAGCGGGTGACGAGCGGGTTCGATCCGCGCCGCCTGGCCGTGCTGCTGGCGGTGCTCGAGCGCCGGGCGGGGCAAAAGCTCGGGCGTCACGACGTGTTCGTATCGGTCGCCGGAGGCTTGACGCTCGAGGAGCCGGGCACCGACTTGGGAGTGGCGCTGGCGATCGTCTCGTCGCTGCGCAATCGACCCCTGCTGCCGGGGACGCTGGCGGTCGGAGAACTCAGCCTGTCGGGAGAGCTGCGCCGGGTGTCGCGGCTCGCCGAGCGCCTGCGCGAGGCCCAACGTCTGGGGTTCCTGCGGGCGGGCGTCCCCGCCTCGCAGGCGCCCGAGGCCGAAGATGTCGGGCTCGACGTGGTGCCGCTGGCCACCGTTCGTCAAGCGGTGGAGTCGCTGCTCGGCGCGCCGCAGGGGAGTGGGGAAGTTGCGGAGCGGGTCGGGGCATGAACGTGACCGGGATCCTGTTGTGCGCCGGGAAGGGCGAGCGGATGGGTCCGGGGCCGACCAAGGCGCTGGTCCCGCTGGCCGGCCGCCCACTCTTCGCCTGGAGCCTGGAAGCGCTGCAGCGCTCCCCGGCAATCGCCACCATCGTGGTGGTGGGGCCGGTGACGCGCCTCAAGGCGGAGCTCGCCGCCGCGGGCCTTCCGGACGCCAAGGTCACTGCCTGGTGCGAGGGTGGGCGCGAGCGCCAGGACTCGGTCGCCCGGGGCTTGGCGGCCCTACCGGCCGACTGCACGCTGGTCGCGGTCCACGACTGCGCGCGGCCGCTCGTGAGCAGGGAGCTGGTGGCCCGGGTGGTCGGCGACGCGTTGCTCTACGGGGCGGCAATCGCCGCCCTGCCGGTGGCCGACACCATCAAGCGCGGCAGTCTCGATGCCGTGGAGGCCACCGTGCCGCGCGCGGGGCTGTGGTGTGCCCAGACTCCGCAGGCGTTCCGCCGGGACTGGTTGGAGGCGGCCCATGCCCAAACCGGTGGCTCGGCGACCGACGATGCCGCGCTGGTGGAGTCCCTGGGGCACCGCGTCCACCTGACCCCGGGCGATGCTCTCAACTTCAAGATCACCGAGCCGCGGCACCTGGAGCTGGCCGAGGCGTGGCTTTCCCGCAGCTCGGCGAGGGCGTGACGTGGCCCTGCGCGCCGGCATCGGATACGACATCCACCGCAAGGCGCCCGGCCGCCGCTTGGTGCTGGGCGGGGTGACGTTCCAGACCGCCTGGGGCCTCGAGGGACACAGCGACGCCGACGTGCTGAGCCACGCCATCGGCGACGCGTTGCTGGGGGCGGCCGGGCTCGGCGACCTGGGGGGCCATTTTCCGCCGGGCGAGCCGCGCTGGAAGGACGTCTCGAGCCTGAAGCTCCTGTTCCTCATCCGGGCCATGCTCGAGGGCGCGGGAGTCCAGGTGGTCAACGTCGACGCCACGGTGGTGGCCGAGTCGCCGCTGCTCGCCCCGGGAACCAAGGCGATGTGCGGAAACATCGCCCGGGCGCTCCAGGTGGACGGCTCGCAGGTGTCGGTGAAGGCGACCACCAACGAGATGCTGGGCGCGCTGGGGCGCGGCGAGGGGATCGCGGCGTGGGCGGTGGCCCTGGTGGAGATGACGCGATAATCGGGTCCGAGCGGATCCCGGTCGTGCGCCCAGGCCCGCCGACTCCCGAGTGGCCGGTGTCCGCTCCGGGACCACGAGGAGGCTCCCCAGGACCGACGCCGTACCGCCCGATCTGCTAGCCTGCGGGCGCCCATGCCTGATCCCACCTCCAAGGTCAGGGTTCGCTTCGCACCCAGCCCCACCGGCTGGCTTCATGTGGGAGGAGCCCGGACCGCCTACTTCAATTGGTTGTTCGCGCGCCAGCACCACGGCCGGTTCGTGCTCCGGATCGAGGATACCGACGTCGCCCGCTCGACCCCCGAAAGCGAGCAGGCGGTGCTCGACGACCTCGACTGGCTCGGCCTCGACCACGACGAGGGGCCAGACCTGGGCGGCGACCACGGTCCCTACCGCCAGAGCGAGCGACTGGCCATCTACCGCGAGCACGCCGATCGGCTGACGGCTCGAGGCGCAGCCTATCCCTGTTTCTGCACCGACGCCGAGCTCGAGGAGCGGCAGGAGGCCGCGCGCGCGGCCGGGCGTCCTCCGCACTACGACGGCCGCTGCCGACTCCGCACCCCGGCCGAGCGCGAAGCATTGCGCCGCGAGGGGCGTCCGGAGAGCGTGCGCTTCGTGGTCGAGCCGCGAGAGTGGATGCTGCGGGACGAAGTGCGCGGGGCGATCCACTTCCCGGCCGGCATGGTCGGTGACTTCGTGCTGCTGCGCTCGTCGGGGCATCCAACCTACAACTTCGCTTGCGTCGTGGACGACGCCGGGATGCGGATCAGCCATGTGATCCGCGCCGAGGAGCACCTCCCCAACACGGCCCGCCAGTTGATGCTGTACGACGCGCTGCAGATCGAACCGCCCCGGTTCGCCCACGCGCCGCTGATCCTCAATGCCGACCGCTCGAAGATGAGCAAGCGCACCGGAGAGGTGGCGGTAGCGGTCGGCGATTGGCGGCTGGCCGGATTCATCCCCGAGGCCCTGCTCAGCTACCTGGCGCGGCTCGGCTTCCACCCCGGCGACGATCGCGAGATTCTCACCCGCGAGGAGATGCTCGAAGCGTTCGCACTCGAGCGGATCGGCAAGAGCGGGGCGGTGTTCGATCCGGCCAAGCTGCGATGGGTGAACGCCCACTACCTGCGTCATGCGAGTGGCCGCCAGCTCGCGGGATGGGGCGCCGGGTTCCTGCCCGATGCGGCGCGCACCGCCACGCCCGAGCGGCTCGAGGCGCTGCTCGAGGGGGTGCGTGGCAACCTCACGACCCTGGCCGAGCTGCCCCAAGAGCTGGCACCGTTCCTGGACGAGATGCCGGTCTTCGAGCCCGACGCTCGCGCCGCGCTCGACTCGGAAGCCGCCCGCGAGGTGTGCGGCGCGCTGGCGGACCAGCTGGAAGGCCTTGCGAAGTGGAGCGCCGACGAGGTTAAATCCGCCGTTCAGTCCGTCGGTCGGCGGCTGGAACGGAAGGGCCGCGAGCTGCTGCAACCGGTTCGTGCCGCCCTCACCGGGCGGACGCACGGTCCCGAGCTGCCCCGCGTGGCGGAGCTGCTCGGCCAGGATCGCTGCGTCGCCCGGCTCCAGGCCGTGTCCAGGAGGTTTCTCCCGTGAAGGTGGCGGTGTTGATGGGAGGTCGCTCGTCGGAACGCGAGATCTCGCTTCGCACCGGCCGGGGGATCGCCCAGTCCCTGCGCACGCTGGGACACGAGGTGGTGGCGGTGGACGCGGCCAACGGACGGCTGCTGCCGGCCGGCGAGGAGGAGCGCGGAGCACTCCCGGCCGGAGCACTCGAGCGTTCCGGCGAGGTGGCGTTGGCGGGGTCGCCGACCCTGGCCGAAGCCGACGTCGTGCTGGTGGCCTTGCACGGCTCGTCCGGCGAGAACGGCACGCTCCAGGCCCTGCTCGATCTGGCGGGCAAGCCCTACACCGGCTCGGGGATGCTCGCCAGCGCGCTGGCCATGAACAAGGCAATGGCCAAGCGGATCTTCGAGCACGCGGGTCTCGCGACTCCGCGTTGGCAGCTCCTCGTCGCCACCGCGCCGGCGAGCGCGGTGGCGGTGGCGGACCTCGGTGGCTACCCGCTGGTGGTGAAGCCCAACGAGGAGGGCTCGAGCGTCGGGCTCACCGTGGTGCGGAGCGCGGCGGAACTGCCGGCGGCGCTGCGTCTCGCGGCGGACTTGGGACCCGAGATCCTGGTCGAGCAGTACATCGAGGGGCGCGAGGTGACGGTCGCGCTGCTGGGCGACCAGCCCATGCCGGTGGTCGAGATCCGGCCGCGCGGCGGACTCTACGACTACGAATCCAAGTACACCGCGGGCCGGAGCGAGTACTTCTGCCCGGCCGATCTACCCGAGCCGGTGGCGGAGCGAGTCCGCGAGCAGGGGCGGAAGGCCGCGCAGGTCCTGGGATGCGCGGGTGTGTCGAGAGTGGATTTCCGGCTGGACGCGCAGGGGGTCGCGTACTGCCTCGAGGTGAACACCGTCCCGGGCATGACACCCACGAGCCTGGTGCCCATGGCGGCCAAGGCGGCCGGCATGAGCTACGACCAGGTCGTGCAGCGCATGATCGACCTGGCGCTGGCCGAGGCCCATCGTCGGCGCCTTCATCAGCCTTCGAAGACTTGAGACCAACACGGGAGCCCGACATGGATCGCACGCAAGAGTTCCTGAAGGACCTGGTGGAGGCGCACGGTGCCCCGGGCTCCGAGAGCAGCGTCGCCCAGGTGATGCAAAACTACCTGGAGGGGGTCGGGACGTTCTCGCGGGACAAGCTGGGGAGTTTCCTGTGCGAGAAGAAGGGCTCGAGCGCCGCCCCCCGCGTCATGCTGATGGGCCACCTCGACGAAGTCGGCTTCATGGTGAAGTCGGTCACCAAGGAAGGCTTCGTGAAGTTCCTGCCGCTCGGGGGCTGGTGGGGGCACGTGGTGCTTGCGCAACGCCTGATCATTCGCACCCGCAAAGGGGACGTAGTCGGAGTGGTGGGCTCGAGGCCCCCGCACGAGCTGCGTGACGAGGACCGCAAGAAGGTGCTCGAGATCAAGGACATGTTCATCGATGTGGGCGCGACGTCGGACTTCGACGTGCGAAAGCGGCTCGACATCCGGCCGGGCGATCCGATCGTGCCGGAGTCGCGTTTCACGGTGATGGCCAACCCCGACCTGTTGCTGGCCAAGGCGTGGGACAACCGCATCGGCTGCGCGCTGGCCGCCGAGACCGTGAAGCGCCTGAAGGCCGTCCCGCACCCCAACACGGTGTTCGCGGGGGCCACCGTGCAGGAGGAGGTCGGGCTTCGTGGGGCCCAAACCTCCGCGTTCAAGGTACAACCGGACGTCGCCTTCGCGCTCGACGTCGGGATCGCCCACGACACGCCCGGCACCGAGGGCGAGGAGAAGCTCGGTGGCGGTCCGCTGCTGGTGATCTACGACTCCAGTTCGATCCCCAACCGCGGCCTGCTGGATCTGGTGATGGACACCGCCAAGAAGCTGAAGATGGGACTCCAGTTCGAGTCCGTGGAACGCGGCGGCACCGACGCCGGGCGCTTCCACCTGACCGGGCAGGGCGTGCCCTGCATCTCGATGGGTGTGCCGGCCCGCTACATCCACAGCCACGTCAGCATCATCGACCAACGAGACTTCGAGCGGACGGTGCGGTTGCTGGTGGCGGTCATGAAGCGCCTCGACAAGAAGGCGGTGGCCAGCCTGGCCTAGGTCCGTTTGAAAACGGACTGCGGCTCACCGCGGAAGAGGAGCGCGCAACGACATGACGCCGGCCGGCGTGATCCTGATCCATCGCCTGATCCCTGAGACCGAGAAGCTCGCGGACCTCGGACTTCGCCTCGGTCTCGCCTTGCTCAGCGGTCTGGTCGTCCAACGTGGCTTGTTCCTGCTGGTGGGCCGCAGCGAAGCCTGGATCGAGCGCGTCGGACGGGGCGGTGAGCGCGCGCGTCAGCGTGCGCGGACCATCGGCCAAATCCTACGCAACCTGGTCACCGTCCTGGTCGGCATCTCGGTCGTCATCTACGCGCTCGGCGTGCTCGGCTGGGACGTCCGCCCGCTGCTCGCGGGCGCGGGCCTGTTGGGCGTGGCGCTCGGCTTTGGGGCCCAAACGCTGGTGCGCGACGTCATCGCCGGCGTCTTCATCATCGCGGAGGACCAGTTCGGAGTGGGCGACCTCATCGAGGTGAACGGCAAGGCGGCGACCGTGGAGTCGCTGACCGTGCGCTCCACCACGCTGCGCGACTTCCACGGCTACCTCCACTTCGTGCCGAACGGCGAGATGAAAATCGTCGTCAACCGGAGTCGGGGTTGGAACCGGCTGGCGGTGGACGTGCCGATCGCCGCGGACGAGGACGTGGACCGGGCGCTCGAGGTGTGTCGCCGGGTGGCCGTCACGATGAGCGCGGAGCCGGCCTGGAAAACCCGGCTGCTCGACGAGATCCAAGTGTGGGGACTGGAGTCGCTGGGCGGCCAGGAGCTGCAGGTGCGGATGGTGATTCGCGCCGCGCCGGGC
>DASXTP010000116.1:0-1558 GCA_036505355.1 Candidatus Eiseniibacteriota bacterium | reverse complement strand
TGGAGGAGTATGCGCAGGCCGTGGACGAAGCCACGGCCCGCGTCCAGCGCCTGACGCAACAACTCGCGGCAGCGGTCGAAGGCTGGGGTCTGGCCCCGCAGGTGCGCGCATTGCAGGCCCTACGTGGAGTTGACCCGGTTTCGTGGACACCCCACGCTTGGGGGCGAGAAGCCCCTGGAAGGGAGTCCCCATGCCGCGAAGCCGCCCACCATACCCGCTTGAGTTCCGGACGGAAGCCGTCCGGCTGGTACGCTCGAGCGGGAAGAGCCTGGCTGAGATCGCTCGCAACCTGGGTGTTTCCCACAACACGCTACGGGCCTGGGCCAAGCAGACCCGGATCGATGAGGGGCTCGAGCCCGGCCTCACGACCGATGAGCGTGAGGAGCTGCGCCGGCTGCGCCGCGAGAACCGGCAGCTCAAGCTCGAGCGCGAGATCTTGGCAAAAGCCGCGGCCTGGTTCGCGCGGGAGACCGGCTCGATCCCGTCCGAGCGTTCGAGTTCGTGAGTGCCCACCAGGCCGTGTACCCGATCGCCCCGCAATGCCAGGTGCTGGGGGTCTCCACCAGCGGCTACTATGCGTGGCGCCAGCGGGCTCCCTCAGCGCGAGCCGTGGCCGATGCAGCGCTCCAGGAGCGGATCCGTGTGATCCACACCCGCTCGCGGGAGACGTACGGCGCGCCGCGCGTGCAGGCCGAGTTGGTAGCCGCGGGCGAGCGCGTGAGTCGGAAGCGGATCGCCCGGCTGATGCGGGCGCTGGATCTCGTGGGCGTTAGTCGCCGCAAGGCAACCCGCACCACCCGGCGCGCGGATGGCGCGCGGCCGGCGCCAGATCTCGTGGACCGTGACTTCGCCGCGCCGGCGCCCGATCGGCTGTGGGTGGCCGACATCACCTACGTCCCGACCTGGGCCGGCTTCCTGTATCTGGCGGTCGTCCTCGACGCCTTCAGCCGCCGCGTGATCGGCTGGTCGATGGCGACCCACCTGCGCACCGAACTCGTGCTGGACGCGCTCGAGATGGCGCTCTGGCAACGGCGGCCGGAGGCGGTCATCCATCACTCGGACCAGGGCTGTCAGTACACCGCGCTGGCCTTCGGCCAGCGCTGCCGCGAGGCCGGCGTGCGGCCCTCGATGGGCTCAGTCGGGGACGCCTACGACAACGCGCTGTGCGAGAGCTTCTTCGCCACGCTCGAGTGCGAGCTCTTGGATCGGCGTCGGTTGCGGACCCAGGCTGAGGCACGGATGGTGATCTTCGAGTTCATCGAGGGCTGGTACAACCCGCACCGGCGCCACTCCGCGCTGGGCTACCTGAGCCCCGTCGACTATGAGCGGACCCGCGCGCGCTCCGTTCTGGCCGCGTGAGACCCCGCCGTGAAAAATCGCGGCCCACAGTTGCCCTACAATCGACGATCGTAGGCCAGGGAGGCATCCCAGCACCCCGCAGTGGCGGGGCAGGACGACGTCATGACGCGCAGTCCAACCATGTCCACGAAAGCGGGTCAACTCCACTACCGCCACCCACCACGTCGCACGCGCGCGCTGCGACTGCGGCAGGAGGGTC
>DASXTP010000115.1:0-18992 GCA_036505355.1 Candidatus Eiseniibacteriota bacterium | reverse complement strand
TCGCATGCCCGGGCTGTTCCGGGGGGACCTGCCTGGTGCTCAACTCCGTTCTGGTCAAGCGTCCGCCGCGCCCCGAGGGAGCGCCCACGACCGACGTGCTGGTGACCACTCCGGGAAACGGGAACGGCAACTGGGCGATCTTGGCAACCGGGCGGGGCCAACTGCCAGGCCGTGCCGGTGCGGAACGTGACCTGGGGCCGGCTGAAGGCCCTTTACCGCTGATGTCCCTGCCGGCTCAAACTCGGGAACTCCGATTCCGCAAGAACGGTACTAGGACCACGACATGACGGCTCGAACGGCTTTTCTCCCACTCGCATGCCTCGGCTCGGCGTTGCTCATTCTCACCGCCACCCTGGCCTCGGCCGGGGCGCCGCGACTCTATCTCTCCTGGCACGCTCCGTACGGCGCGGCGCGCGCCAGCGACACGCTGTCGGTGACCGCGGGAACCGAGGGCGGGCAGGACACTCTCTACCTCACGTTCGAGACCGGGACCCATTCGGAGCAATTCGTGGGTATCGAGGGGACCCTCTACTTTCGCGCCCCGGTCGGCGACACTCTGGGTCCGCACTGGCGGGCCGGCGATGAGAACATCCAGGCGCAGTTCACGACCGACTCCGTCCCCGGGTGCACACGGCCGTGGCGCGGAGCCCAGGCCCTCAGCTTCAACTTCTACGATTACACCAGCGGAAGCGGCCGCCTCAGGCTGTCCCACGTTCGCCCCCGCACCCGCCCGGTCACGGTGAGGGACAGCGTTCCGTACCTCTACGCGCGGCTCTTGCTCGCACGTCCGCCAGCCGGTCTCCCGCGAAGCGACCAGCCGATGTGCATCGAGTGGGCTACGGCGGAATTCTTGATGGACACCACGGGCGGCCCCGAGCCCCCGGTCGCGGCGGGCCGGGGGGGACACCCGTTGGTCAGCCTGAACTCGCGCGGTGGGGCGGTCTGCTCGGCGTCCATGCCCGAGCCCCCGGCCAAGCCGAAGCGGCCCGAAGTCCGGCGGCCGAAGGCCAAGACCGGGTCGAGAAAGTAGGCTCGACGCCGGCGGCGGTACGTGCGACCGGCCTCAGCTGCGCGCATCGGGTAGGCTCTGCTCACACCGGGCGGCGGGGATCCACCGGTGCCGTCGAGTTGGCTACTCCTCGCTGAGCTTGTCTTGCGTGAATTCGATGCGCATCACCAGCTCCGGATGGGTTTCAATCCGGAGTTGCCGCTTGTGTCGATCGAGAAACGCGTTGAGGAGTTTTTCCGCCGCCATGTTCTCCAGCGACTGCGCGATCGGGGATTGGGATTCCTCGAACGACAGTTGGCGTCCCGGGTCGAAGGCGAGCGATTGAACCACCCAGTAGCCGCGCCGCTCATCTGGCTCCACCGCCACCTGCCCCGGCTTGAGCTCCTCGAACAGCAGCTTGTAGAACGTGTGACCCTGATCCTCGCTCGTTACTTGGCTGATCGCCCCGACGGCGTGACCGTAGCGGATCGAATCGGCCCGCAGCAGGTCCTGGGCGTGCTCCCCGAGCCGTAGCCGGGCCGCGAGGGAGTCGGCCCGGCGCTTGGTCCCGGCGCTGATCCCCGCGAACCTCACGGTCGGATAGGTGATGAACTGAGCGATATGCTGGTCGTAGTACTTGCGGTGCTCCGCGGGGGCCACCCACACGCGACTCGCGACCGAGTCCTGATACAGGTGATCGACCAGCATCTCCTCGCGCTTGAGGTCGGTCTCGGCCGTGAGCCACGGGTCCCGCTCCAAGCCCAGGTCGATCGCGAGCTGTACCCGAAGCGGCTCGAGCGCGAACACGTCGGCCATGGATCGCAGGAGATCGGGCGTGTTCACGGGCGTGCGAAGGAACGAGTTCGTTTGCGTGTATTCCCTCATGAATCCGGCGAGGCTCAATTGCCCCCCGCTCCAGCGGCACAGCACCCTGCCGGTGTCTTCGGGGGCAAAGCGCGGCAGGTTGGTGATTCGGCGCAACTGCATGACGCCCGTGCTGTCCATCAGGGGTGGGGGAGTCGGGAAGGACTTCGCCGCCCATTCGATGTTGGCCTCGTTGTGGATCAGCCCGACCTGCTGGCCGAGCCGGGCCTGGATCCGGGCCATGCGCTGGCTCTTCAACGTCTCCCGGATCTCTTTCCGCAGGATGCGGGGATACCTCGTGAACTGGGGAGGATCCTTGGGCCGCCGCGCGGTGACCCACACGATCTCCACCCCCCCGCCGACCCGGTGAGGCAGGGAGATCTGGCCCGGCTCGAGATCGAAGATCCGGACGGCGTCGTCCGCGGTGAACCGGGTGCGCGGCAGCCAGCCCAGGTCTCCTTCGGGGCCGACGTCACCGACTGCCTTGGAGTACCTGTGTTGGGCCTGCTTCCAAGTGATCCGCTTCGCGAGCAGGTCGCCCCGCACGCGCTCCGCGGTGGGGAGATCCTCGAAGACGATACGCTTGAGGTTCTTCTCGCACGAGTACTGGCGGAGCAGCGCCTCGATGTCTGCCTCGGTCACCTGGACCGAATCGAGCACCAAGCGCCGATACAGGGTGTTCGCGAGCATCGTTCGGGTGTACTGCCTGAGCGTGAGGCGGTCCTCGAAGCCGAGCGGTCGGTTGACCCTGAGCGCCACGGTCGCCATGACTTCCTTGTCGGCGATTCGGCCGAGGAAAGCCACCCGACCCGCGCTGTCGGCAGGGGGCCGAAATTCTGGCCACGAGTTGAAATACGTCTCCACGAAGTCGCGCGCCCGCACCACGCGATCGCCGACGCGGATGAGCACGGTGCTATCGGGGAGAAAGCCCCCGGGCGGGGCGATCGCGGGCTCACCCCGTGCACGGGAGGGCCCGGAAAGCCCGGAGGCGAGCGCCATAATGAGAAGGATTGGCCTCAAGGATGGCATCGGTACTCCCTGGAAAGTTGGACGATCAGACGGGCAGGGGGCCGAAGAGACACGCGCAGGACGCTCGCGACCGAATCCGTCGAGACACCCACGGGAACGAGGCGACCGGGTTCCGTCATGAACGTCAGCTCAATGCCGGACAGCCTTGTGGATGTTCGCCGCCGGCTCTGGCCGGCCCGACACCAGCCAGCGACACGGGCAAGCAGTTTAGGCCAACGAGTGAAACTCCGTCAAGGTTTCCACCAGCACCGACGGGCTTTTTCTCGCGACCGACGAGTGCTTTCAGAAACTCCTCCGGGATCTCCGGTGTAACGGTACAAGGGCCTGTGCGGGCCGTGCCACAGGCGGCCCTCTGGTCACGCGGACCGTGCGCCTCATGTCTTGGCCCCTTTTCCAGCAGCCTGCTAGACTGCCGCCGTTCATGCACCGTCCCCACTTGGTCCTGTTCCCTGCCCTGCTGTTCCTTTCCCTCGTCGGTGTGCCGGTCCGGGCCGCGACGGACCCGATCGAGCAGGTCTCGACCGATGAGCGGGGCGTGACGTTGCGAGTTACGGTTCCCGGCTGGTCGCTCGACCAGGGCGACAGTGGGCGGTTCGAGCTGAAGGCACCGGGGTTCCAGGCGCTGGACGTGCTCGGCCGGCCGCGGCTGCCCTTTGCCAGCGCCCTGCTGGCAGTGCCGCCGGGCAGTCGGGCGGTAGCGCGCCTGATCGACAGCGACCCTGAAGAAGAACGTGCGGGCGTGCGCATCGGAATCGGGGAGCGCGCGGTCTTCCGGCCAGACCCCGCGGGGCTTGGCTTGATCCCCGCCCGCGAGCCGGTGGCCCCGATCACGGACGGTCCCTGGCCGGCATCCGTGGTCGAGGTGGGTGCGCCCTTCACGGTGCGCAGGCAGCGCATCGTCGCGGTCAGCCTGAGGCCCTTCCGGTACGACGAAGCCCGTGCCCGGCTCTGGGTGCGCCAACGCTTCACGGTGCGGGTCGACTTCGTCGGCGGCACGCCCACTCGAAGCCCCTCGTCCCTGGTCTTCGACCGCCACTGGGAGCCCGTGCTGCGCCAGGGTCTGCTCAACTACGCGCAAGGGCGCTCCTGGCGCGAGCCACCGCGAGCGTCGACGCGCCGGGGAGCCCTCGGGCCATCTCTCTTCGAACCGCGCCGCCCCGAGGGGGCTGGGCAGGCACGTGCGGCCGCGTTCGACGAAGACTTCCCCGAGGTGCGGATCCGCGTCGACACCTCCGGCGTCTACCAGATTCGGTTCGGGCAGCTCAGCCAACTCAGTCCCCCGTACCCGGCCGGCATCCGGATCGAGCGGGTGAGCGTGCACCGCCATGAGTTCGTCGAGGGGGTGGTCCCGTCCTACGTCACGATCGAGCTGCCGATCGAGGTCGACGACCTGAACTCCAACGGGATCTTCGACGGCAACGACCGCATCGTCGTATACGTGCAGAACTGGGCGGAGCGCTCGGGCGCGTCGCTCGCCCAGCGCGCCTGGGGCGACGCCGAGGTGATTTACGCGACGGCGGTGGCGGGCAACGGTCTGCGCCTCGACCAGCGACCGGGTTGGCGCGACGTGCCGGGCCTGACGCCGCTTGCATCGTACCCCTGGACCCAGCACTGGGAGCGCAATTTCAGGTACCTCAACACCCCGCGCGACACGCTCGCCGATCAGTTCCACTGGACCGATATCGCCCTCTACCACGGCTACTATCCCCCGGAGGATACGATCCGCTTCGAGACCAACCACATCGACCCGTCCCATCTGGTGAGCTTCTCGGTGACGTGGCAGGGCCGCAGAGATCTCCGGCATCTGGAGTGGGCCTGGATCCGCAACAACGGCGGGCCGCCGATCTCGGTGGCCGACTCCGTGGCGTGGAGCGGCGACGGATCGGAGACGGTGACCGCCGTCCTGCCGGGCACCGCGTTGGGCGAAGGCAACGTGAACACCCTGCTCTATTCGGGGAGGAACGGCAGCAGTCTGCCGGATCCGAAGGACAACGCCTCCGACATCGTGGGGCTCAACTACTTCGAGGCCACCTACTGGCGGAGCTACCGCGCGCTGGCCAGCTACTTGTCGTGCAACAGCGGCGATGCCCTGGGGGTCTTCCAGGTGCTCGCCACCGGCTTCAGCGCGGCCGGCGTCCGCGTCTACGACGTGACGGACCCGCTGAGCCCGACCCGGCTGACGCTCGATCCGTCCCACATCCAGCCCGCCGGCGGCGGGTTCACGGTGGAGTTCCAGGACTCGATCGCCGCCGAGAAGAACTACCTCGTGACATCCTCCCCCAAGCTGCTCCCGGCCGGCAGCTTCAGCGCGGTGACCCGCCGCCGGCTCGCGGAGCGGGGTGCGGGCGACTACCTCTTGATCGTGCCGGAAGCATTCCTTTCCGCGGTCGATCCGCTGGTCCAGCTCCGACACTCCGAGGGGCTGGACGTGGTGGTGAGCCCCCTCGAGTCGATCAACGACGAGTTCAACGGCGGGCGTAAGTCCTCGTACGCGATCAAGCGCTTCGTGCGGCACGCATTCGAGAACTGGAACGCCAAGTTCGTCTTGCTCCTGGGCGACGGCAGCGAAGACCCGCTCAACCGGCTCCAGGAATCGAGCACCGACTGGATTCCCACGCAGAAGATCAGCGGGCCGGTGTTCGCCAACTTCGGGTACGAGGTCGTGCCCTGCGACCCGTGGTACGTCTGCATGAACCAGTGCGACCTCGACAACCCGCAGCTTGAGCCCGTGCTGCAGGACCTCTACCTGGGACGCCTCCCGGTGCAGAGCCTCCAGCAGGCCCAGGACGTGATCGCCAAGCTGGTGGCCTACGAGAGCTTCGCCGCCGACCAGACGTGGCGCCGGGTGCTGCTGCTGTCGTCCGATGACGAGTACTCCACCGAGACCTTCTTCGGCGGGGTCACGCCGCCGGGAGCCTGCGTGTACCCGCAGCGGCCGGGGGAGCGAGTGTTCCGCCTGATCAACGAGACCGTGGCCCATATGGTGACCGAGACGGCCGGTCTCAAGCAGACGACGATCGACGCGTTCAACCTGAGCACGTACCTCTACCTGCTCAACGAGAAATGGACCCTGGTGAACGGCGACACGTGCCGCCCGAGCAACCTCGAGACTGCGAGCCACACCCACGCCGTCGTCACGCCCGAGCTGATCTCGCACCTGAGCGCCGGTCGCCTGTGGTGGAACTACCAGGGTCACGCCAACGCATACGTGCTGGCGCACGAGGACCTGTACGTCAACCGCAGCTTCGAGGACGACAAGGGTCTGCTCGCCAACGACGGCAAGCCGTTCCTGTTCTCCGCCTTCTCCTGCCACGCGAACGCCTTCGCGCGCGCGGGCGACTTGGGGGCGCTGGGCGCGTCCATCGGCGAGGAGCTGGTGACGCTCCCCAACCGGGGGTCGATCGCGAGCTACGCGTCGACCGGGTACGAGATCCTGCCGGGCAGCGGGGACAGCCATCTCAACGTGGCCTGGGCCGACGCCATGTTTAACCGCCCGCCACAGGACGAGTACCTGGGCGACCGCGGTGCGCGAGTGGTGCTGGGAGAGACGGTGGCGCTGGCCCTGCTGCGATACGTGCCGAGCGTGACGTTAACCAACCGCAACGAACGAGGGGTCGGGCTCACCTATCACCTGCTGGGGGATCCGGCCACGCGCCTCTCGATCGGGGCGGCCCAGACCACCGTGACCGTGAACGGTGAGCCGGTCGCGGATAACGTGCCGGTCCGTCTGCGGACCACCATTCCCGCCGACACCATCGAGGCGGATCTCGTCTCCAACGTCAAGATCACGAGCTTGAGTCTCGAGTTGAGCGATCCGAGTGGCACCCGCGTGATCCCGCCCGCCGATTACACGCTCACGCCGTCGTTTCCCGACACGTCCGCCACCGGCATGGGCGGGCGCCGGTACCATCTGACGTACCAGACGGCGCGTAACCTGTACACCTACCGCTACACGCTTCGTACCGTGGATCGGTACGGCGTGACGAGCGCCTTCAACATCTTGTTCGAGTTCAGGAGCCAACTCATGGTGGGAGACCGGGTGTTGCTCGAGGGAGATCCGGTCCCTTTCGATACCGATCCCACGCTCCTCGTCCTCTCGCCATCGCCCCTCAATCCCGCGGCCGATCTCACGCTGGCGCTGAACGGCGACCCGCTGCCGATCGACGCCGTGGCGGCCCGCGGCGACCTTTCCGGGCGCGAGTGGTTCCTAAAGTGGCAGCGGGCGCCGTACGCGCTCGGGGACTACGAGGTCCAGCTCGGCGTCTCGGGGGGCACGACGACGACTCACCTCTTCCGAATCCGGGGCCAGGTCCGGTTCGAGCGACCGTTGGCCTTCCCCAACCCGTTCTCGGACCCGATGGGCACGGCATTCTCGTTCCTACTGGAGGCGGGAGGGCCGTCCGACCTGCAGATCCGCGTGTACACGGCGAGCGGACGACTGTTATACCAGCGGATCGAGCGCGGCCTCACGCCCGGCTACCATCAGATTCCCTGGGATGGACGCGACGCGGAAGGCCACGAGCTGGCCAACGGCGTCTACCTCTACCGCCTGCTCGCCACCAACGGGAGCGCCAAGACCGAGCACCAGGGCCGACTAGTCAAGCTGCACCGACCGCGCCGCGATGATACGCAAACGCCCTGAACGGCTTCTCCTGCTTCGACACGCCCGCGCTATGCGCGGTGCGTCCGAGGAGCGACGCAGCCAGGGGGGTACCCGCACCAGCGGGTCCGGAGTCGCGACTGGATGCAGCGAAGGCGAAGCCGGATGCGGAGCCGAGCGTGCCGCGCAGAGCGCGGGCGTGCCGAAACGGGACAACCACTCTCGGTCGCCGCACGGAGCCTCAGCGGTTGTGCTCGCTTGGGCGGCGCTCAACCTGTGCGCACCCACCGCGACCCATGCCGAGACCATCCCTGGGCCCACCGCTCGCGCGATTGCCATCGCCGAGGATCAGCGCCGCTGGGACAGCGAGCTCAAGCACGATCTCTCGAGCCCAAGCCCCGCCGTGCGGGCGCGCGCGGCGCTGGCGGTGGGGAGGCTCCAGGACTCGACCACCGTGCCGAGCCTCGCGCCGCTGCTAGACGACCCGGCCCCCGAAGTGCGACGCGAAGCGGTGTTCGCGCTCGGGCAGATCCGCCACCCGTCGGCCCGCCCGTCGCTCGAGGCGCGCCTCGACGACCGCGACGCCGAGACCGTGGTGCTCGCCCTGGAAGCACTCGGCAAGCTCGGTGACCGCGCGTCCACCGCCAGGGTGACCCCGTTCCTCGACGATCGAGATCCGGGCCGCCGGGGTACCGCGGCGGTGGCTTTGTGGCGACTCGCCGACTCGACGGCGCTGGACGCACTGCTCGGCCATCACGCCGATCCGGATCCGGCCGTGCGCTGGCGCGTCCTCTACGCGCTCGAGAAGATCGCCGCGCCCGACCGGGTGGTGCTTCGCGTCGCGCTCCATCTGGGCGACAAGGATCCCTGGTGCCGCGCCTACGCGGCGCGCACGCTGGGGCGGCAGAAGTCGGCGCGGGGCACCGCCTACTTGCTCCAGGCTTTGGATGACCCCGAGACGGCGGTGGCCGTGAACGCGCTGCGCGCCCTGCAGCAGATCGCCGATACGACCTGCGCGCACTGCGCCGTGGACGTCGCACGCATGCTGGGGCATGCCCACCCGTACGTGCGGGTGACCGCCGCCACCGCGCTGGCGGAGCGCGGGCTCTGGGTGGCGGCCGACTCCGCGGGCCGGGCGGCGGCGCAGGAAGCCCTGGCGGCCCATCTCGTCGATCCCGACGCCGCGACCCGCGGCGCCTGCGCGCGCGCGCTCTTGGCGCGCCGGACGAGGAGCCCCGCCGACGCCGAGTCCTTGCTGCGGGACTCCTCGCTGTACGCCCGCGTTGCGGTGCTCGAGGCGCTGACCCTTCAGCCCGGCGAGCTGGGCTCGCGGCTGCTGCTCGAGCGCCTGGGCACGCGGTTCCCGCTGTTCGAGCGCATGACTGCCGCCGAAGGCCTCGGCACGCTCGAGGTTGCCTCGGCGATTCCGGCGCTGCGCGCTGGGCTTGCCGACTCTTCGGCGTTGTTCGTCTCCTCCTGCGCCGCGGCGCTCGCCGAGCTGGGCGATTCGGCCAGCGTGCCGGCATTGGCGACGGCCTACGCGGCGCGGGCCGCGGCTGACGCCGACGTCCGCATCGCGATCCGCGACGCGCTGCGCGGGCTGGCGAGCCGTGCCTTCGCCGACAGCCTCGAGCGGCGGCACGCGCCGCCGGCACCCGCAGCGCGCAGCTACCCCCCAGACTTTGCCGACGAACCGGGGCCACACGGGGCGTTGCTCCACACCACGCGGGGCGACATCGAATGGTCGTTCTTCCGCCGCGAGGCGCCCCAGACGGTGCGGAACTTCGTGCGGCTCGCCGAGCGCGGCTATTTCGACGGCCTTGCGGTACATCGAGTGGTGCCCAACTTCGTGATCCAGGACGGGGATCCCACCGGCACCGGCTCGGGAGGTCCCGGCTACACGATCCGCTGCGAGTACAACCGACTTCGTTACGAACCCGGCATGGTCGGCATGGCGCTCTCCGGCAAAGACACCGGTGGCAGCCAGTGGTTCATCACCCACTCGCCGCAACCGCACCTGGACGGCCGTTACACGATCTTCGCCCGGGTCGCGCATGGCATGGACGTGGTGCAGCGCATCGTTCAGGGCGACCGGGTGCTCAAGGTGGAGATTCTGAAGTGACTCGGCCGGGGCACCCTGCGACGGCTGGCTAGCGTCGAGCCTTTTCGCAACATGCCGAGTCGCTCTGCCCGTCCCCGGGCTCGCCGTGGGCCCGCCTGAGACAGACCGAAGCGCTCCACGAGACCCGGTCGCTCCGGACCCGCGGGCGCGGGTTCCCCCCTGGCTTCGCTCCCTAACCCGCCGACGCGCGCCGACGGCGCTGTCGGGAGTCTCGCGGAAGGCTCCGGTCTGCCTCAGGCCGCATCGGCGGCGAAGAACCGCTGCAGGACCGCGGCGAGCTGGGCGCTGGCGCGGCTGGCCACCTCGGTCACCTCTTCGTGCGTGAGCGGCGCACCCGCAAGGCCGGTCGCGCGGTTGGTGATGCAGGAGATGCTGGCGACGCGGGCACCGAGATGAGCCGCCAGAGTGGCCTCGTGCACGGTGCTCATGCAGGCGGCATCGACGCCCAGGGCCGCGGCCATCCGGATCTCGGCGGCGGTCTCGTAGGACGGCCCGTGACTACCGAGCAGAACCCCGCGGCGCAAAGGAACGCCGGCCTCCAGCGCCGCCCCGAGCAACGCCCGCTCGAGCTCGAGGCTGAACGTACGGGCGATCCGGCGCCCGGCCCGCCGCTCGATCAGCTCGGGGTGGGTCCAGAGACCGCGCCTGCCGATCCAGTTGAGGTGGTCGGTGGCCAGCATCAGGTCGCCCGGCACGAACTCCGGGTTCAGCGCCCCCGCGGCGTTGGTGAAGATCATGGCTTGGGCCCCCAGGGCGTGCATGACCCGAACGCCGAACGTCACGCGGTCGAGCGAGTGGCCCTCGTAGCGATGGCTGCGGCCGGAGAGCGCGACCACCGGGACCCCCGCCCAGCGACCCAAGACCAATCGACCGGCGTGCCCGGCGACGGTCGACGCCGGCCAATCGGGTAGCTCGGTGGTCGTCCAGGCCAGCGAATCCTCGAGCCGCTCGACCAGGGCTCCCAGGCCCGAGCCCAACGTCAGTCCGATCCGCGGCTCGAGTCCGCAGCGCGCGCGGATCCGGCGCACGGCCTGGGCGAGACGGGAGTCGAGGTCGAGCGGGGAGAGCCATGGGAGTCGGTCCACCTCGACGCCTAGGGGAAGATGCCCCGCACTCGAGTGGCATCCGCCACGCGGTTCACCGCCACCACGTACGCGCCGCCGCGGAGGCTGCAGCGGTGTCGCTCCGCGGCCTCGGCCACGGCGTGGTAGGCGCGGGTCATGTACTTCTCGAGCCGCCGTTCCACTTCGTCTTCCTCCCAGAAGAACGAATAGAAGTTCTGGACCCACTCGAAGTACGAGACCGTCACCCCGCCGGCGTTGGCCAGGATGTCCGGGACCACGGTGCGCCGGCGGCGGAACAGGATGTCGTCGGCGAGCGGTGTGGTGGGGCCGTTGGCGGCCTCGGCGATGATCTTGGCCCGTACGCGGCCGGCGTTGGCGGCGGTGATCTGGTTCTCGAGCGCCGCCGGCACCAGGATGTCGACCGGCAGCTCGAGGAGCTGGCGGTTCGAGACCCGTTTACCGCCGGGGAAGGTAGCGAGGCTCTGTCCGCGTGCCTTGTGGGCCGCCAGCTCGGCCGGATCGAGCCCCTTCGAGTTCTGCACTCCACCGCGGGAGTCGGAGACCGCGACGATCCTGGCACCCTCGTCGTGCAGCAGCGTCGCCAGGTGGCTGCCGGCGTTGCCGAAGCCCTGGATCGCGACCTTGGCGCCCTTGAGCGGCCGCTTCTGGGCGCGGCAAGCCTCGCGCAGCGCGAACAGGACGCCGCGGGCGGTGGCCTTGTCGCGGCCCTTCGAGCCGCCCAGGGCGAGCGGCTTGCCGGTCACCACGCCGAGCGTCGTTGTGCCCTTGGTCATGCTGTAGGTGTCCATGATCCAAGCCATGATCTGGGGGTCGGTGTACACGTCGGGCGCCGGGATGTCCTGCTCGGGGCCGATCAGCGGCAGGATCTCGCTGGTGTAGCGCCGGGTCAGCCGCTCGCGCTCGCCGAGGGACAACTGGTGGGGGTCCACCACCACGCCGCCCTTGCCGCCGCCGAACGGCAGATCGAGGCACGCGCACTTCCACGTCATCCACGACGCCAGGGCCTTGACCTCGTCGAGCGTCACGTCGGGATGGAAACGAATCCCGCCCTTGGCCGGGCCGCGAGCCATGTTGTGGGCGACCCGATGGCCGATGAAGACGTGGTACGAGCCGTCGTCCATGTGAACCGGGATCGAGACGGTGAGGGAGCGCTTCGGCGTGGACAGGATCGCGCGCAGACCCTGGTCGAGCCCGAGGCGCTCGGCGGCCTGCTGGAAATAGTTCTGCGCGATCTTGAACGGGTTCAGGTTCTCGCGGGGCATGGATCCTCCGAATGGAAGAGGGGGGCCGCTCCCGTCAACCGGGGACCCGGCGGCGCGGGGAAGCGGCGGCGGCACGGTACTCCTCGGCTACGTTATTGGCATGGTCGTCCGACGTCCCGGGCTCGGCCCGCCTTAGCGGGCCGTCCGGGGCGCCCAGTCGTTCCTCCGTCTGCTCGAGCGACAGGCCCTCGCGCAGCGCCGCGCGCACCGCGGCCTCGAGCCGCTCCAGGTAGGCCAGGTCACGCCGCAGCCGCGCGACCACCTCGTCCCGCCCGCGCGCGACCGACCCGTGGCCGGGGACCAGCGTGTCGATCGCGCCATGTTCGGCCAACGGCCACAGCTCCTGCAGGGTCCGCCGGTACACGGAGCAGGGCCGGGCGAGCAGCGGCGGCTCCCGGTCGGAGAGCATGTCGGCGGCGATCAGGAGGCGCTGCTCGGGAAGGTGGGCGGTGAGCTGCGTGTCGTGGTGGCCGGGCGCGTCGCGCAACACCAGGCGCCAGGGCCCGAGCTTCAGCAGGTGGAGGCCGCTCACCGCGTGGTCGAGGCGGAAGGCCTCGAAGCCTTGGTTCCAGGCTTCGCCGTGTGCTTCGGCCTGTTTCCGTGCCTGGTCGAGAACGTGGTCCCGCTGCGCGCGCACCGAGCTGGTGAAGTGGTCGTGCGCGAGCGTCTCGGCGTCGGGCCACCAGGGACGGCCGAGCACGTGGTCCCAGTGGGCGTGGGTGAAGAACAAGGTGACCCGCGCGGGGTCGGCCTCCCGCACCGCGCGCGCCAAGTCGTCGAGCTCCGAGGGCAGGACCCCGGGGTCGACGACCACCGCGTGCTCGGGGTGCAGCAAGAGGGTGGAGTTCATCCCGAACGCCACGCTCTGGCGGACCTGCACGCCGCCGCCGAGGTCGCTCCAGGGCCCCGGGGCAGTGCTCACGAGGTCACGGTCGCCGCGCATGGCCGGTAGGTGGTCGGTGGCGCGGTCAAGCGGCAGGCGCCATCACTTGGGCGGCCCAGGCCCGCCGCACGGCGCGCGAAGGGAAGTGGGGTAGCGGCGGAGTGGGAGTCCACATGCCCGAGGCACGCTACCGAAGGGGTACCAGCGTGTCAACGCGGCGCGCCATGCCAGGTCCATGGTGCGGACCGCCATGGGTGCTCGGACCGTGGCGCTCGTCGTGCGGGCTTCGCGCTCGAAGCGGTCCCACCTCGACTGACGGCGTGGTGTTAGGATGGCACGGTCCGGGACGGGTCCGGACATCGGAGCGTTCGAACCTCACGCGCAGGAAACTCAGGTTTCCGCTCCGTGCCGCCATGGACACAAGGCGCCGCGCCGCGGCGATGCGTCAGGGAGGACCGCATGATCGATCTCGGTTATGGGCGCTGGCAGCTCGGCGACCTGCGTCGGGCGTCGAGCCTCGAGTGGCTGGTCACGAATGGCCTGGGAGGCTTCGCCTCGGGCACGGTGAGCGGGATGCTCACGCGTCGCGAGCATGGTCTGCTGGTCGCGGCCCCGAGCGCGTCGCACGGCGCCACGTTGCTGCTCGCCAAGGTAGCCGAGCGCATCCAGATCGACGGAGCGTGGGTCGATCTCGACACCAATCGCTGGGTCAGCGGAGCCGTCGACCCGATCGGCTACGTCCACCTGGAGTCGTTTGGGCTCGAGGACGGGATTCCGACCTGGACTTGGGCGATCGGCGACACTCGCCTCGAGAAGCGGGTGTGGATGGAACACGGCGAGAACACCACGTACGTCGAGTATCGGCTGGCCGGGACGCGCGCCGGGGCGACGCTCCAGGCCCGCGCGCTGGTCAACCATCGCTGCGTTTCCGAGCCGACGGGCCGCGTCGACTGGCAAGCCAAGGTCGAGCCCGCCGCCGCCGGACTCAGGATCCAGGCCTTCGAGGGCGCCACGCCCCTGTGGCTGACCGCTCCTGGAGCGGAGGTGCGACCGGTCCACGACTGGTATCGGGGTTTCGCCCTGCCGCTCGAGACCGAGCTCGGCCGTCCGGCCTCCGAGGACCATCTGTGGGCGGCCGAATTCACGTTCCGGCTCGCGCCCGGGGATCGGGCGACCCTGGTGGCGAGCACGCGCCGCGAGGCGGGGCTCGGTGGTCCGTCCGGTGTGGCGGTTGCAGCCGCCCGCCTGCGGCGCTTGGCCCACCAGCGCAGCCTGCTCGGAGCCTGGCAGGCCGCCCAGCGTGCGGTGGCCCGCTCGGCCCCCGACTGGGTGCGGCGTCTGGTGCTGGCGGCCGATGCGTTCCTGATCGGCTGCGCGACCACCGAGGAGCCCAACGGCCGCGGCGTGAACGTCGGCTACCCGGAGATTGCCGAGGGGGGACGCGAGGCCCTGATCGCGCTGCCCGGGTTGAGCCTCGCCACCGGACGGCCCGAGGTGGCACGCTCGGTCCTGGCCCGGCTGGCGCGCCAGGTCGACCAAGGCCTCCTCCCGGGCGCCGACAACCGGAGCGGGGACACCGGGTACGACGGCGACGCCTCGCTGTGGTTCTTCCAGGCGGTGCGCTCGTACGTCGACGCCACCGAAGACGACGCGTTCCTCGAGCGGGTCTATCCGGTGCTCGAAGACATTGGGGCCTGGATCGAGCGCGGAACCCGGCTCGGGATCGGCGTGGACCCTCGCGACGGGCTGCTCCGCGTCGGCGAGGGCGAGGTGCCGCTCACTTGGATGGATGCGCGCGCCGATGGCGTCGCGGTCACGCCGCGCGTCGGCAAGCCGGTCGAGATCAACGCGCTCTGGTACAACGCGCTCACTGCCGCCGCCCGGTTTGCGCGTCGGCTCAAGCGCCCGAGCGAGGCGTACGAGGAGATGGCGCGTCGGGTCGCGAACCACTTCGCGCGCTTCTGGAACCCCGAAGCGGGCTGCTTGTACGACGTGCTGGACGGCCCGCGAGGACCGGAAGCCGCGCTGCGGCCGAACCAGATTCTCGCCGTCTCGCTGCCCGACAGCCCATTGCCGGCGGCGCGCCGGCGCGCAGTGCTCGAGGCATGCGGCCGGTGGCTGCTCACATCCCACGGCCTGCGGAGCCTGGCCCCTTGCGACCCGGGGTACCGGGGCACCTGCATGGGCGAACCCCGGGCCCGGGCATGGGCCCGCCATCAGGGCACGGCCTGGACCTGGCTCTCGCCCCACTACGCGTTGGCGCATCACCGGGTCCATGGCGACCAGGTGGCGGCGCTCGCCGTGCTCGAGCCGCTCGGGCGGCTGGTCGGGGCGTTGGCCGCGGGGTTTCTGCCCGAGGCCGCCGATGGAGATCCACCTCATACGCCGCGGGGCCGCGTCGCCGGGGCCGCCGCCGTCGGCGAGACGCTGCGGGTCTACCACCAACTGGCGCGGTTCGGCCGCGGCGCGGGACGCGTCGGGGCCCGGAAACCGAAGGCGGTCGAGGTGCAGGTGGAGGTGGGCGCCGAGCCCTAGCCGCGGAAGCGGGGCTGGCGCCGGTACGCCGGCCCCGGGCGATTTCCCAGGAGGTTGATACGATGGCGGACGCGCCGCGGAAGCTCAGCGAGGAGGAAATCAAGCTCGCACTCAGTCGCCTCGGCCCCTGGCAGGTGGTGGGCGGAAAGCTCCACCGCGAGTACCAATTCAGAGACTTCGTCGACGCCTGGGGGTTTCTTTCCAGCGCCGCCCTCGTGGTGCAGCAGATGGATCACCATCCGGAGTGGTCGAACGTCTATCACACCGTCCGGATCGACCTGGTGACCCACGACGCAGGGGGGATCAGTCGCCGCGACGTGGAGCTGGCCGAGAAGCTCGAGTGGTTGGCGGCCCGTCGGATGGGTTGATTGCCGTGGGCGCTGGGCGCCGATGCTCACTTGCCGGGGACCAACAACAGCCGGACGTGATGCTCGGGCGACCGGTAGTAATCGACCCACTTGGCCAGGTCCCCCACCGAGGGCTGCTGCAGACGCTCCCGGTAGCGGGACCAGAACTCCTCGCCCCTCCACATCGAGCAGGCCGCCATGCTGCGAGCCAACGTGTGCAGCGCCTGCGGATCCCTGGTGACGCGGGCTCGCACCTCCGGGGCCATCGGGCCGCCCATCAGCCAGAGGATCGGCGTGCAGACCTGCCGCACGATCGGCCGATTCACCACCATCGACCGCATGGAGTCCAGCGCTTCGAGCATCGCCTCGGACAACGCTTCGGGGCGGGCCTGGTCGGACGCTACCAAGGGGTAGAAACGCACCAGATCCGGCTCGTCGAGAAACGAATAGGTATAGCGGCTCGTCCACTCCACGCCCGGCGGCTGCCACGCGTTGCTGAGGTGGTTGCCGATCAGTAGCGTGCTGAGCAGGAACGAGGGGTGGAGGCTGTCGTCGAGCGCCGGGGCGATCAGCCCGACCGCTCCCACGGGTTGGGGGAGGCCGGCACGGGGAGCGACGCGCGTGCCCGGCTTGAGGATTCGCGGTGGAGCGGCGGACTGGGGCGTTCCTGCCGGGATGTCGCCGAAGAGATTCTGCACCAGCCGGTGGACATCCACCCCTTCGAGGTGGCCAGCCAGGCTGAGGGTCGCGTTCGACGGCACTACCCTGCGCTTCAGGTGCTCCTCCACTTCCCGCACCGAGATCCGCTCCAGGCCCTTGGCGGCCGCGCGGCGGGCGATCTCGCCGTCGGCGCGCTCCAACGCCACTTCGCGCACCAGGAACTCGAGCGAGGACTCCGGTCGACCGAGCGCTTGAGCGGTCCGTTCCTGCCGCACGTCCCGGATCGTCGCGCGCAGTGCCTCCGGCGTGACCTTGACCCCCCGCATGCGGGCGGCGAACTCGCGCAGCACGCCGGGAAACTGGTCGATGGACGCGACCTCGGTGAACAGCGTCGAGTGGCGGGTCACCGAGAAGCTCCAGCCGTAGGGTCGCTGGCTCTCCAGCTCCTGGGCCGTGCGCTCGGGGAACTCGGCGGCGGGAGCGGTGAAAACCAGTTGGCTCAGGAGTTGGGCCAGACCTTCGCGGCCTTCGGGATCCTGGTCGCTGCCGAACGGGTAGCCAACCGTCATCGCGACGCCTCCGGCGTCGGGGATGTCTCGGGTGGTCACGCGCAGCCCGTTGTCGAGGGTCCAGCGCTCCACGACCGTGGTGTCGGCCAGCGTGTCGGGACCGCTGGCGAAGGCCCGAGGCGCGGTGGGGGACGAGGACGCGGCGGCCAGCGGCAGACCGGCCAACGAGAGGGCGGCGAGAATACAGATCACGGCGGCTCCGGGGCAGGAGGTCGAAGGGATGCTCATACCATGCGGCGAGCGGCTGATTGTAAAGCTTCGGGGGCGCATCGTGCAGCCCGGAGGGGAAAACGGCTCACGAGCCGCGCTCGGCCAGGGTCCTCTCGATGCGGCGATCCGGCACCAGCCAGAGGACCGCCACCCCGAAGTAGATCGCGCACGCGAGCCACGATCGGGCGAACGCCAACGGGACCGCGACCACGTACAGGACCACGGAGACCTTACCCTTGAAGTCGCGTCCCAACGCCTTCGCGAGCTCGGAGTCCTTCTCGTGGCGGGCGAGCAGCGCCCGGGTCAGGATGAAGTAGGCAATCGCCGCGAGCAGAAGAACGGCGCCGTAGCACGCCACCGGCCACGAGGCGAAACGGCTCTCGCCGATCCAGCCGGTCACGAACGGGAGCAGCGTGAGCCAGAACAACAGGTGAAGGTTGGCCCACAGTACCCTGCCGTCGACGTGCCGCACCACTTGGAACAAATGGTGGTGATTGTTCCAGTAGATGCCGACGATGAGAAAGCTCAGGGAGTAGCTCAACAAGACCGGCAGCCACGGTTGAAGCGCCGCCACCCCGGTGCCATGCGGGACTCTCATCTCGAGCACCATGATGGTGATGACGATGGCGAGCACGCCGTCGCTGAAGGCTTCGAGTCGACCCTTGTGCATCCGTGGTTCTCCCTTGTCTAGTCTAGACGCGGGCGACCATCTTACGGCTCCGTGTGCCGGGGTGCAGCCCGTTCGTTGTCGCGCATCGACGGCCACGGCTTGAATCGGAGGATGGCGATCGATACTCTGCGCCGTCCGAGGGCTCCAACACACGGGGAACCATGCGGCTCAACCGGCGCATCCTCCAGCGGCTTCCCAAAACCGACCTCCACTGCCACCTCGACGGATGCTTGCGCCCACGCACCATGCTCGAGCTGGCGGCCGCGCAGGGCGTCAAGCTGCCGACCCGCCGCCTGCCCGAGCTCACCCGTTTGCTCCAGGCCGGGCGTCGCACCCGCAATCTGCGCGACTACCTCGAGATGTTCGAGATCACGCTGAGTGTGATGCAGGAGCGGGACGCGCTCTACCGAGTGGCCCGCGAGCTCGTGGAGGACGCGGCCCGCGAGAACGTGCGCCATCTCGAAGTGCGCTACTGCCCGATCCTGCATCGACGCCGTCGCCTGTCGCTCGAGGACATCATCGATCCGGTGATCTCGGGGTTGAGCGCCGCGGGTCGGCGGCACAACCTGTCGACCGGAGTGATCATTTGCGGCATCCGCTCGATGAGTCCCAAGGTCTCGGTGGCGCTCGCCGAGCTGGCGGTGGCGTACAAGGGACGGGGCGTGCTGGCGTTCGACTTGGCCGGCCAGGAGAAGGACTACCCCGCCAAGGCCCACCGCGACGCCTTCCAGCTCATCCTCAAGAACAACATCAACTCCACGGTGCACGCGGGGGAAGCGTTCGGGCCGGCCAGCATCGGCCAGGCGCTCCACCATTGCGGCGCCCATCGCATCGGCCACGGGACCCGGCTCCACGAAGACACCGACCTGCTGAACTACGTCAACGACCATCGCATCCCGCTCGAGATGTGCCTGTCCTCCAACGTGCAGACCCGGGCGGTGAAGAGCCTCAAGCTCCACCCGTTCGGGCTCTACTTTCGCCGCGGCCTGCGTGTCACGCTCAACACCGACTCGCGGCTGATCTCGGCCACTACCGTGTCGGACGAGGTGGCGCTGGCGATACGCACCTTCCACCTCGGGCCTTACGAGGTGAAGCGGATCCTGATCAACGGCTTCAAGAGCGCCTTCCTGCCCTACGCGCAGAAGGCCCGGGTGCTCCGCGAGGTCAA
>DASXTP010000114.1:0-3337 GCA_036505355.1 Candidatus Eiseniibacteriota bacterium | reverse complement strand
CAGATCAGTCCGGGGACATCGGTAACAGTCTCCGCCGACGTAAGCGACCGAGCGCGTCCTCGACTCTCAGCAGGCGTTCGTGGAAGCGCCCCAGCTTGAGCGGTCCAAAGTACAGATCCCATTCCCCGTCGTCGATCTCCTCGAGCCCGACATACTCGCCGCCGAGGACGTGGCTCACGTTGACCCACCGTGCTTGCCAACGGATCCCGCCATTGGTGCTTACGAGGCGGACCTCGAAGTGGTTGGGGTACTCGAGCGGCGGGAGGCGCGCGGGAAAGCGCCGCGGCGCGGGCCGATAGCGCGAGGCGGGCGTGTCATCGTCCAAGGCCTCGTGCTGTCAAGCGACACCTAGTTTCACGCGATAAGGCGGCACCCAGTTTTACGCACCTCCTCCTGAGTGAACCGACGGTTGGAACGTGGTTTAGGGTCTCACCTCCTTCGCAGGCGACAGCCAGCGTTGCGCAGAGGGGAAGCCGGGTTGCTGGACGACGGCCTGCTCGAGATCCCGGAGCCGGTAGCTGCGGCCCTTGATGTCGAGGACGTAGCTGTTGTGCAGCAGCCGGTCGAGGATGGCGGTCGCCAGCACCTCGTCGCCGGCCAGCACCTCGGGCCAGTCCCGGATCCCCTTGTTGGTGGTGATCAAGATGCTCCCGCGCTGGTAGCGGTGGCTCACGAGCCGGAAGAACAGGCTCGCCTCCTGGCGGGTCATGGGCTCGAAGCCAACCTCGTCGATGATCAGCAGCGACGTCGCCAGGTATTTCTTGCGCCGCAGCCGCGCCGGCGGCAGCTCGGCATCCCGGCGCAACGCCCCGAGCAGCTCCTCGAGCCGGTAGAACACGACCCCGAAGCCGAGCTTGACCGCTTCCACCCGAGTGCCACGCCGATGTGCGTCTTACCCACCCCGGGCGGGCCCTGGACCAGGAGCGTGCGGTTCTCGCGGATCCACTGCCCGATGGCCAGGGTTTCGATCCGGCTGCGCTCGATGGCGGGCTGGAAGCTGAAGTCGAAGTTGGCCAGCGTCTGCCCCGAGGGCAGCCCGCTCAGCGTGAGCGAGGTGCGGATGCGCCGTTCCTCGCGATAGCCCAGCTCCTCTTCCAGCAGCCGGTCGAGGAAGCGGTGCGGCGAAGTGCTCTCCTGGACGGCCTCGCTCACCAGCCCATCCAGTTGCTCGGCCGCGCGGGGCAGCCCCACCTTCAGCAGGCGCTCGCGCGTCACGTCGAGGTCCACCCGTGGCGCGGCAGACTTGGCCCGGGTCGTCATCGGGCCACCTCCGCCAAGGCCGCGTACAGTTGGAGTTGACCCGGTTCCGTGGACACCTCACGCTTGGGGGCGAGAAGCCCCCGGAAGGGAGTCCACATGCCGCGCACCCACCCGCCATACCCGCCCGAGTTCCGGACGGAAGCCGTCCGGCTGGTACGCTCGGGCGGGAAGAGCCTGGCCGCGATCGCTCGCGATCTGGGTGTTACCCACAACACACTGCGGGCCTGGGCCCAGCAGACCCGGATCGATGAGGGGCTCGAGCCCGGTCTCACGACCGACGAGCGTGACGAGCTGCGCCGGCTGCGCCGCGAGAACCGGCAGCTCAAGCTCGAGCGCGAGATCTTGGCAAAAGCCGCGGCCTGGTTCGCGCGGGAGACCGGCTCGATCCCGTCCGAGGGTTCGAGTTCGTGAGTGCCCATCAGGCCGTGTATCCGATCGCCGCGCAGTGCCAGGTGCTGGGGGTCTCCACCAGCGGCTACTACGCGTGGCGCCAGCGGGCTCCCTCTGCGCGGGCCGTGGCCAATGCAGCGCTCCAGGAGCGGATCCGTGCGATCCACACCCGCTCGCGGGAGACGTACGGCACGCCGCGCGTGCAGGCCGAGTTGGCCGCCGCGGGCGAGCGCGTGAGTCGTAAGCGAATCGCGCGGCTGATGCGGGGGCTGCGTCTGGTGGGCGTGAGTCGCCGCAAGGCCACTCGCACCACCCGGCGCGCGGATGGCGCTCGGCCGGCGCCCGACCTGGTGGAACGCGACTTCGCCGCCCCGGCGGCGGATCGGCTGTGGGTGGCCGACATCACCTACGTCCCGATCTGGGCCGGGTTCCTGTACCTGGCGGTCGTCCTGGATGCTTTCAGCCGGCGCGTGATCGGTTGGTCGATGACGACCCACCTGCGCACCGAGCTCGTGCTCGACGCCCTCGAGATGGCGCTCTGGCAGCGGCGGCCAGAGGCGGTCATCCATCACTCGGACCAGGGCTGCCAGTACACCTCCATCGCCTTCGGCCAGCGCTGCCGCGAGGCCGGGGTGCGGCCCTCGATGGGCTCGGTCGGCGACGCCTACGACAACGCGCTGTGCGAGAGCTTCTTCGCCACCCTCGAGTGCGAGCTCCTGGACCGGCACCGGTTCCGGACTCAGGCCGAGGCGCGGATGGCGATCTTCGAGTTCATCGAAGCTTGGTACAACCCGCACCGGCGGCACTCCGCCCTCGGCTACCTGAGCCCCGTCGACTACGAACAGAACCGCGCGGCCGCGTTCCTGGCCGCGTAGGGGCCCGGACGTGAAAACTTCGAGGCCCACAGTCGCCCCACAATCGACGATCGCAACCCAGCGAGGCACCTCACTACCCCCGCTCGCGGGGCAGCTCGGCTCGACGACGCGTAGTCCAACCGTGTCCACGAAAGCGGGGCAACTCCAGTGGAGAGGTTGCTTTATGGCTGCTCGCTGCCGGAATTGGTGTGCTGCCACTGCAGTCATGGTTCAAGTATGGTCGACGGTGCTAACGCCCGAAGGGGTCTCGCAGTTCACTCTTCGCGATAGGCTGGCGATGCGCTGGGACGACGTCCAGCGGGTCGATGTTGGTCCAAGCATGCGCATCCGAATCCATGGACCGGCCGGGACAGTCACGATCGCGCCGGTGTTCTACAGCGACGCTGATGGAACCCTGGAGTGGCTGCGGGAGAGGCTCAAGCCCAGATGGCCACCGCATGCTTAGGTGGAGGGCCGCTGCCTAACACGGCCTTGGAGCGGGCGGGCGCTTCCGCTGGGCCGAGAGATGAGTGGGTGGAGGGTTCCGTGAGCAGGTCATTGACCAGACAGTTCGCCTGGTGGGCTTTAGCGCCCGCCGCTCAAGGCCGGAGGCCGTTAGGCGTCATCCGGGCATCGCACTGTCGATTTCGCAGAGGTTCGTTCGACTATCCGTTAAGGAGTGAAGCTGATTGTCGCAGTGACTATAGGCATTCTCCCTGACGAGAACTTCCACGAGGACGAACTTGGAGAAGAGTATGCGCAAACTCATGGTTGCCGAATTCATCAGTCTGGATGGCGTCATTCAAGCCCCCGGTGGGCGGGAAGAAGATCCC
>DASXTP010000113.1:0-9830 GCA_036505355.1 Candidatus Eiseniibacteriota bacterium | reverse complement strand
AGCTGGCGGGGCTGGCGCCTCGTGCGCGGGGCCCGAAGGCGAAGCCGGTGGATCCGCGCGACCGGAAGATCGCCGAGCTCGAACGCGAGACCCGCCGACTCCAGGCGCGGCTCGAGCGCGCCGAGGGGCTGATCGAGGTCCAAAAAAGAGGCATGCGTTAGTATCGATCCGCGCCGGAAAGCGGCGCCCTCGCGGACCGTCCGGTGGAAAGGGAGGCGAAGCGACATGGAGCGACGCAGCGCCGAGGCGGTCATCGAGGCCCTGAACCGGGCCGAGGTCCGCTACCTCGTGGCCGGCGGGCTCGCGGTGGTCGCTCACGGGCTGGTACGGTTCACGGCTGACATCGACTTGGTGCTGGACCCGGAGCAGGGCGCGATGACGCGGGCGATCACCGCCTTGTCGGGGCTCGGCTACCGGCCGCGAGCGCCGGTCGAGTTCGCCGAGTTCGCGGATCCGGCGAAGCGCCGGCAATGGAGCCTCGAGAAGGGGATGACGGTGTTCTCGGCGTTCAGTCCCGAACACCCGGCGACCGAAATCGACCTGTTCGTGGAGATACCCTTTGATTTCGAAGGCGCCTACCGACGCGCTGTGCGGCTCGAGTTCGCACCGGGGCTCCACGGCACTTTCGTCGGCCTGACCGACCTGATCGAGATGAAGCGCGCGGCGGCAAGGCCCCAGGATCTCCAGGACGTCGCGGGCCTGGAGTCCTTGCGCGTGTCCGAGGACAGCGATGCCTGACAAGGACTCGCGTGACGAGCGTCTCTGGGAATCCGGCTGGGATGCCCACACCGTCGCCCAGCGGCGGCGCCTCGCTCGACTGCCTCTGGCGGAGAAGCTGCGCTGGCTCGAAGAGGCGCAGAAGCTCGTTGCCCATCTGAGGAAAGACCGGCCACGAGGGGCGGGCGAAGACGCCGCGAGGTGAGACCATACATCGGCGGGGTCGACAGTTCGCTCGACATTCCGCTTGAAACCGCCCTCCAGCCGTCGCATCCTCCCAGTTGCTCGCCACCATGGGGGCGCGTCGTTAGGGGTGGCCGTCACCCCGAGTCCGGGCCCGAACGCGGGTCCCGAGCCGGTGCCGGCCTGAGAGCACACCCTCCGAACCTGAACTGGTTCATACCAGCGTAGGGAAACGGCGAAGACAAGCGAGCTCTCCGGTTGCCTTCACGCCGTCCCTTTGCGGGCGGCGTCTTCGTTTGCGGCGCCAAGCCGGGCTTCCGATTCGGCACCGTCGAGTGCCGGCGGCACGGCCCGAGCCATTGCGCCCGAGCGGACGCCACCGCAGGGATCGCTCATGTTCAGCCAGAGCCCCCTCGACTGGGGGCTGGTTCTCCTCTACTTCGGCTTCCTCGCCGTGGTGTGGCTGCGATTGCTCGGCCGCCGCTCGGACGCCGCCGACTATTTGGTGGCCGGACGCCGCGTCACGCTGCCTGCCTTCGTCGCCACCTTGGTCGCCACCTGGTACGGCGGCATCCTCGGCGTAGGCGAGTATTCGTATCGCTACGGGCTCGCGAACTGGCTGGTGTTCGGGGTGCCATACTACATCGGCGCGCTGCTGTTCGCCTTTCTGTTCGCCCGCCGCGCGCGCCAGGTCGCACTCTACACGCTGCCCGACCTGCTCGACCGCCACTACGGGCGGGGCCCGGCGCTGATGGGTGCGCTGGCGGTGTTCATCACCTCGGCGCCGGCCGCCTACGTGCTCATGCTGGGCACGCTGTTCGCCGCCATGTTCCACCTGCCGCTCTTCCCCTGCGTGGTGGCCGCCGCCTTGTTCTCGATCTTCTACATCCACAACGGCGGGCTGCGAACCGTGGTGTTCACCGACCAGGTCCAATTCGCCCTGATGTACGCCGGCTTCGCGGTGATGCTGGGATTCCTGTTCGCGGGGCACGGCGGGCTGTCGTTCCTCCGCGAGTCCCTGCCCACCTCCCACTTCACGTGGCACGGCGGCAATCCGCCCCAGGCGATCCTGGTCTGGTACTTCATCGCCCTCTCGACCCTGGTCGATCCCGGCTTCTGGCAGCGCGCCTACGCGGCGCGCGACCCCAAGGTGGCGCGGCGCGGCGTTCTGATCTCGATCGCCTGCTGGGTGCTGTTCGATTTCATGACCACCTTCACCGGCCTCTACGCGCGGGCCCTGTTGCCAACCCTGAAGGATCCCGTGTTCGCGTTTCCCGAGCTGGCGCGCGCGGTGCTGCCCCCCGGGGCGCTCGGCCTCTTCTACTTGGCGATGATTGCCACCGTGATGAGCACCATCGATTCCTACGGCTTCATCGCCGCCACCACGATTGGCCGCGACCTGGTATGGAGGCTGCGCGCCGACCGCGGCGAGCAACGCCTGAGCACTTACTCCAAGGCCGGCTTGTGGGTGAGCGCCGCGTTCGCCACCGCGCTGGCGGCGGCGGATCCGAGCGTGATCGGGCTGTGGCACGACCTGGGCTCGATCACGACGCCGGCATTGCTGATGCCGGTCGCCGCGGCGCTGCTCGGTCGCGGTCGCTTGGGCTCCGCGTGGACGTTGGCCGCGATGGTGGTGCCGTTCGCGGTGTCGCTCGCTTGGGTCCTGGTCAAGGCATACCCGCTACCCGGGCAGCCACCGGGTTACCCGTTGTCCGTCGAGCCGATCTACGCCGGACTCGCAGCGTCGGGGTTGGTATACGGCGCGGGCTGGGCGTGGCGGGGCCTTGCACCGAGCCTCACGACATCGAGCGGCCGCCCCGAGGCGCGGCGCGACGCGAATGGGGCCGAGAAGGATCTACAACCGCAGAAAGGAAGGACACTGTGAGACTACGATGGCTGGCGCTGTCGCTCGCCTGCGCGCTCGTCCCGAGTACCGTGCCGGGCCGCGCCGCGGGGCAGGCTTCCGACTCCGCCGAGGCCAGGGCGACCTCGAGCGACACGCTGCGGAGGATCGTCCCGCTACCAGAGGTCGTCGTCAGCACCTCCCGCGCCACCGACCGCACGCCGGTCGCGAAGTCGGTGCTGGGCCGCGAGGAGATCCTGCGCGCCAACTGGGGCCAGGACACGCCGATGGCGCTCGCCACGCTGCCCGGCACCTACGCTTACTCCGACGCCGGGAACGGGATCGGCTACTCGTACCTGTCGATCCGCGGCTTCCCGCAGCGGCGGATCAGCGTGCTCATCAACGGCGTGCCGCTCAACGATCCCGAATCCCACGAGGTCTACTGGATCGATCACCCGGACCTGCTGGCTTCGACCACCGAAGCCCAGGTACAGCGTGGCGTCGGCTCGGCGCTCTATGGGGCGGCCTCGGTGGGTGGCAGCGTCGACTTGGAGACTTCGCCGTTCACCGAGGTGCCGCGCGGCAGCGCCGCGTTGTCCTACGGCACCTACCGCACGCGGCGCGCGATGCTCGAGATGAACTCGGGGCGGCTTTCCGGCGACTGGAGCTATTATGGCCGCTACTCGCGGGTGGACAGCGACGGATACCGGGACCAGTCGTGGACCAAGGTGTGGTCCTACTACTTCTCTACCCGAAAGCTGCTCGGGGGCCAGATGCTACGTCTCAACCTCTTTGGCGGGCCAGAGGAGACGCACCTCGCCTACAAAGGAGTGTCGCGGTCGCTCCTGAACGGCGGCCTCACCGGAGACGCCGAGCGCGACCGGCGCTACAACCCGCTCACCTATCCTTACGAGGCGGACCACTTCTTCGAGCCGCATTACGAGCTGATGCACTCGTGGTCGCCGCGCCCCGGGCTCGCCCTGACGCAGACCCTGTTCTGGTTCGACGGCCGCGGCTACTACGATGAGCAACGGTTCGACGCCTTGACCTCGTACCGACTCGCCCCGTGGGCCGCGGACACCACGCTCTATCCAGCAGCCGACTTCGACGACGGCTACGGGAACCAGATCCGCGACAGCCAGGGCCGGCTGCTGATGCAGCGCACGAACATCGTGCGCCGGCGCACGGTCGCCAACCAGCATTATGGCTGGATCCCGCGGCTGCGGATCACGCATCCAGACGGTGAGCTGATCGTGGGCGGCGAGCTACGCTTCCATGACGGCCATCACTGGGGCGAGGTATTGAGCGGAGACGGCCTGCCACCGGGCACGGCGAGTGCTAGCCGCTACTACGACTACCATCCGCGCACCTTCTCAGGTGGGCTCTTCCTGCGCGAGGAGTGGCGGCCCGTGGCCTCCCTCGCCGTCACGGGCGACCTGGCGTGGCGCCACCAGGGCTATTCCTTGAGAGGAGACCGATTCGATGGCAACCGTTTCGACCAGGGCTACGACTTCCCAGTGCCGCGCTTCGGCGCCACGTGGCAGCTGCGCGAGAACCTGAGCCTCTTCGGCTCGTGGACGTATTCCGGGCGGGAGCCGCGCTTCGTCGACCTGTTCAAGGGCGAGCGGGCGAGCGGCGTGCCCTACTATCGTCAGTACGATCCCGCACGTGGGGTCGCCGAGGATCCCTTGGTCCATCCGGAGAAGGTGAACGACTACGAGCTGGGCGCCACGGTGCGCGGCCGCGGCGTCACCGCGAGCGCGAACTTGTTTCGGATGGACTTTCGCGACGAGCTGGTGGACTACCAGTTCGACTCCAACTTCTACGATTGGATCACGACGAACGCCGCGCGCTCGGTGCACCAGGGATTCGAGCTGGCGCTCGCGACCGAGGCCCGTCCGCTCCGCGAATTCTCCCTCGCGCTCGATGCCAACACCACGGTCAGCGACAACCATTTTGTGGACTTCGACGAGCGGCTCGATGCGACCACGGTGGTGAGCCGCGACGGAAAGACGATCGGGTTCTTCCCCGGCCTGCTGGTGAACGCGGCGGTCCGCCTGGGCTGGGCCGGGTTGCAGCTCGGGGCCGAGACACAGCACGTCGGCGAGATCTTCCTCGACAGCAGCGAGGACCCCTCGGGCCACATCGCCCCGCATACCGTGCTGAACCTGACCGGCGGCTACCGCTTGTCGTTCGGCGACGGGGCGCAGGCGACACTGCTCGTGCGGGTGCTCAACGCCCTCGACAAGGAATACGAGGCCGGCGGCTACTTCGACTACGACGAGGACGGGAATTTCGCGGCGCTCTTCGTCCCGGCGGCGAAGCGAAACGTACTCGCTGAGCTGAGAGTGGGGTTCTGATCGCGGAGTTCAGCCCGCCCCCGAACGCTCTGAGATGGTCATGCTGGGCTCGCTGCCCGCCGCGCCCAACGCGAAAGCTCTGCCACGTCTTCGAGCACGGCGGCCGGGATCTCGTAGTAGGTTCCGAGCGTCTGGCCCCGGTTGGGACGGAAGGGCTTCATGCCGAGGCGCTGGAAGTCGCCCCGCGTCGCGTCGCTGGTCTTGAAGTAGAGCCGGCCGCGATAGACGATGGCGAAGAACGACTCGTCGAGATAGAGCCCGTGACCGCCGAACATCGCCCGGGCCCGCACCGCTCCCAATCCCTCGAGCTGGTCGAGGACGAAGTCCTTGAAGGAGCTGTCGGGTCTCGTGTTCCTGGCGCGTTCGCCGCGGCCGCCGGCCGAGCGGCTGAGTGGGGCCATCAATCGCTTCCCAGCACCGGCAACCTCGATCCGCCACGATGTGCCAGGCCGTGCCGATCGATCAGCGGAACGAGGCCGGTCGAGGCGCAGTTGCAGTTGCTGGCGGTCGCGATCCGGCTTGCGAGCAGCGACAGCGCGAGGCCGATCATCAGCGAGGATGGGTGGCATCGGGGCATGGAATACCTCGCAGGCAAGCGGCCCGATGTGCCGGAACACCCATGATGGTAGCATGCCGACTTGGCCCGGTGCGTAGACGAGCCACCTCGGCCGAGGCGGAGGGCGCGTGAAACTTGCGAGCGTCGAAGCGATCGCGCGGGCGCTGGACGAGAATGGCGTGCCTTTCACCATGGTTGGCGGCGTCGCGGTTGCGGCCCACGGCTACGGGCGCCAGACCCAGGCTCTCGACATCGTCGTCTGCTTGCAGCCCGAGAGGCCCTGGGGACCCTCGGCTACCGGGCTGCATGGTGAGCCTCCCGATGCCTGACGTGGCTGGCTGGAGCGCTGCCGGCTGGCACGAGCACCGCCGCCGCCAGCATCGCGAATTCCTGGCGCTCTCCTTCCGCGAGAAGCTCGCGATTCTCGAGCAAATGGGAGAGGTGGCGGGGTTCTTCGCGCAGCGACGAGCCACCCGAGGACTGCGGGTCGCGACACGTCGGTCCGAGCGGTGAGCCGTTCGTCGCCGGCCGCGGCCGGTCCTGACCGCCGGGCCTTGGTGCTGGTGTTTGCGTTGATACTCGCAGGCTGCGGCGACCCAGGGACACACGTGCGCGCCAGCGGCATGATCGAGATGGACGAGGTGGACGTGGCCTCGATGGTGGGCGGCCGCCTCCTGCGCCTCACGGCCGAGGAGGGCGACACGGTGCGGGCCGGCGACACGCTGGCGGTGCTCGACCGCGAGGAGCTGGCGGCGGCGTTCCGCGCCCAGCTCGCCGAAGCCGAGCGCGCCGCCGCCCAGTCGCGGGAGGTGCGTACCGGTCCGCGGGTCGAAGAGGTTCGGCGGGCGCGGGCGGAGCTGGCCAATGCCGCGGCCCAGCTCGAGCTGGCCGAGAAGGAGTGGGCCCGGGCGCAGAACCTCCTGAGCGAAGGAGTGCTTCCCCAGGCGGAATCGGACCGCGCGCGTTCGGCGCGGGAGACCGCGCTCGCCCGGCGCGACGCGGCGGCCGAGCAGCTCCAGCTGCTCGAGGCCGGCAGCCGTCGCGAGCAGATCACCGCGGCGCGCGAGGCGGCCGCGGCGGCTAGGGCCCAGCTCGTGGCGGCGCGGAGCCGGCTCGGCGAGCTGGTTCTCACGGCGCCCATTTCCGGCGTGGTCCTGCTCAAGAACTTCGAGCCCGGCGAGCTGATCCAGCCCGGGCAGGCGGTGCTGACCTTGGGCAACCCCGACAGCTTGTGGATGCGCGTTTACGTCGCCGCGCCCGAGATCGGACGCGTCCGCCTGGGGGCTCCGCTGGAGGTCCATCTCACCGGATTCGGCAAGCGCGGCTTTCCGGGGCGCGTGGTCGAGATCGCGACCCGTGCCGAGTTCACGCCGCGGGCGGCCTTGACCGAGGAAGAACGCGCCAACTTGGTGTTCGGCGTCAAGGTGGCGCTCGCGCCCAGCTCCGGCCTGCTCAAGGCCGGGCTGCCGGCCGACGCGACCATCGAGGCGCCGCGGCCGAGGCCCGATGGCTGAGGCGCGGTTGCCCTCCGGTGCGCCGGCTCGGAACACAGGTTCTTCCAGGCTTGCCCGCATCGAGAGGGGACGTACACTTGTGTTCGGGCCCCAGGATCGTCGGGAGAAACTCGTGCATCCCCGCCAAGCGCTGCTCGGCGTGCTGCTGCCAATCTTCACCGTTGTGAAGTGCCTTTCTGTGTCTTCTGCCCCGGCAAGAGGCGCCGATGGGTGGCCTGTGGGCGGACTGGCGATCAGCCCCTCCGACAGCGAGCAGACCGCACCCATGGTGTTCTCCGATGGGGCCGGCGGTGCGATGTTCGCTTGGACAGAAGCACGGGGGTGGCCGCCGCTTTTGTTTGCTCAGCACGTCGATCCTAGCGGGAGCGTTCTACCCGGCTGGCCCGCGCAAGGCTGGCTCATGCCCTCTCGCAGATTCCAGGAGCACTGGGCGGCGGTGGTCGAACCGGCCGGTGGAGGCTACATCGCAGAAGGCTCCACCGATTGGTGGGGCTATGTGACCATCAATCGAGTCGCCGCAGATACCGGGGCTGTCGGTTCGTGGCCGGTCGGTGGCATCACGCTCCCCAGGCGGAGCGATCCGCGCGCTCCGGACCTGGACCCGGGCGCCGCGGCGCCTTCCGCCACCGAGGGTATCGGCCCGGGCGACGTTTGGCCGGCACTGGCCCTCGACGGCCGTGGTGGGCTGCTGGTCTCATGGAGCCACGTTCCTTCCCGTCACAGTGCCAACGTTCGCGTGATCCGGCTGTCGCCCGCGGGGGTTCCGGTCGCGGGATGGCCCGTCGCCCCCAGCCCGAATTCTTACATCGATCAGGCCCGGTCAGTCGTTTGTTCCGACGGTGCCGGAGGAGCCTTCGTGGCCTGGGTCCAGGGAGAGTTCCTCGGCGAGGTCCAGCTCCATCATGTGCTCGCGGATGGCACCCTCGATCCGCGCTGGCCCTTGGGAGGGCTGGCGCTCGATCCGGATTCCCTCGACGCCGATGCCCCGGGCATCGTCCCCGATGGAGCCGGTGGAGCCTTCGTCGTCTGGCAGGACGTGTTAGACCCCGGGCTGTGGCAGGACTTCCCCAACGGCGTGGCGGAGCAGACCCGCGCTCAGCATGTGCTGGCGAACGGGACCGTGGCGCCCGGCTGGCCCACCAGAGGGATGCTGGTCTGTTCGTACCGAACCTGGGGAGGTCTGGTCCATCGCTGGTACGGGTACCCGCTCACCTTTAGCTCGGCCATCTCCGACGGCAATGGCGGTGTCTTCGTGGCCTGGACCGACTTTCGCAAAGGCCGAGAGAGTGACGGCGGCGACGTCTATGTGCAGCGTCTCCTCCCCGACGGAAGACTCGCGGCCGGGTGGCCAGCCGACGGCCTCGTGGTGTGCGACTGCCAGGGGGCGCAGACTCAGCCCTACCTGGCCGCCGATGGCGAGGGCGGACTGTTCGTGGCCTGGCAGGATGAGCGAGGGATCGATTCCGACATCTATGCTCAGCATGTGACGGCCTCCGGGACCGTCCCGGAAAGCTGGCCTGCCAATGGCCTGGCGATCTGCACGATCCCTGGCGCTCAGGAAGCTCCCGCGATTGCTGCGGGTCCACCGGACGGAGCCTTCGTCACCTGGGCGGATCGCAGAGCCGGCGCCGCGAACGTCTACGGCGCTCGCATCGCGGCGGGGGTGGCCACTGCCATCGATCAGCCGCCTGTCCTGGCGCTCTCCGGAGCAGCGCCGAATCCGGTGGTCGGGGATCTGGTCATTACTTTCTCGCTGGCCGACGATCGGAACGCGACCATCGAACTCCTCGATGTCGCGGGCCGGCGAGTGTTGTCGCGACCGGTCGGCGCGATAGGGCGCGGCAGACACTCGATCGTTCTCGCGAGCTCACGGGAACTGCCGCCCGGTGTCTATGTCCTGAGATTGGCCCAGGGATCCCATTCAGCGACGGCCAAAATCGTGATCGCGCGGTGAAGCTCCGTGGCTGAGCTTTCGTCGCGACCAAATGCGACTTCTTCCGCAGCCGGGCCCGACGGAGGGAACCCTCGCGCCGTCGTCCAAGTCCGCGGTCTGGTCAAGCGCTTCGTCGGCCTGACTGCGGTCGACCAGGTGTCGTTCGACATCGCGTCCGGCGAGATCTTCGGGATCCTGGGACCTAACGGCTCGGGCAAGACCACCACCGTCCGCATGCTCTGTGGACTGCTCGCTCCCACCGACGGCCGCGCCACCGTGGCCGGCTACGACGTGGCCACCGAGTCCGACCGGGTGAAGGCGAGCATCGGCTACATGTCGCAGGCCTTCGGGCTCTATGGCGACCTGACCGTGGAGGAAAACCTGCGCTTCTACGGAGGCCTCTATGGGCTGGACCACGAGCTCGACCAGCGCGTCCAATGGGCGCGCGAGCGGATGAGGTTGGAGGAGTTCTTCGGCCGCCTGGTGGCGAACCTCTCGGGCGGCCAGAAGCAGCGGCTCGGCCTGGGCTGCGCGACCCTGCATCGGCCGCCGGTGCTGTTCCTCGACGAGCCGACCGCCGGGGTCGACCCGGGGGCGCGGCGGCTGTTCTGGCAGATCATCCGCAGCCTCGCCGACGAGGGCACCACCATCATCGTGACCACCCACTACATGGACGAAGCCGAGCGCTTCGACCGGCTCGCTTTCTTGTCGCGCGGCCGCCTCA
>DASXTP010000112.1:0-1571 GCA_036505355.1 Candidatus Eiseniibacteriota bacterium | reverse complement strand
ACCAGGGCGTTGCCGCCACCCGCGATCGCCTCCCACGCGCCGACCTGCGCCGGGGTCGGGGCGGCGAAGGCATTCTCGAACCACGCTCGCGTGAGCATGGAGAAGCGTCCGAGCGCGTGCTCGGCCGGCTGGAAGTCTGCTGAAGCTGCCATGTCGACCATGCTAGACCGCGGCCCTGACAGCCGCTGATGGTTGTCCACATCCCCTCCGAGCAGCGACGATCCGCACCACGGGCTCGTGCGCCGCGCGGCCGCGCGGGGTCTCCGGGCGGAACCCGCGCGGGCTAGATTGCCCCGAGAGGTACGCGGGAACGTCAGGATCGCCGATGGCAGGCAGAGGGGGCGATCCCATCGGGGGCTGGCCGTCGCGATTGGTTGTCCACAGATTCGGCGAACCCTCTCGGAGAGGTTGGAGCAAGGTGGCACACTGGTCGTGGGACGCCATTCATGCTGGTAGGTCGGGATATGCACCGGCCGGCCGAGGGTGTTCGAGCGCTTGACCGAGGGGTGTGGCAACGACATGGGATGGTTCGATCGGCCGGAGTTCGGTCCCAACGTGGGGCTGATCGATGACGTCTACCGGCAGTACCTCGACGACCCCACCTCGGTGAGTGAGGCATGGCGCGAGTTCTTCGCCGAGCACGAGCCCGAGCAGCCCGAGCAGCCCGAGGGAGCATCGACCGAGCAGGCGCGGGAAACCCCGGCCCCGGCCCCGGCTCCCCGAGCCGGGACCCAGGAGCCGCCGCCCGCGCGAGCGGCTGGCCAGGAAGCTGAGCGGGCGCCCGAGCCGCGAGCTGCCGTCCGGGACGCGGAGCGGGCAGCCGAGCCGCGAGCCGACGGGCAGGCCGCGCGCGGGGATGGCGCGGCTGGGCGCGACGGCGGGGAGCCGCTCCGTGGGGCGGCGGCCAGGATCGTGCAGGCCATGGAGTCCAGCCTCCAGGTGCCGACCGCCACCTCGTTCCGTGTGGTCCCGGCGCGGTTGCTCGAGGTCAATCGCGACGTGCTCAACAGCCACCTGCGCCGCCGGCGTGGGGGCAAGGTGAGCTTCACCCACGTCATCGGCTACGCGGTCGTCAGGGCGATCCAGGCCATGCCGGTGATGAACTCCATCTACGTCGAGCGGGACTCGAAGCCGCACGTGCGCCATCCCGAGCACATCAACCTCGGCCTAGCGGTGGACACCAGGCGGCCGGATGGCAGCCGCACGCTGCTGGTGCCGAACATCAAGGCCGCCGAGACGCTCGATTTCGCCGCGTTCATCAGCGCCTACGAGCAGCTCGTCGGCAAGGTCAGGGCGAACAAGCTCACAGTCGAGGATTTCGCGGACACGACCGTCACGATCACCAATCCGGGCACCGTGGGCACGGTGATGTCGGTCCCCAGGCTGTTGGCCGGCCAGGCGGCGATCATCGGCGTGGGCGCGATCGGCTATCCCGCCGAGTACCGGGGCGCCGACCCGGCGACCCTGGCCGAGCTCGCGGTGGGCAAGACGGTGACCTTGACGTCCACCTATGACCATCGCGTGATCCAGGGCGCCGAGAGCGGCGAGTTCCTCGCCAAGGTGCAGGCGCT
>DASXTP010000111.1:0-22314 GCA_036505355.1 Candidatus Eiseniibacteriota bacterium | reverse complement strand
CGGGGGCGCGGGCGTCGCTCTTGAGCGTCCCCCGCACCACCACCGCCGATTCCTGTGTGAGGTGCTCGCACGCCTCCCAGTGCTCGGGGGCGAGATCGTTGCGACCCGCGACGCATTGCAGGACGCCGCTGCCATCCCGTAGCACCAGGAACTGCACCTTGCCGCTGGACCTAAGGTGGACGAGCCAGCCACGTACCTCGACGGCGCGGCCCACGTGGGAAGCGGCCTCTGCGATGCGAGTCCATGGAACCACAATCGTTTCGGGCGATCGACTCACGTGAACTCCGAAGCCCATCCGGCGGCACGGGCTGGATCGCGATCATCCCGGAGGGCAGGGGCCGCGTTTCGCTCGGTTCCGGGGCGGCAAGGGTGTGCGGTAGCCGTCAAGGCCGGCATGGCGCCGGCCGATAAGACCTCCGAACCCGAGCAAGCTAGAGACCCACCCTTTGCCTGTCAAGGGATTGAACCCCAATGGACTCGAGGCATTTCGCGACCTCTCCCCCCGCGTTGGATCGTGGCCCGCGGCCATCCCCGAGGAGAGGCCCTACCACCGGGTGGTCCGGGTCTCGGTTGACCCCGTGGGTACTCGCCCTGGTGGCTTTGGGCCCGGCCACGGGCCCGGTCTCGGCGGCGCCCAAGGTGGCCCCAGATCCACCGGCCTTGCAGCCCGTCGGTCCGCCTCAAGACCTTCGGAATCCGGAAGCCTGGGTCGCCTACAAGACCGAGGAAAACTTGGCCGCCCTCCCCCAGGAGGCGCAGCTCTTCTATCGATATGCGTTGTCCGCACGGAAGGCTGGGCAGGAGGCCGAGGCCATTCGCTGGATGCGGGCCGCGGCGAGCCTCGATCCCTCCTTTGCCGCCCCCCACTTGGCCCTGGCGTCCTGGTTCGCGTTTCACGAGCCGAGCCAGGCCTTGCTGAGTTGCGCCACGTTGCTGGACCTGGCGCGCCAGGACTTCAGGCTCCAGCTCCACCTGATCGCCAACGGCGTGTTCTTCCTGCTCCATGCGTGGTTCTTTGGCCTGGTGGTGGCCGCGCTGCTGGTCGTGGGGCTTCACCAGCGGCAACTTCGGCATTTGTTGCAGGAGCGGTTCTCCACGGTCGTCGGCCCCGGGCCCGCCGCGGCGTGGGCCTGGGTGCTGCTTTTCGTTCCCTGCGCGCTGGGGTTCGGGCTCGCCTTGCCGGCCGCCCTGTTCCTCGGCATCCTGTGGCCCTTGCTCAGGGCGAAGGAGCGCCTGCTGTTCATCCTCCTGGCCGCGCAAGTGGTGGCGGCGCCGCTCGCGAGCCACCTGATGGGACGCCTGGCGCTACCGCTCTATGCGGACCGGGCCCCCTTCTACGGCGTGGCGTCGCTCGAGCATCAGCCGTACGCGCCGTCCCATCTGCAGGAGCTCGCTGAACGAGCGGCCGAGCATCCGGAGAATGCGTTCCTTCAATTCGGCTTGGCATGGACCGCTCGCCAGGGTGTGGACCTGGCCGATGCCGAGGCCGGATATCGCCGCGTGCTTCGCCTGTGGCCTGGCGACGACCGCGCGTCGAACAATCTGGGCAACCTACTGGCGGCCCAAGGGAAGCTCGACGAAGCGCTCGAACGCTATCGGGCCGCCGTGCATCTCAACCCTCGCAATGCGGCCGCGTACTTCAACGCGGCCCAGGTCCACACCCGCCGCTTCGACTACGCGGCGGCCAGCGACGCGATGGCGCACGCTTCGGCACTCGATTTCGAGATGGTGAGGAGGTACCAAGACGGCGCCGGAGCCGAAGGCACGCTGCCGCTCGTGGACCAGTGGATCGCCCCCGCCACATTCTGGCGAGCCATGCTCCGAACCGACGGCGCGGACGTGACCCCTGCCTGGCCGCCGGCGTGGCGGGGTCTGGTCGAGGCGTGGGGCTGGCGATTCTCGGGGGTGGCGGCGATTCTGACGCTGGTCGCGGTGGGGTTGGGCCTGTGGTGGCAGCGGGAGCTTCCCCTCAGGCCCTGCTCGAACTGTGGGCGAATCGTGTGTCGGCGCTGTGCGAAGCGGCGTCGCGAAGAGGCGCTGTGCCCCGAGTGCCACTCGGTCGCCGCCCGCGCCGAGAGCCTCGAGTTCTCCCGCGTGCTGCTCGGGCAGCGGGCGCGCAAGCTGAACCGGACGGGTCGGTGGGCGCAGACCGTGATCGCCGCCCTGATCCCCGGCTTCGGACCGCTGGCCGTTCGCCGCGTCTTCGGTGGCGTGCTGTTGCTGGTGGCGTCGAGCGCGCTGGTCTCCAGCCAGCTCGGGATCCACGGGCCGTTTCTCTACGAGTCCCGCACGGGTTTGGGGTCGGCCACCGGCGGCGGCTTGCTGGCGTGCGTTGGGTGGGGCGTGATCTACGGAGTCTCGCTCCTGGTCTACTTCGGTCAGATCGAGCGCGATTCGTTGCCAATGGGGGAGACCACCCGAAGCCGCCCGACTTCTCCGAGCTGGCGCTTACCACGGGCGGCGTGAGGAGCCCCATGGCCCTGCAAGGCAACCTCTGCGACTTCTCGGTTACCGAGATTCTCCAGCTCCTCGGCTCCCAGAAGAAGACCGGTTGTTTGATGCTGGAATGGAACACCGAACGGGCGGTGGTCCACGTCCAGGATGGTCGCATCGTCTCGACGCGGCAGCCGGGGATGGGCGCCGACGATCCGCTGCTCACGTTCCTGCTCAAGGTTCATCGACTCTCAGACGAGCAACGCCGCGGCCTACAGACGATCCACAAGGAGTCTGGGCGCGATCTCGAGGACCTGCTGCTGAACGGACGCTACCTGGAACCCGAGGAGCTCGCGGTCTATCTGGAGCGCCAGATCCTCGACGACCTGATGCGGATGGTTCGCTGGGAGAACGGCACCTACCGGTTCGACCCCAAGCTCCCGCGCACCATCCCGCCCTTGGTCCGCCTGAGCCTGGACGGTGCCCTGATCGAGGCAGCTCGCCGGATCGACGAGCAGAAGCGCTTCGTCACCCGTTTCAAGGATCCTCATCAGCTCCTCGGGGTGCGCGACCTTCCCGACCCCGACGAGCCGCTGATGGAGGAAGAAAAGGAGCTGTTCGGCATCATCGACGGCCACCACACCGTGGCGCAGGTGGTCGAGGCGGCGTCGCTCTCCGAGTACGAAGCGTACGAAGCCCTGAGTCGGTTGCTCGACGCGCAATGGATCGAGGTGGTCGGGCGACGGGCTCCCGGGATCGCATCCGTCGTCGCCCCCGCCAAGGTCGCCGAGGTTCCCTCGCCGCGCCGCCGGACGCCGATCGGGATTCAGCTGCTGGCCGGTGCCTTCACCTTCGCGGCGGCGATCGGCCTTCCGTTCGCGGCGCGCATGCTGCGGACGCCCCCGTCGACCGAGCCGGTCGAGGACGTGTTCGCGACCGCCCAACTTCACCAAATCGACCTGGCCCTCGACCTCTATCGCCGCCAGACCGGGGCCTATCCGCGGAACCTCGAGGTCTTGATCGACGACGATTGGATCACGTCCGACCAGACGCAAATCCCGGGCTACCGTTTGAGCTACCGTCCAAGCCCCGACCGGCAGGAGTACCGCCTGGCCCTGGGCGCGACCCAGTAGCCGGAACGATGCCTCAAGCCGCCGATCCGCCGCCCAACACCCACGTCGCCACCTGCGGCAGGTCGTCGCAAATCGCATCCGGCTGATCCAACGGTTCCGCCGAAGTCGCGCCGTTCCCGAGCCCGGCGGCCGGCGTAGCCACGAGGCGTCGTTCCTCATCGGCTCCATACCCCGAGCGTACCAAGATGCCTCGAGCACCCACGCCGTGGCCGGCGGCCACGTCGAGGAGCTTGTCGCCGATCATGACCGACTCCGACAGCGCGAGCTGGAGGTCCTGGGCGGCGCGCTCGAGGAGTGCGGTTCGGGGTTTCCGGCACGGGCAGTCCTCTTCGGGTCGGTGGGGACAGAAATAGACGGCATCCAGCTCCACCTGGTCGACTCGCAGCAGGATGCGCAGGCGAGCCATGGCTTCGTATACACGCGCCAGGGGCAGCAGACCCCTGCCCACTGCCGACTGGTTCGAGATGACGACGATCGCGAAGCCCGCCGAAGCCAGACGGCGCAGCGCCTCCGGGACGCCTGGCAACAGCTCGAGGTTGGACGGTTCGACCAGGTAGCCGACCTCGCGCGCCAGCGTCCCGTCACGATCCACCAACACCGCGGGCCGCAAAGCTCGCCCGCGGTGGCGCGCCAGGGCCCGCTGGCAGGCTCGCTCGAGAATCTCGGTGTCGGGATGGGCGATCTCGGGGGCGGCCGTGGCCCCATCGGGCCACAGCGCCAGCCGTTCCGGATCGAGACCCAGCGCCTCGTCGCGCAACGCCGCTACCCCGTCGAGGTCGACCAGCCCATAGGACTGTGAGCAGTGCCACGCCCAGCGGTCCAATGGGCTCCAGCGGCGCACCTGATCCAGGCCCACATCGAGCACCAGGCAGCGGCTCTGCGCCTGCCAGCCGGCCCACCCCGCGCGCCAGACGGTCCCTCCGTCGCCTACCACGACATCGACCCTCAGCGGCCAGAGCTCGCGAAGTCGGGTGAGCACCGGGCTCCCGGTGGCCCCCCCGGCGGGTGACCCCCACCAGCTCACCGCATGGCCCCGCCGCTCGAGCCCCAGGGCTGCGCGTCGGATGCGGGCTCCCTGCTCCGCGCGCGAGGCCACCACCAGGATCCTCATTCGGCGTCCCTCGGCGCTCCGCCCGGCCGACCGCTCAGGCGGCGATCTCCTGGCACGCTCGAGCGACTTCGATCACTTCCACCGCGGCCAGGCAGCGATATCCGATCCGGCAGGTGCGTCGGAAACACGGCGCGCAGGCCGGGGGATGCTGGACGATCCGCACGCGGGGACCCAGCGGGGCTGTCCACGCGCTGCTGGTGGAGCCGAAGATCACGATCGTCGGCGCTCCGGTGGCCGCAGCCAGGTGCGCGAGGCCGGAGTCGTTGCTGACCACCACCGTGGCCGCCGCGCACAGCGCCGCCTGAAGCTCGAGGTCGGTTTCTCCGGCGAGCGAGCGCGCCGTCGGTCCAATGCCCGCCGCCGTCTGCTCGCACAGCGCGCGTTCACTGGCAGCCCCGCACACCAGGACGTGCTGCCCCTGCCCGGTGAGCCTTCGGCCGAGGGCGATGAAGCGATCCAGCCCCCAGCGCTTGGCCGGCCCGTAGGAGGCGCCCGGTGCCAACAGAGCCGAGGGCCGAGCCGTCAGGCCCCATCGCGCCAGCAGGTCGCGCCGGCGGTCGACGGCCTGGGGGGGTGGCGCCAGATTCGGCAGCGGCCCTTCTCGAACCCCCAGGCTCTCCCCGAGGGCCAGATACTCGCGGCTCAGGTGAAGATCGCCCCGCGGCGGGCGCCCCAGGGCCTGGGTGAGCAGAGCGCCACGCCATTCCTGCCGGTAGCCGATCCGCACCGCGGCGCCGGTGCGCCATGCGAACCGGGCGCTCGAGAAGGAGGGCGGTAGGACCAGGGCTGCGTCGGGCCGCCAGGCACGCAGCTCGCGCACCAGGGCTCGTCGGCCGATCGGACTTGCAGGCCAGGGATGCCCCCGCGTGATCACGCGTTCGGCGGCGATCAACTCGAGCAGGGCCGCCGGCGCCACGGCACGGACATCCGCCGCCGGCCGCAGCCGCCGGAGGCCGTGCAGCAGTGGCCGGGCGAGCAGCACGTCCCCGAGCCAGTTCGGCAGGCGGACCAGGATCCGTTCCGGCGGCATGGCGCGGGCTGGGTTCCGCCGGCCACTCAATAGGCTCGGGCGAACAACGCGATCGGCTGGCCGCCGCGCGTCCGGCCGGCGTAGGGAGACTGGTCGAGGGGCACGCAGCGCATCGTCGCGCCGGTGCGCTCCTTCACCTGTGCCTCGAACTCCGCGCTGCCGTCCCAGGGCACCGCCACGAACCCCCGCTTCGAAGCGAAATGCGCTTCGACCTCGTCCACGGTGGTCGCGTAGCCGGTGTTCTCCTCGCGGAAGCGACGCGCCGACTCGAGCAGCGCCGCCTGCACCTGCTCGAGCAGCGCCGGCAGACGCACGTCGAGTGCGTCGAGCGGGATGGATTCCTTGGCTCGATCGTCGCGGCGCACGCTCATTACGGCGGCCTTGGCGACGTCCTTCGGGCCGACCTCGAGACGCACCGGCACGCCACGCAGCTCGTGCTCGTTGTACTTCCAGCCCGGCGTGTACTGATCGCGGTCGTCGACGTGCAGCCGCACGCGACCGCGCAGCTTGGTCACCACCCGATCCACGAATTGCTTCACGGCCGCTTGGTCCTCCGGATTGCGCCAGATCGGCACCACCACCGCCTGAATCGGCGCCACTCGCGGCGGAAGCCGCAGCCCTTGGTCATCCCCGTGCGACATGATGACCGCGCCGATCAAACGCGTCGAAACCCCCCACGAGGTCTGATGGACGTACTGGCGACGGCCCTGCTCGTCCTGGAAGGTGATGTCGAAGACTTTGGCGAAGTGTTGGCCCAGGTTGTGCGACGTTCCGGCCTGCAAGGCCTTGCCGTCGCGCATCAGCGCTTCGATGGAGTAGGTCTGCTCGGCGCCCGCGAATTTTTCGGCGTCGCTCTTGCGTCCAGCGTGTACCGGGATGGCCAGGTCGGTTTCGAGGAACTCCCGATAGACGTCGAGCATGCGCAGCACTTCGGCCTGGCATTCTTCCGCCGTGGCGTGGGCCGTGTGTCCCTCCTGCCACAGGAACTCCGTGGTGCGCAGGAACAGCCGCGTGACCTTTTCCCAGCGCATCACGTTCGCCCATTGGTTGATGAGGATCGGCAGGTCGCGGTAGGACTCGATCCAACGCGAGTACATGCGACCGATGATCGCCTCGCTGGTAGGCCGGATCGCCAGTCGCTCCTCCAGCTTCTGATCGCCACCGTGCGTCACCCAGGCGACCTGCGGGGCGAAGCCCTCGACGTGCTCGGCCTCGAGCCGCAGCAGGGACTCGGGGATGAGCAGCGGGAAGTAGGCGTTCTGGTGGCCGGTGGCCTGAATTCGCGCATCCAGCAACCGCTGCATGTTTTCCCACAGGCCGTACCCGTAGGGCCGGATGACCATGCAGCCGCGCACCGGGGCATAGTCCGCCAGTTGCGCCTTGCGCACGACCTCGTTGTACCAGCGGGAGAAGTCGTCGCTCTGGTCGGTCAGCTCTTCGACGAATGCCTTGGTCCCTTCGGTTTCGCTCAAGCCGTTCTCCAGGACTTCGCGGGGGGTGTGGAATGTTCGCAAGCGCCGGCCGCCGTGCCGACGGGGCGCGCGATTATAGGGCGGGCGCGGAGGCCAGACAAGGGCACCGCCTCGGCTCGGGCATCCTCGCGGTCAGAGCAAGCCCTCGAGTCGCGCCGCGACCTCGGCCGGTCGGATCTCCACCATGCAGCGGAAGTGCCGCTTGGGACAGGCCGCCCGACCGTGGAGCGTACAGGGCTGACAGGGCTCGTGCCGGCACAGTACGGCATGCCCCGTCCCCGCCGGAGCAAAGCCGAGCTCGGGCGCGGTGCTCCCGAACATCGCCACCACCCGCAGGCCCCGGGCCGCTGCCAAGTGCATCAGCCCACTGTCGCACGACACCGCCGCTTGGCAATCCGACAGCAGCGCCGCCATCCTCGGCAGCGGCTCGGTGCACCAGCGCGCCGCCGAGTCGGCGGCCACCCGCTGGGCGAGAGCCGGCATGGCGTTTCGCTCGGACTCGAGCGAGAAGTAGATCAGCCGGTGGCAGCGACCGCGCAGGCGCTCGTGGAGGTCGAGCCAATGCTCCTCGGGCCATCGCTTGGTCTCATGCCGAGCCCCAGGCAGCAGCGCCAGGCCAGGCGGTCCCGGATCGGCCGCCCGAGCCTCGGCGGCCCACCGTTCGGCGTCCACGCCGGCGTGGACCCGCGGCGGCCCGTCGGGCTTGAGCCCCAGGGAATCCAGCACCCGGGCGAAGCGGGCATGGGCGGGCGGTGGCGGTTGCGGCCGGGCCCAGCGGGCGTGCACCCAGGCCGAGCGGCGCAGTCGATACGAAGGCGACCGCAGCACCGGGGCGCGCTGCCGAAACGTCAGCAGACGCGTGCGCGCGTTGCCGTGCAGATCGACGATCAAGTCCGCGTCTTCCAGCTCGGCGCTCATCGAGACCAGGTCCTCGAGCCGACGCCCATCGCGCTCCATCTGGCGCACGTGCGCGATCGCGGGATCGAAGCGGACCAGATCGCCGAACTCCTCGAAGGTCCAGTACGTGACGCGGGCTTCCGGCCAGGCCCGGTGAAGGGCATCGACCACGGGCAGGGTGAGCACGATGTCGCCGAGCGAGGACAAGCGCAGCACCGCGATCGCCCGGAACCCCCCGGCCGGCACGGACACCGGCCTCGCGCCGCGGCCCACGGTCAGGCCACGAACTGGAGGTCGTACAGCCGCCGGTACAGTCCGTCCTGGTCGAGGAGCTGGTGGTGGGTGCCGCTGGCGAGGACGCGGCCTTTCTCGAGGACCACGATGCGATCGGCGTGCTGCACGGTGGAAAGCCGGTGGGCGATGACCAGCACGGTGCGATCCCGCATCAGACGCTCGAGCGCCGCCTGGACCAGCCGCTCGCCTTCGACGTCGAGCGCCGAGGTGGCCTCGTCCAGCAGCAGGATCGGCGGGTTCTTCAGCAGCGCCCGCGCGATCGCGATGCGTTGCCGTTCTCCACCGGAGAGTCGCACGCCGCGCTCGCCGATCACGGTGTCGTACCCGTGCGGCATTCGGGCGACAAACTCGTGCGCGTGCGCCGCCTCGGCAGCCTCATGCACCGCCCGTTCGTCGGCATCCGCCAGCCCGTAGGCGATGTTGTTGCGCACCGTATCGTGGAACAGGATGGTTTCCTGGGTCACGATCCCCAGCTGCGCGCGCAGCGACGGAAGCGCAAGATCCCGAAGGTCCACGCCGTCGAGCGTGACCCGGCCTTCGGTCGGGTCGTAGAAGCGCGGCAGCAGGTCCATGGTCGTGCTCTTGCCGGCCCCGCTGGTCCCCACCAGGGCGACGATCTCGCCGCGCGCGATCTCCAACGACAGCTCGTGCAGGACGCGCGGACCGGTGCCGTAGGCAAACGACACGCGTTCGTAGCGGACGCGGTCTCGGAAACCCTCGACCCGACGGGCACCGGTCCGGTCGACCACCTCGACCGGTGCGTCGAGAATCGCGAACAGGCGCTGCGCGGCCGCCACCCCCTGCTGGATGTTGGCGTGCACCTCGGCCAGGCTCTTGGTTGGGGAGATGGTGGTGAGCAGCGCGGTCACGAAGAGCACGAACTGGTGAGGGGCGAGCGTGTGGCCGGTGAAGATCTCGCGCCCACCGAACCAGAGCATCGCCACCGCGACGATCACGAGCGAGAACTCGCTCACCGGGCGGGCGGCCACCGCAATGCGTCGCATGCGCACGAAGGCTCGATAGAACGCCTCGTTGGCGCGCCGGAACTTGTCGCGCTCGAACGCCTCCATCCCGAAGCCTCTCACGATCCGCGCCCCGGCGATGGTCTCCTGGAGGATCGCGGTCAGGTCTCCCATGCGCTCTTGGGCGACGCTCGAGCGGCGGCGCATCTTGCGCCCGATCACCCCGAGCGCCACGGCGGCCGGCGGCAGGACGAGCAGCGAGAGCAGGGCCAGCTTCCACGAGGCATAGAAAGCCAGCCCCAGGCTGCCGAGCAGGGTGAGCGAGTCCTTGACCAGCGTGCTGCCTCCCGACGCCAGGGCGGTGCGCAGGTACTCCACGTCGTTGGTGACTCGCGAGATCAAGGATCCGGTGCGGCGAGCGTGGTAGAACGACAGCGACAGCGAAAGCAAGCGAGCTTGGAGCTGGTCGCGCAGGTCGCGGATCACGGCCTGCTCGATGGATACCATCAGGAAGCTTTGCAGGTAGTCCGCCACGTTCTTGAGCAGCAGGACCACCAGCACGAACAGGCAGATTCGCTCGAGGGCCACCAGCGGCCGGGCCGCGAGCAGGCTGCGCTCGGCCCGTGCCCGGATCAGCTCCGGCCAACGGTTCAGCCGGTCGAACGTAAGCGGCTCCCGGGATCGCTCCATCGTGCGGGCCGGATCCACCGAACCCGGGAGCGCCAGGGACCCAACATGCGCCTGGCCGGTTCGCTCGAAGAGCACCTGCATGAAGGGCGAGATCATGCCGAGGGAGACCGTGGTGGTCACGGCGTAGAGCACCATGCACGCCAGCGCCGCGGCCAGGCGACGGCGGTAGGGCTGGAGGAAGCGGAGGACGCGCAGGTAGATGCGCACGATGCTAGTCCCGCGCCGGGCCCGCGGCGGTCCGCGTCGACCGGATCATCCGGGCGTCGGCCGTCTGGTCACGCCGAACCGGACTCGGTTCCCCGCGGTCGGTGCGACGGCCCGGGCAGCTGGGGGACGCCGAGTTCCAGCCCCTCCACGAGCGCCGGCAGCAGATCCGGCCCGCCGGCGAAATCCTCACGCCGATCCTCGGGCCGCGCGCTGAGCTGGCCGCACTCCACGAGCTGAAATACGATTTCGCCCAGGTCCATGGACGTGACCACCCCCCAGGTTCGGAAGACCGTGGGGGCCATGAGTCCGAATTCGCTCCGTGCCAGCGAGATCACCGCCTGCAGGAGCTCCTGCCCGCTGAGGTGGCGGCGCTCCGAGTCGGCGCGGCGTTCCTTCGGCAACGACCTCACGGCCTCACCGAGCGCCGTCAAGACGAAGCCGTAGGCTTCCCGGCGATACCGCGGATCCGCCGCACGAATCCGGTCCACCGCGTCCCAAAAGGGCACTTCCGTAGGCGCCATGGCTGGTTCGAGTCGAGTCTCCGACCCAGGCGGACTATACGGTCGGGCGATTCCGGCTTCAAGTCAACGAGCGTCGGCGGCCCAGAACCCGGGCGCCGTCCACCCGCAATCGGCGGGCACGGGGCCGCAGCAGAGTCGGGTTTCGCGCCAGGCGGAGATCCGAGCGGCGATGATCGAGGTTGAAGTGGAGGCCTCGACACTCCCGTCGTCGCTGGGCGCACTCCACGATCAGGCTCCCCACCAGCGCAATGTTGCGCAGCTCGATCAGGTCGGGCGAGAGGCGCAGGGTTGCATAGGCGTGCTCGATCTCCTCCGACAGCAGCGACAGGCTGCGGGCGGCGAACGCCAGACGCTGGTCCGTGCGCACAATGCCCACCAGGTCCCACATCACGCGACGCACCGCGTCCCAGTTGTGGTCGAAGACCACGGTCTCGAGCGCCGGGCGAGTACCGCGCACGCTCCACGGCTCGGCGCGCGGCACCTCGGTGACCTCGGCCACTCGGCGTCCGGCTTCGATCGCTCCATGGTGGGCGCATACCAGCGCCTCGAGCAGCGAGTTGCTGGCCAGCCGATTCGCGCCGTGGAGCCCCGTGCATGCCACCTCCCCAACCGCCAGCAGGCCACGCAGCGCGGTCCGGCCGCGGAGGTCGGCGCACACCCCGCCGCACATGTAGTGCGCGGCCGGGACGACCGGGATCGGATCGCGGGTCAGGTCGAGACCGAAGCCCCGCAGGGCCGCCACGATGTTGGGGAACCGCGCGCGCACCGAGGCCGCCCGGCGATGGCTGATGTCCAGGTAGACGTGGGCTTCTCCCCTGCGTTTCATCTCGCGGTCGATCGCCCGCGCCACCACGTCCCGAGGTGCCAGCTCGGCGCTCGGATGGTACCGAGGCATGAAGCGCGTCCCGTCCAGAGTGCGAAGCACCGCGCCTTCGCCTCGCAACGCCTCGCTCAGCAGGAACGACTTGGCTTCCGGGTGGTACAGGCACGTCGGGTGGAACTGGACGAACTCCAGGTTGGCCACCTGAGCCCCGGCGCGGAATGCCATGGCCAGACCGTCTCCGGTGGCGACGTCGGGGTTGGTGGTGTACAGGTAGACCTTGCCGCACCCACCGGTGGCCAACACCGTGACCTTGGCGGTGATGGGTTCGATCCGGCCGCTGGTTTGGTCCAGGACGTAGGCTCCCCAGCAGGTGTCCCGCCCCGCCGCGGGGCGACGTCCTCCGCGCCGGAGCCGGGACTCGAGCAACAGGTCCACCGCCAGCCGACTCTCCAGCAGCCGCACCCGGGGGTGGCGGTGGACCCGCCGTAACAGCGCCCGCTCGATGGCCCGGCCCGTGAAGTCGGTGGCGTGAACGATGCGGCGCCTCGAATGACCTCCCTCGCGGCCCAGCGCGAAGCCACGAGCCGTGCGGGTGAACGGGACACCCAGCGCCTCCAACTCGAGCACCCGTTCGGGTCCTTCACGTACCACCTGGCGGACCACCTCGGCGTCGCACAGCCCCGCCCCGCAACGCAGCGTGTCGCGCTCGTGGTCGCGGAACGAATCGGATGGATCGAAGACCGAAGCGATCCCACCCTGGGCGTACTGGGTGTTGGACTCGTGGTCCTGCTTCTTGGTGAGCACCAGCACTTCGCCGTGGCGCGCCGCCTTGAGCGCCAACGACAGGCCACCGATCCCGCTTCCCAGCACCAAAACGTCACAGTCGTAGGCCGGCCGTCTCATCGTTGATTTCCGTTTCCTGCTTCGGTCATGCGGCGTCGTGCGGCGACTCGAGCGACGGAGGGCCCTCGTGAGCCGGCGCCGGGCCGAAGACCCGCGACTCCACCTCCGGTCCACCTTGTACCCACTGCCATTCGACCTCGAGCACCGCCACCTCCGCACGCCGCTCGGTGAGCGGCCACCGCATCGCATCCTTGGCGGTAATCAGTACCGTGCTCCCGGAGGCTCTCGCCCGAGTCAACTCCCTCCGCGCCTGCTCCGCGGTGAACCAATGGTGGTCGCGGTAGGCGGCGGTCTCCACGACCTCGAGCCCCGCCTCACGTGCCGTCGCGGCGACCGCCGCCGGATGTCCGGTTCCGCTGACCACCCGGACCCGGGTCAGATCGGAAAGGGGCGTGCCCTCGAGGGTGGCGAGGCCAGACGGCCGATGTCGGGCCGCCGCCCATAGTGCGGCGGGCGCATAGCGGCCGGCCTCCACCAGGAGCGGGGCCGGGTCCTCGTCGGGCCCGAGGCGCGAGATCACGACCACGTCCGCCCGCTGCAGGGCCCGGCGGGGCTCGCGCAACCGCCCCTGCGGGAAGAGCCGCCCGCCACCCCACGGGTCGCGCGCGTCGAGGATCACCAGGTCGACGTCGCGCTCAAGTCGCCAGTGCGAGAAGCCGTCGTCCACCAGGACCAGCCCGAACCCGCGCCCGGCCGCCGCCTGCGCCAGCTCGCGCTTGTTCGACCCGCTGAAGACCGCCGACTCCCCGAGTGAGCGGCGGAAGAGCATCGTCTCGTCCCCCACGCCGCTCGGCCCCGGACGGTAGTCGCGGCACGCCACGGCCGCCGCCAAGCCTCGCGTTAGGGCGAGCCGAGCCAGGTGGAGCACGAGCGTGGTCTTGCCGGTGCCGCCGACGGTGAGATTCCCGATGCTAACGACCCGGGCCGGAACCCGATCCGGCGCGAGCCAACCAGCGGCGTAGCAGCGCCGCCGGGCTTCCCAAGCGGCGGCGAAGCCCCAGGCACCTGCGGCGCGCACGGCCGCGGTCAACGCGCCGGCCATAGTCCCCACTCCTCGAGCCGTTCCACGGTGCGTCGTGCGGCTCCGCGCCCGGCTTCGACCACCGCCCGCGCGGCCTGGGCGCGCGCAGTGCGTATCACCGGATCCTCGACCAGGGAGCGCAGCGCTGCCACCAGCTCGGCAGAGGACCGGGTCACCCAGGCCGCGTCATGCGCGAGCAGGGCTCCCACCGCCTGGGCTTGGGACTCGTGGTGCGGACCGACCACGACCGCGGCGCCGCACGCCGCCGGCTCGAGCGGATTGTGGCCTCCGTAGGGTGCCAGGGTCCCCCCCACTACCGCCACCTCGGCGGCGGCATAGTAGCTCGGCAGCACTCCGGTGCGCTCGTCCCAGCGCCAAGCGTCTCCTACCGGCACCCCGGAGCGGGCCAGCGGCTGACCGCTTTCGGCAGCCTCGGCCTCGAGCCCGGACGCCGCATGTCGGTGCCGGGGGATCGCGGCCACCTGCCACCGGGCCCTCAGCGGCTCGGGCAGCTCGCCCCAGGCACGGGCCAGCAGCCGCACCTCACCGGGCCGGATGCTGCCAAACACGATCAGCGGACGTTCCGGGTCGAGACCCAGCGCCTGCCGGGCGCCTCCCCGGTCTGCGACCGGAACGGGCAAGGCGTCGTTCTTGAGGTTCCCGGTCACCGCGCTGCGTGCGGGCGGGGCACCGAGCAGGAGCCAGCGGTCGCGGTCCTCGTCGCTCTGGCAGAGCACCGCACTCAGACCGCCCACCAGCCGCCGGAGTCCGATCCCCAGGCGCCCATAGCTCGCCACCGAGCGGGACGAGAGCCGGGCGCTCACGACCGCCACCGGGATGTGACGCGCGGATGCCTGGAGCAGCCAGTGCGGCCAAAGCTCGGTCTCGACCAAGAATAGCCGGGCCGGGCGCAGCGCCGTCAGGAATCGCCCGACGAGCTGCGGAGCGTCGATCGGGGCGAGGCTCGCCTCGGGTCGGATCTGCGTCAGGCGATGGCGTCCGGCCCGCGTCATGGACGTGAGGTGGATCCGCGCTCCCGGCTGGGACCCCTCGAGCTCACGAACCAGCGGCCCGACCCCCAACGCCTCGCCGAGCGAGGCGGCGTGGATCCAGGCATCGACGCCGGTCTCGAGTGCGCGTCGGCCCAACCGCTCGTCCCACAGCGCACGCTCCTCGCTCGAGGCGAAGGCCCGGGCCCCCGGGGCGATCAGCCCGAGCAGCGGCGCCATGGCGCGGTACACGGCCCAGGCGGCGCTCACGACTGCTCTCCCGAGAGCCGCATCACCTCCTGCGTCAGATCGTGAATCGCCGCCTCGGTCCGGCGGCGCCAATCCTCGGCTCCTTCCTCGCTCAGGTCCGCGGGGACATGGATCGGCTCCCCGTAGGCCACCACCACCTTGGCCCATGGGCTCGGTACCCGAAACCGGTCCCAGGACTTGAGCACCCAACGGCGGCCGGCCGACGAGGCCACCGGGATCACCGGCATGCCGGTGCGGCTTGCCAGGTAGACGAGCCCGGGCTTGGCCCGCTCGGCTGGTCCCCGCGGCCCGTCCGGAGCGACGGCGAGCAGATGGCCGGTGCCGGCGAGCCGCAGCATCTCGCGCGCTCCTTCCTCGCCCCCGCGCGTGCTCGACCCGCGGGCGGTCACGAATCCCAATCGCTCGACGACGCGGGCGATCAGCTCGCCGTCGCGATGTCGGCTGATCAGGACGGCGATGCGCCGGCGCCGATGCGTGAACACCAAGGGCAGCATGCGCGCGTGCCAGAAGGCGAAGATGCAGCGCTCCCCGCGCTTGAGTTGGGCGTCGCGTTCGTCGACGCCGACGCGACGGATCCTCCACGTGGCCCCGAGGGCCAAGATCACCGCTGTGGCGGCCGTGGCGGCCGCGGCGAGCCACCACGGATGCCGCGGGTTCACGCCGCGGCCAGCGTCCACAGCAGCTCCGCGGCGCGCCGCGAGGCCCCGGGCGGGCCCAGACGTTCCCGTACCAGGCCGAGCCCGGCGCGCTGGGCATCGCGCCGCTGCGGATCGTCCAGCCACGGCGCCAGCGTCTCGGCCAAACGCTCGACCGTGAATTGGTCCTGCACCAGTTCCGGGGCCACCTCGCGACCCGCCACGATGTTGGGCAACCCGATGTGGTCGAGGCGAACCAGGCGACGGGCGATGGCGTAGTTGAGGCGACCGGTGCGGTACACGATGGCGTGTGGGGTGCCGAACAGCGCGGTCTCGAGCGTCGCCGTCCCCGAGGCCACGGCGCAAGCCGTCGCATAGGCCTGGGTGGCTCGCGTGCGCCCCTCGAGCAGGTGCACGTCCGGCAGGTCGGTTTGGCGGGGCAGCGCGCCGGGGGACAGACCCGGGGCCAAGGGAAGCACCAGCTTCAGGTCGCTGCGATCGGTCCGCAGCCGACGGGCGGCGCCCAACATGAGACCCAAATGACGTTCGAGCTCCTGCGGGCGGCTGCCCGGCAGCAGGCCCAGGATGCGCGCCCCCGCGCCCGCTCCAACCTGGGCGCGAAACGCGGCCTCATCCAGCTCCGGACCGGGATCATCCATGAGCGGGTGCCCCACGAACGTCGTCATCACGCCGGCGCTCCGGAAGATCTCCTCCTCGAACGGAAAAACCACGGCGAGCCGGTCCACCCAGCGGCTCATCGCCCGTGCTCGCCCCGGATGCCATGCCCAGACCTGGGGCGCGATGTAGTAGAACAGCCGGGCGCCGCGACGTTTCAGGGCCGGTCCCAGCCGGAGATTGAAACCCGGGTAGTCGACCAGCACCACGGCGTGCGGGCGGAAGCGGGCCAGTTCCTCCAGCAGCAAGCGGCGCGTGCGCAGCAGGGCCGGCAAGCGGCCGACGATCTCGGAAAACCCCAGCACCGCCAGCTCCTCGGCGCGCACCAGACACTCCACCGCCTGATCGCGCAGGGCTGGCCCGGCGACGCCGCGCACGCGACAGGTCCCCAGCTCGCGCAGCGCCGCCACCAGCCGAGCCGCGTGAAGGTCGCCGGACGCCTCGCCGGTCACGAGCAGGAAGCGGCGCTCTAGCGAGCCACCCACATCCCGGCCCGGCGCTTCATGGCCTCCTGCACGGCCTCGGCCACCCGCAGGGCCTCGCGGCCCGCCCGAGCGGAGGCCGCACCGTCACCCCGTCCCGCAGTCGAGTTCAGGAACGCCTGCAACTGGAGTTGCAGGGGCTCGCCGGGGACCACCGGAAGAGTTCGGCGGTGAATGGCGGGGACCGCTCCCGATCCGGTGTGCGCCCCCGCCGCGGCCGCGGGGTCGACCCACAACCAGTCGCCGGTCCGCTCGCCCAGATCGAGCGCGAGGTAGGCGTCGGATTGAAAAAACCGCAGCCGTCGCAGGCGCTCCTGGGACACGCGGCTGGCCGTCAAGTTGGCCACGCAGCCGTCCTCGAATTCGAGTCGGGCGTTGGCGATGTCTTCCTTCGGCGACAGGACCGCCACGCCCACCGCCGAGAGCGTCACCGGATAGGCGCCGACCACGTCGAGGACGATGTCGATGTCGTGGATCATCAGGTCGAAGACCACGTCGATGTCCAACGATCGGGGTTGGAAGACCGCCAGCCGGTGCGCCTCGATGAACTTCGGAGCCCGCACCTCGGAACGGGCGGCCATCAGAGCCGGGTTGAAGCGCTCGACGTGGCCCACCTGCAGCAAGCGCCGGTGCCGCTGGGCCGCCGCGATCATGAGGTCGGCCTCCGCCACCGAGGTCGCGATCGGCTTTTCCACCAGCACATGGCAGCCGGCGGCCAGCGCCTGCTCGGTCGCGGCGCGGTGGGCCACGGTGGGCACCGCCACCGACACCGCTTCGCAGGCTTCCAGCAGCTCGTCCGCCGAATCGAAGGCCCGGCCCCCGTAGCGCGCAGCCACCGCGGCGGCTCGTCCCGGATGACGATCGTGCAACCCGACCAGCCGGGCGCCTTCGGGCGCCAGCGAGGCGTAGACGCGCGCGTGCTTCTCGCCCCACGCTCCCACGCCCCACACTCCGACGCGAACCGGTGGCACGGCCGCGGCCTTCAACGGGTCAAGCCGCGCGCCGAAGTCTCGGCGAAGCGCGCCAACACCTCGACTTCGGGTACCGAGGCGAGAGTGTCGCGCATCCGGCCGATCGCCTGCTCCACGGTGAGCTGGCTGCGGAACAGAAGTCGATAGGCCTGCTGCAAGGCGTCGCGGGTCGGTTTCGAGAACCCCCGGCGCTCGAGCCCCACGGCGTTGATGCCGGCGAGCCGGGGCGGGTTCCCGGCCAACTTGATGAACGGCGCCACGTCCTGCGGAATGCGTGAGCCGCCGCCGATCATGCTGTGGCGGCCGATCCGCACGAACTGGTGGATCACCGTGCCGCCCCCCACGATCGCCCAGTCCTCGATGGTGACGTAGCCGGCCATCTGCACGGCGTTGGCGAGGATCACGTGGTCCCCGATCTGGCAGTTGTGCGCCACGTGCGCGTAGGCCATGAGCAGACAGCGGCTGCCGATCCGCGTCGTCGCGCCGGGCTCGGTCGCCAGGTTGGCGGTGACGTACTCCCGCACCTCGGTGTGGTCCCCGACCTCGAGGTACGAGGGCTCGCCGGTGTACTTCAAGTCCTGCGGCGGACTGCCCAGCACCGCGCCGTGGTGGATGCGACACCCGCGGCCGATTCGGGTCCAACCGGTGATCAGAGTGTGGCTGCCAACCGACGTGCCATCGCCGATCTGGGTGTGCGCACCGATCACCGCGCCGGGGCCGATCGAAGCGCCGCTCCCGATTTGGGCACCTTCGTCGACGAAGGCCGCCGGGTGGATGGCCGTGGTCATGACCGTCGCCGATCCACCACCGTGGCCAGCAGCTCGGCTTCCGCCACCAGCTGGTCGTCCACGTACGCTTCGCCGCGCATCTTGGAGGTGCCTCTGCGCATCTTGAGCAGCGTCAGCACGAAGCGAAGCTGATCGCCCGGCACCACCGGGCGGCGGAATTTCGCGCCGTCGATGCCCATGAAGTACATGAGCTTGTCGTTGGGGTCGTCGACCGAGTGCAGCAGCAGCAGTCCCCCCACCTGGGCCATCGCCTCGAGGATCAGCACCGCGGGCATGATGGGATGGCCGGGAAAGTGTCCCTGGAAGAACGGTTCGTTGATGGTCACGTTCTTGATGCCTTCGATGCTCTGTCCCTCCTCGATGCGGGTGATGCGGTCCACCAGGAGGAAGGGATAGCGGTGCGGCACGATGTCCATGATCGCGGTGATGTCCCACTCCTCGGGCGGGCCACCGGCGCGACGACCCGGCAGCGGCAGCGTCTCCTTGAGGCGCTTCACGAACGCCACGTGGCTCTCGTGCCCCGAGCGCAGCGCCGTCACGTGCCCGAGCAGCGGGCCGCCGAGCAGGAACAGGTCGCCGAGCAGGTCCAGCACCTTGTGCCGCACGAACTCGTCCGGGTAGCGCAGCGGCTCCGGGTTGAGAATCCGGTCTTCGCCCACCACGACCGCGCTCTCCAAGCGCCCGCCCTTGATCCACCCCGCGCTGCGCAGGGTCTCGATGTCCCGCTGCAGCACGAACGTGCGCGCCGGGGCGATCTGATTCAGGAAGGTCTCGGGCGTGATGTCGAGCGACAGGGTCTGCCGGCCGACCAGGGGGTGATCGTAGTCGATGGTGAAGGTGATCTTGAAGCCGCGATACGGCAGGGCGGCGAGCTCGATGCCGTTCTCCTGCCAGCTCACCGGCTTCGTCACCTTGATGTGACGCTTGGGCCGGTCCTGCTCGACCAGGCCGGCCTCGCACAGCAGGCGGGCGATGGGCGCGGCACTCCCGTCGGCCGGCTCGGGTGTCTCCATGGTGCTGGTCTCGATTTCCAGATTGTCGATCGACAACCCGGCGATCGCGGCCAGGATGTGCTCCATGGTGTGAATCTGGACGTCCCCCTGCTGCAGGATGGTGCGGCGCCCGGCGGCAGGATCGAAGCGCGCGTTCTCGGGCCGCACCTGGACCTTGGGTCTGCCCGGCAAATCGACGCGCACGAAGCGCACGCCGGTGTTGGGTGCCGCGGGCCGGAACGACACGGCGCCGCGCTCGCCGGTGTGCAGGCCGATGCCCTCGAACGCCACCGGCTTGCCGATCGTACGTTGCATCTTTCCCATCAAGGCACGCGCTCCTCGGTGCCCTGGTGCTCGAGCTTCGTCACCCGTTCCTCGGTGTCCTGGTGCTCGAGCTTCGTCACCCGTTCCTCCAGGTCGCGGGTGCGCTGGAACAGCTGCGGGAGCCGCTGGATGAGGGCGTTGAGGCGCTTCCACACGCTGTGGGTGGTCGCCGGGTAGCCGCTGACCACCGTGTCGGCCAGCACCGACTTGGTCACACCACTCTGGGCACCCACCATCGCCGCCCGGCCGATGCGGATGTGCCCGATCAGGCCGGCCTGACCGCCCAAGGTCACGTAGTCCTCGAGCTCGGTGCTGCCCGAGATCCCGACCTGAGCCACGATGATGCAGTGCTTGCCGATGATGACGTTATGGCCGATCTGCACCAGATTGTCGATCTTGGTCCCCTCACCGATCTGGGTGCTGTGGGTGGTGGCCCGGTCGATGGTGGTGTTCGCCCCGATCTCGACGTCGTCGCCGATCACCACGTTCCCGACCTGGGGCACCTTGTGGTAACGGCCGGCGTCGAAGGCGAACCCGAAACCGTCGCTGCCGACCACCACGCCCGGATGCAGGACGCAGCGGGCGCCGACCACGCATTCCTCACGCACCGTGACCCGCGGGTAGAGGCAGGTGTCGTCGCCGATCGACGCTCCGTAGCCGACGTAGCAGCCGGGCATGAGCACCGTGCGCTCGCCGACCCGCGCGCCCGCCTCGATGACGCAATGGGCACCGATCGACGCCTCGCGCCCCACCGTCGCGTCGCTTGCCACTTGGGCCGTCGGGTGGACACCGGGAGCGGGTCGGTGCAGCTCGGGACGAAAGATCCGCACCACTCGTTGGAAGGCCAGGTAAGGGTTTTCCACCCGGAGCAGGGCCACCGGGGTTCGCCGCGGCTCGTAGGAGCAGATCACCGCCGAGGCACGGGTTTCCTCGAGGTACGTGTCGTACCGGGAATTGGCGATGAACGTGATGTCGCCCGGCAGCGCTTCACGGATGCCCGCCACGCCGCGGATCACGATCGAACCGTCTCCGGTCACATCACCGTTCAGCTCCGCGGCAAGCTCCGCCAAGGTACGGGTGATCATGGGCGTGGCCTCCCTAATGCGCACCGGCCCCCGGGGACCGTGCGTTCAACTCTTTCACGACGTCTGCGCTCAGGTCCAGGCCGCGATCCGCGTAGATGATGGTCCCCCCGGCAGCGTCGAACACCATCTCGAGTCCCTTCTCGACCGCCAGCTTCTCGACCACCGCCCGGATCTGGTTCACCACCTCGCGCGTGGTGCGCTCGTTCTCCTGCACGGCTCGACCCTGTGGCCCCCAGATGTCCTGCACGAACTTCTCGTATTCGCCGACCGCCTTTTGCAGCCCTTCCTCCTTCTCTTGTCGTCGCAGCGCCGACAAGATCGGGCCCTGGTCGCGAAGCTCGGCGCGCAGTTTGGTGACCAGATTCTCCTTTTCCCCCGCCTCGGCGCGCCAGGTCTGGACCTGGCGGTCGAACTGCTGCTGTGCCTCCTGGGCAACTCGATAGCCCTGGAAGATCTTCGCCGAATCGATGAAACCAATCCGGAGGCTGGCGGCGCGCCCCGATGCGGCCGCCAGCAGGAGGGCGGTCACGGCGATCCAAAGCGGCACCGTCGAGCGGTCGAGTCGCATGCGACCCCGTCAGAAGGAGGTCTGGCCGATCAGGAAGTGCCCCACGAAGCGCGGGCCGTCGTCCCGGTTGAAGCCGTACCCGTAGTCGAAGCCGATGTTGCCGAGGAGCGGGATCTCGATGCGCAGCCCGACGCCGGCGCCGAGCTTGAGGTCGAATGGCCGAACCTCCCGGATCAGGTCCCAGGTGTTTCCCGCGTCGAAGAACACCACACCGTGGAGCGGGTGGGCAATGGGAAACTGCTGCTCGATAGTATACAGGGTCATGAACCGGCCGCCCGGGTAGCGCACCAGAGTGCGAGTGGTGTCGGAAGAGAACGTCGTGTCAAACACGCCCGGGGTGGAAACCGAATCGATGTGCATGGTCGTGACGATGGAGGCGACTACGTCGCGGATGAACTTCTTCGGCACCACCATGTAGTCATCGTAACCGCGCAGCGGGTCGGCGGTGGTCCCACCGCCGAGCCGGAACCGCTCGTACAGGGGAGAAGGCAGGTGCTGATCCGCGTACTCGCCCATGATTCCCACGCGCGCCCGCACCATCGTGGTCATGCGCTTCAGGAGCGACGGCAGGTAGACCCGGCCCTCGATGCGGTGCTTGTGGAAGTTGACCGAGCCGCCGAACGGCCCGCCCGCCAGCTCGGTCTCGATCGAGAACCTCGAGCCCTGCGTCGGGTAGAAGGGATTGTTCGTGCTGTTGCGGAGAAAGTTCCCGTTGACGCTGCTCGTGAGCACCGCCCGCCCGTTTGGGACCCCGGCCAGGATGATCGCGCTCTGCCCCACGGAGGAGCCACGCCCGGTCGTGTCGATCGTCACTCCTTCGAGGCTATACGACAGCGAGCCGCGCGAGTAGTCGGGCCAGGGCAGCGGGCGGCCGATTCGGACCGAACCACCGCGCCGTTTCTCGTTGTAGAGGTCGCGCTCGCGGTCGGTGTTGAACAGCGAGAAACCCAGCAGCGTCGGCGTGTCGCGGAACCACGGCTCGGTGAAGCTCAAGTAGTAGTCACTCCGCTTCGCGCCACGCTCGAGGTGCAGCGACAG
>DASXTP010000110.1:0-45687 GCA_036505355.1 Candidatus Eiseniibacteriota bacterium | reverse complement strand
TGCTGGGCTGCAGCCTCGATTCGGTCTTGCCGGCCCACGTGCTGGGCAACCGGGACCACTCGTGAACCGCCTCGATCCGCCCTACGACGCGCTCGACCCGGGCGGGATGGCGGCCCGGATCGACGGGATTCCCGAGCAGATCGAGGGCGCGCTGGCGCTGGTCGGGGCCTCGCCCTGGCCGGGTATGGCCTGGGCCAAGGACCGCTCCCGCCAGGGTCCCGCGCTGCTGGCTTTGGGCGGCATGGGAGGCTCGGGCATCGCCGCCGATCTCACGGCTGGACTGAACAGCGATCGGGCGTCGCGGCCAGTGCTGGTGGTGCGCGACTACCGCTGGCCGGCGTGGCTCACGGCGGAAGCCCTGGCGGTGTTGTGCTCGTACTCGGGGAACACCGAGGAGACGCTGGCGCTCTATCGCGAGGCCGGAGAGCGCCGCGTGGCGCGGGCGGCCATCACCACCGGCGGGGCGCTGGCCGAGGCCTGCGAGCGCGACCAAGTGCCGTGGCTCAAGATCCCGGCCGGCATCCCGCCGCGCGCCGCGCTGTTCTGGTCGTGGGTTCCGCTCACGGCGCTGGTCCATTCGCTCGGCTGGAGCGAAGACCCGAAGCCGGCGTGGGGCGAAGCGGTGGCCAAGCTGCGGGACCTCAAGGCACGACTCGGGACCGCGGTGCCCGAGGCGACCAACCCGGCCAAGCAGCTCGCGCGGCGAATCGCCGGGCGCCCGATCTACATCTACTCGGGGACCGAGCGGATCGCCGCGGTCGCCACCCGGTTCCGGCAACAGCTCCACGAGAACGGCAAGCTGCTCGCCCACACCGGGGTGGTGCCCGAGCTCAACCACAATGAGATCGTGGGGTGGGAGCGGCCGGAGGCCTTCCATCGGGAGGTGGTGCTGTTGGTGCTGCGCGACGCCGAGGATGCGCCCGAGGTCTCGACCCGGCTGGCGCTGACCGCCGACTACGCCCGCCGCCAGGGCGCCGAGGTGCACTGGCTCGAGCCGTACCCGGGCGGGCGGCTGGCGCGGCTCGCCCAGCAGATCCTGTTCGGCGACTACCTCAGCCTCTACTTGGCGCTGGTGCGCGGCGTGGACCCCACGCCGGTCGCCAGCATCGACGAGTTCAAGCGCCGGCTGTCCGAGGCGGGAGCCCAGCATGGCTGAGCCGATCGCCATCATCCCGGTGGCGGGCGTGGGAACGCGGCTGCGTCCTCACACCCATACGTTGCCCAAGGTGCTGCTGCACGTGGCGGGCAAGCCCATCCTGGCGCACATCCTGGACGATGTGCTGGCGCTCGGGATCCGCGAGCTGGTGCTGGTGGTCGGCTACATGGGCGAGCTGGTGCAGGAGTACGTCGGCGAGCGCTACCGGCAGCTCAAGGTGCACTACGTGCAGCAGCCCGAGCGGCTCGGCCTGGGGCACGCGGTCTCGCTGGCGGCACCGCACGTGGACGATCAGCCGATCCTGATCATCCTCGGCGATACGATCTTTGAAGCCGACTTGAAGGCCATGATCGGCAGCGACGGCAACCGGGTGGGGGTCAAGGCGGTCGAGGATCCGCGCCGGTTCGGCATCGTCGAGGTGAACGGGTCGGGTCACGTGACCCGCATGGTGGAAAAGCCCAAGCACCCGACCTCGAACCTGGCGCTGGTCGGGATCTACTACTTCACCCATGCCGGTCCGCTGTTCGCCGCACTCGAGGAGCTGCAGCAGAAACACGTCCGTACCAACGGCGAGTACCAGCTCACCGACGCCATGGAGCTGCTGGTCGAGCGCGGCCAGACCATCACCACGTTTCCGGTTTCGGGCTGGTACGATTGCGGCAAGACCGAGACCCTGCTCGATACCAACCGCGTGCTGCTGGGCAAGCAAAAGGCGTCGGTGTCGGTGGCGGGCTCCGTGGTGCATCCGCCGGTGTCGCTGGCTCCGGGAGCCGTGGTCGAGAATTGCATCTTGGGCCCGTACGTCTCGGTGGCTTCGGGAGCCAAGCTCAAGAACGCCGTGGTGCGGGATTCGATCGTGAACCAGAACGCCGTGATCGAAGACATCCTGATCGAGGGCTCGGTGGTCGGCGAGAACGCCGTGGTGCGCGGCGCGTGGAAGACCGTGAACGTCGGCGACTCGAGCGAAGTGAATATCACCTGACCTGCAATCCCGGGCCGCTTCCCCAGGGCCCGTGGCGCCGCGACCGAGGATTGGGCTGCCTGGAGGCGCCGAGCCTCGGAGCTATTCGACATCCATCCTCTCAACTTCATGGGAGTCGCAATGGGAGCCCGACACCTCTTTACCTCCGAGTCCGTCACCGAAGGTCACCCCGACAAGATCGCCGACCAGATCTCGGACGCCGTGCTGGACGCGCTGATCGCCCAGGACAAGACGAGCCGCGTGGCCTGCGAGGTGCTGGTCACCACCGGGCTCGCCGTGGTGGCGGGCGAGATCTCGAGCCACGGCTACGTCGAGATCCCCTCGCTGGTCCGCAAGGTGATCGGCGAGATCGGCTACGACAGCGCCGACTACGGCTTCGACAGCCACACCTGCGCGGTGGTCACCACCATCGACGACCAGTCGCCCGACATCGCCATGGGGGTGGACAAGGGCGGGGCCGGCGACCAGGGGCTGATGTTCGGCTTCGCCTGTCGCGAGACCAAGGAGCTGATGCCGCTGCCGATCATGCTGGCCCATGCCATCACCCGGCGCCTGGCGCGCGTGCGGCGGAGCGGCTTGGTGCCCTATCTACGGCCCGACGGCAAATCGCAGGTGACGGTGGAGTACGAAGACGGCCGGCCGGTGCGAATCGACACCGTGGTGGTGTCGAGCCAGCACGCCGCGGGGGTGAAGCACGCCACCATCGAGCGCGATCTCATCAAGCAGGTGGTGATGCCGGTATTGCCCAAACGGCTCGTGCGCCGAGACCGGCCGATCAAGTTCCATGTGAATCCCACCGGACAGTTCGTCAAGGGCGGGCCCATGGCCGACACCGGCCTCACGGGGCGCAAGATCATCGTCGACACCTATGGCGGCGTCGGCAGCCACGGCGGCGGCGCGCTGTCGGGCAAGGACCCGAGCAAGGTGGACCGCTCGGCATGCTACGGCGCCCGCTACGTGGCCAAGAACCTGGTGGCGAGCGGGCTGTGCGACCGGTGCGAGGTGCAGATCGCCTACGCCATCGGCATCCCCGAGCCGGTGAGCGTGATGGTGGACACCAAGCGCACCGGCAAGGTGAGCGACGAGCGGCTCACCAACCTGGTGCGGAAGAACTTCGACCTCACGCCCAAGGGCCTGATCCAGAACCTCAAGCTGCGCCGGCCGATCTTTCGCGCGACCGCGGCGTATGGACACTTTGGCCGCAACGAGTCGACCTTCACCTGGGAGCGCACGGACAAGGCGAGGGTGCTGGCGCGCGGGGTGTAGGGTTAGTGCGATAGGCCAAGAGAGATGGATGGAGCCACGCGCTGACCAAACAAAGTCTTGACGACTAGTGGGCGGGCGCCTAGCCTTGGCTTGCCGCTGGGAGTTGACTTGGGCCGGGGGTTTCCATGTTGACCGCCAACCCCAACCGGACGAACTGCGTCTATGACCTTTTCGCGCTCTGCGGAGCAGCGAGGGGTCTTTCTTTTTTTCGTGTCTGGTGCTCGATGACCAGGGGCTCGTGCCGTTTCGCGGGGATGGAACTCCGCAGGAGTAGGAAATGAAGCTCATGAGTAGGTTCCTGGTGGTGCTGGCCGCGACTGCGCTGGGCTGTGTGTTGCTTTTTGGTATCAGCGCTGCTTCTGGGCCAGGGAAGTCCACTGGCGACCCGGATGATGGCAACGGATACCGCGGTCAGGGTTTCCGTGCCGCACCGATAGTTGTTCCCCGAGCTGAGGGATTCCGTTGGTCTTTCTGGCACTGGCGACTCTTCGTCAAAGGGAGCTTGCAACCACGTCGGCCCCGAGGACAAGCGCAATGACTGATGTGCGCTCCCGCGCAGCCGCATTGAGTGAACTGATCGGCCGTGAAGCCGAACCTGCGGCTCGTTGGCAACTCGTGGAAGCCGTTCTCAGCTGCTGTGAGGAGTTGGTGGCAGCTGGTGAGCCCGTGCTGGCCTTGGACCTTCTCGACAGGAACAGCCCAAGCGAAGTCGTTGTCGCAGACTGGGCCCTGCGGTTGGAGCTCGTACGAATACGAGCACTGAGTGTTTCTGGAAGATACCAGGTTGCCCTGGAGCGCGCGCGGACAGTCGCACGAGAATTCTCAGCCCTCCTTGAAGGTCCCACGCAGGAAGGGTACCGGTTGCGAATCATGGAGGCGGCATGTCTATGGAGGCTTAATCGCGTTGAAGAAGCCGTTGAGAATTTGATCGCCATTCGTGCCGAGCTGCTGGCGCGCCCAGATTCTTCGTTGCTTGCCAACTGTGTCCAAGAACTCTCTTCCGCTGAGATATTCCGCGGTCACCACGATGCTGGAAGGGCATTCGTCCTCGAGGCCCTTGTGTCTGCCAGAAGAAGTGGCGACCGATTCGTGGAAGCGATAGCCCTCGATAACTTGGGGCGGCTCGAAAGGTTTCTCTGTAGGTGGTTAAGCGCGTACGAAGCTGAAAAGTCAGCATTGCAGATCCTGGAAGAGTGCGGGAATCGAGTGCAGGCGAACGTCACACGGCGAATGTTGGGCATCCTGTCATGGAAGCGGGGGCGGCTGAATGAGGCCGAGGAAATTGCGCGCAGGTGTCTCCAGGAGGCAAGTAATCTGGGGCACGCTCTCTATGAGAGTTACGCGGCACTTCTCACTGGACTCGTGTGCCTGCATGGCGGGAGTTATACGAGGGCGCGCGAATCATTCGAGGGTCGAGAGGGCTTAGAGGAAAGTAGCAGATATTTGCGCCTGTCATTGCTCACCACGGAGTTCATGGGCGATGTGCACTTGGAGCAAGGCCAAGCGGACAGGGCGCTGAAATGCTATGAAGAAGTCTGGCCCCTTGCCCTGGCCCTCGTCCCCAAGGGCGACATTATCGCCGAGCTGAGACGCCGTCGTGCGGAAGCGATGTACCTCCTGGGTCGCCACCAGGATGCATGGAGCGAAGCCGAGGCGGGACTGAAACACTGCCGAGAGCTTGGTGACCGCTACGAAGAGGCCGCCACCTACCGCATTCTCGCCCTCAGCGCCGCGGCACTGGGCAGGCCAGCCGAGGCGAAGAAGTGGTTCGACCAAGGCTTCGCCTACTACGAAGACATCCAGACGCCGTACGAGTGGGGCAAGCTGTGGATGGCCTACGGTGATTGGCTGCGGGGACCGCACGCCGGAGAATACGCGGACCCTCGAAGCGCTCGGGACGCATACCTGGCCGCACGCGAGCACTTCGAGGGCATGGGGGCGATGGGGAAGCTGGCCGACGTCGAGTCACGGCTGGCCGAGAGTGCCGAGACCGTGAGCGTAGGCGGTCGCCCAAACTCCGTCGATGCTGCCCCGGCGTCCCTCGCCGAGCTCCGCCGCCCGCCACGCCGGCCACGTGGATCGGCGGAGCTGGATCGGCGGTCGGCGTGGGCGCGGGAGGCGTTCGGCTTCGTCACCCGCAGCCGGCTGCTGCTCGACCTTCTCGACGATGTGGCCAAGCTGGCCAGGAGCGGTGCTCCGATCTTGATCCTGGGCGAGTCCGGCACGGGCAAGGAGCTGGTGGCCCACGGCATCCACAAGCTCTCGGGACGGACCGGAAACTTCATGCCCATCAATTGCGGAGCCCTTCCCCGTGAGGTAATCGAGAGCGAGCTGTTCGGGCATGTCATCGGTGCCTTCACCGGCGCGACGCGCGACAAGATGGGGCTGTTCGAGGTCTGTAACCACGGGACCGTGTTCCTCGACGAGATCGCCGAGATGTCGCTGGATCTCCAGTCCCGGCTGCTACGTTTCCTTGAGACGGGGGAGTTCCGGCGCGTGGGATCCAACAAGAACGTCGCCGTCGACACGCTGGTGATCGCGGCCACCAACCGTGACAAGGCCACGCTGGAGGGTGGCGAGCGGTTCCGCGCCGATCTGTACTACCGACTCGCGCATGCGGTGGTGGTGCTGCCGCCGCTCCGGCGACGGGGCGAGGACATCGACCTCCTGATCACCCATTTCCTCGATGAGGCTTGCCAACGACATGGGCGGCGGATCGCCCTCTCCCCGGCGGCGCGCAACCGATTGATCGCCTATTCGTGGCCGGGCAATGTGCGGCAGCTACGGTCTACCATCAATCGATTGGTGGTGCTCGGAGCGCCCGATCGGGAGATCGGTCCCGAGGGGGTCCAGCTCGACGAAGCCAAGGCACCGGCGAGCCTCACCGAAGAGCTGGAGCAGGCCGAGCGCCGGAGCATCGTCGATGCACTCGCTCGCGCCGGCGGCGTGCGCACCGATGCCGCGCGCGTCCTGGGGATGTCGCGCACCACGCTCATCGGCAAGATGAAGCGCTACGGCATACAGTAGCCTCCCCAGGGCCACGGCCGCCAGCTCCACCAGCCGCCTGCGCGCGGCACTGTGTCACGCGGAGGTGGATTCCCGCCGGGCCCGAGGGGCCAGCACCCGGTATCTCCGGATCGGCGGCGCCGTAGGTTCCCAGGGCTCGCCATGAACCGGGTCCCGGATCGTCAAGAACGGGAATCGCCTCATCCGGCGGTCGACCGACAGCAGCTCCCGCACGCCATGCTCGCGCAGCAGTACCGCGGTCTCGAAGCCTAGCGGCAGGCCGGCCTCGGTCGTGACCAATCCCAGCACCTCGACCATCACCTGGGCGTGCCGGTCGGTGGGCGAGAGCAGCCGCACCGATGGGCTCGCGACCACGGGCCCGACGAAGCCCCAGGCGTCGGACGGCTTGAGCGCGCGGGCTACGGCGTGGGGGTGGGTGACGAGCTGCAGGAACTCGTGGACCACCGACCAGGGTAGCGCCCAGGGCAGATCGCCGTTCACCAGCTCCTCGACCACCGCCGTGGCCCGCGGGTGCTCGGGGACGTGACGATTGACCGCGTAGGCCAGGAGGCTGGTGTCGAGGGCGATCATCAGGCGCCCTCGCGGCGGGTCTCGCGCGTGGCGAGCCCGAGCGCCGCGCGATCGCCCGGATGGACCAGGAACGGCCCCAGGTCGTAGGAGGGAAGGCTCAGCCGGCCGCGGCGACCGGTGCTGACAGCCTGGATCCCAAGCCGTAACAAATGTTCCACGACCTCGGTCAAGGTGCGTCCTTCGGTGGCCGCGCGCCGCTTGAGGTCGGCGTACAAGGCGGGGTCGAGGACCAGGGTGGTCCGTTTCATATGCAAAAGCATAGCTTTGTGCGCAAGACTCGCACAACATCTAATTAGGCGTTGAGCCAGGGGCTCCTCTCGGGCACAATGTTGGCCCTTTTCACGGAGCGGCGATTCGCGTCGCCCCCGCGTCACGCGCCCTTCACCACTCGATCGAGAGGATCCATCATGGTCAAGCTTGCCCCCCGGCGTGGTAACGGTGCGGCGCCCAACGGCCGCGCGTCCACCCGGCAAGTCGCCCACCCCGCCCAGATGGCCCACGGCCACGTCAAAGACCTGCAGCTCGCCCGAGAAGGCCGCCTGCGCATCGAGTGGGCCGATCGCCACATGCCGGTGCTGCGCCAGATCCGCGCCCGATTTGCGCGCGAGCGGCCGCTCCGGGGCCTGCGCATCGCGGCGTGCCTCCACGTCACCACCGAGACCGCCAACCTGGCGCGCACGCTCAAGGCCGGGGGTGCTCAGGTGTTCCTGTGCGGCTCGAATCCCCTGAGCACCCAGGACGACGTGGCCGCCTCGCTGGTGGCCCATCACGACATCGCCACCTACGCGATCAAGGGCGAGGACCATCGCACCTACTACTCACACATCCTCGCCTGCATCGAGGCCAAGCCGCACGTCACCATGGACGACGGCTGCGATCTGGTCACGGTGCTCCACACCAAGAAGCGCGGCTATCTCAAGGACGTGATCGCCGGCACCGAGGAAACCTCGACCGGGGTCACGCGCCTGCGCGCCATGGCGGCGGGCAAGGTGCTGCGCTACCCGGTGGTCGCCATCAACGACGCCGATACCAAGCACCTGTTCGACAACCGCTACGGCACCGGCCAGAGCACCATCGACGGCATCCTGCGCTCGACCAACATGCTGATCGCGGGCTCGACGGTGGTGATCGCGGGCTACGGCTGGTGCGGGCGCGGCGTCGCCACCCGCGCCAAGGGCATGGGCGCCACGGTGCTGGTCACCGAGATCAACCCGGTGCGGGCGCTCGAGGCGGCGATGGACGGCTTCCAAGTGGTGTCGATGGAAGAGGCGGTGCCGCGCGGCGACCTGTTCGTCACCCTGACCGGCAACAAGTCGGTGCTTAGGCGCGAGCACTTCGCCGGCATGAAGGACGGTGCGATCGTCGCCAACAGCGGGCACTTCAATGTCGAGATCGACATCCCGGCGCTCGAGCGCCTCTCGGCCGGCAAGCGCCAGGTGCGCCCGTTCGTCGACGAGTACCGGCTCAAGAGCGGCAAGCGCATCTTCCTGCTCGGCGAGGGGCGGCTCATCAACCTGGCGGCGGCCGAAGGGCACCCGGCCATGGTGATGGACATGTCGTTCGCCAACCAAGCGCTGTGCGTCGAGTTCTTGAAGAAGAAGTCCAAGACGCTCAAGAAGGACGTCTACCAGGTGCCCTTGTCGATCGACCGCCAGGTCGCGCGCTTGAAGCTCAAGAGCATGGGGATCGAGATCGACACCTTGACCTCGGAGCAGGACCGCTATCTCCGCACCTGGAGCGAGGGGACGTAGCGGGAGCAGTCTTTCTGATGACGCGGGCGCGCCCCCCTGACGGCGCGCCGCGCCCTCAGACCCGCTCCAGCAGCACGATCCCCGACATGCGCCGAGCCTCCTGGCGCTGCTTGTCCGACGAGAAGCGCGCCAGGATCTTCCACAGCCATGCCAAAGGCATCTCGCGCTTCAAGCGTTGGGATTCCTCCCACACCGAGCGAAACTCCCGCTCGCGCCAGCCCAAGGGCTCGAAGAACCGCGTGCCCTCGGCGGGCGCAAAGCGAAACGGCGCATTGCCCGCCTTCAGGTGTGACCCCCAGCGGCGCTCGATCATCTTGAGCAGCCGCGGCGAGCCGAGGTCGATCAGCCACCAGCGCAGCGCGGGCTCCGCATGCAGGTCGGTCGCCAGCGCGCGCACTTGCTCGTCGGTGAGGTAGACCAGCAACCCTTCGCTCACGACCAGCACGGGGCCGGTGCTCGCCGCGTCGGCCAACTGCTCGCGGCGGCGCCCGGCGTCGGTCAGGTCCAGTGCCATGCCCTCGAGACGGCAGGCGGGGGTTTCGCCGGATAGCATGCGCTGCTTGTAGGCCAGGATCTCCGGCAGGTCGACCTCGATCCACCGCAAGTCGGCGGGAAGCGGCAGCCGATAGGGACGGGCGTCGAGCCCGGCGGCCAGGTTGAGCACCGTCTTGGCGCCGTCGCGCTCGATCGCGCGCAGGATCAGCTCGTCCATCACGCAGGTGCGAACCACCATGGGCCAGCCCCACGAGCGGCCGTTGGGCATCGCGCGCAGGATCGCCTCGCCACGCTCGCCGGCCAGGCGACGGGCGAAAGGATCTTGGAAGTGGGCGTCGGGGCGCTCGGACTCCAGCGCGCGGTACATAGCGACCCAGCGCGCGGTGTCGGAGATGTTCTCGATCATGCCGACTGGTGCGCTCACGAAGAGATCCCTTGGAACCGGGTCACGTCGATGCTCCCGTCACCTCGCATCGCGACAGGCTATGCGCGCCGCCTGACCGCGACAAGTCGGTGCCGCGCCGCATGCTCGTGGGCCGTGCCTTGACAGCCCTGCGGTAGCGCCCTCAGCCTGGCCGCCCATGCTGCTCCACCAGCAGGCGAGCCCCACCGCGACCCACGCTCGCATCCTGCTCTTCGCTTGGCTGGGCTGGCTGGCGGTCTTCTACACCCTGATCGCCTTCTTCCAGCTCTCGCTGCTCTACCGCGTCGATCTCGGCCTCGGCGACGACGGCGTCAAGCTGATCAAGGCGGTCGCTCTGGCCGCGACCGGACTGGGCGGGCTGGCGTTGGGGCTGCTCGCCGATCACAAGGGTCGCCGAGCGGCCATGGTGGTCTCGGTGCTGGTCTACACGCTGGGTGCGGCGGCCGCCGGCTTCGCCCGATCGGCGGAGTGGTTGGTGGCGTGCGCATCGGTGGCCGGCTTCGGGATCGGCGGCCAGTGGGCTGCCGGGCAGACCTTGCTCGGCGAGACCGTGCCGCCGCGGCTTCGCGGGCGTTTTGGAGCCCTGGCTCAGACCGGCGCCCCGCTGGGGCTGGGTCTCGCCACGGTGGTGGCCACCCAGCTTGCCCCCGCGATCGGCTGGCGCGCCGCGTTCTGGCTCTCGGCCGCCCCGGTGCTGCTGGTGCCCTTGGTCCTGACGCTGGTCCCCGAATCGGACCTGTGGCGCGACCATCGCGCCCGCCTCGCGCGCGGCGAACGGGCCGATCGAGTGCGGCTTGGCGAGCTTTGGGCTCCCGATGTGCGCGGCCCGTTCGCGGTGGCGTTCGTGCTCACGCTCTTCAACATGGCCAACTACTGGTTCACCTTCTCGTGGCTACCCGAGTACCTGGGGCGCCGCTGGAGCCTCGAGATCCAGACCACCGGGGCTTGGACCTTGGTGTTCGTGACCGGCTCGCTTACCGGATACTTGCTCTACGGGATCTGCTCCGACCGCTGGGGACGTCGCCGGTCGTTCAGCCTGTTCTCGCTGGTGATGGCGCTCGGGCTCTCCATGATCACCGTGTTCGAGGGCGCGATCCGGGGCCGTCCGGAGCTGATCCTGTTCTTCATTTTCGTCGCCGGGCTGGGGACCGGCACCTGGTCGGGCTTTGGGCCGCTCTACACCGAGCTGTTCCCGACCCGCGTGCGGAACACCGCCGGCGGGATCTGCATGAACGTGACGCGCGGCGTCCAGTTCTTGGCGCCGCTGCTGGTGGTGGCGGTGGGAGGACAGGAGTTGGGAAGGGGGGTGGCGCTGGCCGCGGCCTTCGCCGTGTTGGCGGGTGCGACCGTTTGGTGGCTGCCCGAGACGCGGGCGAGGGTTCTGGCTACCGAATGGGCTGGACCCAGCGACGGGCGCCTGGGTCCAGCGGGGGGCCGAGAGGTTGACCGAGTGGCCTCAGGCCCGCGTTGAGGCGTGGGAACCGGAGAGCGATCAGGCGGTGAAGATGATGCGCGCGGCTTGGCTCAGAGCCTCTTCCCAGGACTCGGCTTCGGCAATCGGCAGCTCGATCGAAGCGAATCCCACGCACATGAGGTCCACGGTGTGGGACGTCTCGCCTACGGCTACGGCTTGCACCATCCAGGTCGAGAGTCCCATCCTGGCGGCACGATCTTGAGCTTCTTGGTTCGTCATTGGGGCCACCTCCCTTTCGCTTCCTGCAAGGACCGAGTTCTCGCCTGGGTTCAAGCGCACAGGCCGTGCCATTGCGCTGGGAGTCGTAGGGGAGCGGGCAAAGAGCGACGTTGCGCATTGTCGAACATGAAGTTGAGCCGGAGCCAGCGGGCGGAGGCCGACCTCGCGACGATGACTGGACCCTTCCTTAACGTGTGGCTCGGTGTCTCCAGGCCCAGAGTTATCTCCACAATTGTGGAGTTTCACGCACGTCGGGCTTGATCGGATGACGCGGCCCCGACCGGCTGCCAAACCCCAAAGGAGGCTCCGAAGGGGGTCGGCTGGGAGCCGGGGCCCCGGCCCAGGGCTCGCGGCGCTCGCCGAGGCGAGCCGGCTGCACGAGCGGGCAGTCTCGCTACGTGGCCGATACCGGCATCGGGAGGCCCTTCGGGCGGGTGCCCAGGCCCTTGCCCTCCTCGAGAGCTCGCCACGCCCCCACCCGGGAGACGTGGCGAATGTCCTCAACAGCCTGGCGGGCATCCACGCCGACCTGGGGGACTACGATGAGGCCGAGCGACTCTTCGGCCGATCCGTGGCGCTGCTCCGCTCGGGAGCCCGAGGCCGCAAGGTCGATGTGGTCCGGCTCCACGGCGCGCTGGGACTCGCACGCGTCTACCGGGCCCAGGCCCGTTGCGACCAGGCCGGGTCCTTGCTCCGTCGCACGCTGGTCGCGGCCGAGCGTGCGTTCGGGCCCCGCCATCCCGAGGTCGCGTCGGTGCTCAACGAGCTCGGAATGCTCTGCAAGTACACGGCACGGTTCTCGGAGGCGGGCCGCCTTTACCAGCGGGCCCTGGCCATTACCGAGCACGCGTTCGGGCCCAATGATCCACGGGTCGCCGCCCTCTACCACAACCTGGGGGGTCTGGAGCACGCCGGGGGCAACTACCCGCGTGGCGAGCCCTTCGCCCGGCGAGCGCTCCGGATTCGGGAGAGCACCCTGGGCCGTGATCATCCCGAGGTTGCCGCCGACGCCTCGGCGCTGGCCGCATTGCTCGACGCGCAGGGCAAGTACCCGGAGGCCGAGCGTCTTTACCGCCGGGCGCTCGCCATCTTCGAGCGCACCTATGGCCCCAGCCATCCGGAGATCGCCGTCAACCTGAACAATCTCGCTGCGCTGCGCCACGCCCAAGGGAAGGCCGCGGAGGCCTACCGCCTCTACCGCCGCGCCCTGGCGATCAAGGAAAAGACCTTCGGCGGCGATCATCCCGACGTGGCGACGACGCTCAACAACCTGGCGGTGCAGCGGAAGTCGGTGGGCGACCTGCCGGCCGCCCGTCGGCTCTACGCCCGGGCGCTCGACATCTTCGAGCGCACGCTCGGGCCGTCGCATCCCCACGTGCTCGCGGTGCTCGAGAACTATGCGGCGCTGCTCCGGCGCATGAGACGCGGCGCCGACGCCGAAGCGCTCGAGGCCCGGGCCGACCGGATCCGCAAGGGGCTCGACACCGTGTCCGCCCATGACGTGGTGGCGACCGCGACCATCAACCCCGAGTTCGCCTGTTTCCGGCTCACGGTACGACCGTCCAAGATCCATCGCTGGGGCGTGTACGCCGAGGAGCGAATCCCGGCCGGGCGCAAGGTGATCGAGTACACCGGGCAACGCGTCAGCCGCGTCGAAGCCAAGCGGCGATGGGAGTCGCACCCGCTGGACTTCCTGTTCACGCTGGATTCCTACTGGTGCGTGGACGGAGCCGCCGGGGGCAGCGGGGCCGAATACATCAACCATTCCTGCGACCCCAACCTGCAGGCGCGGATCATCCGCGGGCACGTGCTCTACATGAGCAAGCGCCGGATCGCGACGGGAGAGGAACTGACGGTGGACTACCGCTTCTCGGCCGCGGTGGCGAAGATCCCCTGCACGTGCGGCTCGGCCAAGTGCCGGGGGTTCATCAACCTGAAGTAACCGATCCTTCGCGGGCTCGATTCGGCCGTTCATCGACGCGCGGCGGCAGGAGCAAACCGCGGCTGTCGGAGCAAGTCGATTCTTGTTGACACGCTCGCGAGCCCGATCGTCCCTGCCGCGCGGCGCTTGCAGCCCGTGCCCGCCAGCGCGCGCCTGCGGCCGCCTCGAGGACGAAACGCTTCTTCTTCGGCGACGCTTCTCGCGATGGGAGCCACAGGGCCTCCAGCGAGGCGCTGTGCGCTTCGAAACGACCCATGTTATGAAGGACTGGCGCCCCCGCGACTCGCCCCCGCAGAGGCCTGCATGAAGTCATACGCGCTGTCCCACGCGCTGTCCCACTTCGCCGATCACACGTTGCTGCGGGATCTCGCCACTCTGGTCGCCCAGGATCGCGCCACGTCGAGGCCGAGCGCACCTTCGGCACCGAGTTCATGCGCCGCAAACGCGACGACGCGCGGCGGTCGGCCGACCTTCGGCGGCAGGAGACCGCGCGGGCAGCGGACCAGGCACGGCGCCGAGCAGCAGACACACAGGCCCGGGCCGCGGCCGCGGAAGTGATCACTCCGCTCCGCCTTCTCGGCTTCCGCGCGGAGGAGGCCCGGCACGCGGCCGCGCTCTGCGAGACCATGCCCGATGCCTCGCTCGAGGACCGCGTGCGCCGAGCGCTTTCGTACTTCCATCCGCGGCCCCGGACGGTTGCGCACGCCGCGCCCCGCCCGGGAGGCGCGCCGTAGGCTGCGGGTCTCCAGAGGGTCGAGGGCCGCTTTTCGGATCGAGTGACGTCGAGATCTTCTCTGCTTTCGCCCGGCGCGATCCGCCGTCAACACGCACCCACTCAAGACAGCCTGGGCGCCCACCGCGGCCGCCGGTCACGATGCGCGTGCTGGACCTCCCCGCATGTGCCCGCCACGCGTACCGGACCTCGCCCCCGTGGAGCGTATCTCCACGTTCGTGAAGGGTCTCTGTCGAAGCGTGGAGAGCACCGGACCCTGGACCAGCCGTCCATCGGGACCCCTCGCGCCCGATCCACGTGGTCCTCTGCCCTCCAAGCCGTGCGCCAGCCAACGGTTGCGCTCCGCCATCGAGCCGGCTCCACAGCCCCTCGCACGGCATGGCATACCTGCTGCTCTTGCTCTGGCGGAAAGCAACCCATCGGAGAACGAAGGAGGTGAACGAGATGAAGACCCAGACCCACCTCAAGGCCGGAAGGCTCGCGAGCAACCACAACGAGACGCTGGTGCGGGAAGGACGACGGACCCGTGGCTTGAAAGTGAAGTGCGGCGTCAAGGCTGGCAAGAAGGCGAAGTAGCAGCGCAGGTTCACCAAGATCGAGAGCGAAAGGAGATGAGCGAGATGAAGACCCAGACCCACCTCAAAGCCGGAAGGCTCTCGTCCAACCACAACGAGACGCTGGTGCGGGAAGGACGACGGACCCGTGGCTTGAAGGTCAAGACCGGCGTCAAGGCCGGCAAGAAGAAGAAGTAGCCGCACAGGTTCACCCAGATCGAGAACGAAAGGAGGTGAACGAGATGAAGACCAAGACCAACGTCAAGGCAGGCGGGATTTGGTCGAACCACAACGAGACGTTGGTGCGTGAGGCGTGGCGGACCTGTGGCTTGAAGGTCAAGACCGGCGTCAAGGCCGGCAAGAAGAAGAAGTAGCAGCGCAGGCAATCACCCAAACCGAGAACGAAAGGAGGTGAACGAGATGAAGACCAAGACCCACGTCAAGGCTGGTGGCAAGAAGAAGAAGTAGCCGCGCAGTGAGTTTCCCAGCACCCCCAGCTTCAACAGGCCGGACGACAGGGGCGTGAGACCTTGGCGGCGCGAAAGCGTGCCAAGGCTTCCGCCCCTGTCGTCGTAGAGGCGGCGAGCGACCTTGCTGCACCTCGCAGGCATTAAAGGCGCGGCGGACCCCGCGCTCGAGGTGAAGGCCGGCGTCACGGCCGCTTCGAGGAAGCAGGGCGTTAATTGAAACGCAGCGAGCCCACGGATCCGTGGGCGAAAGGAAAGGAGGTGAACCAGATGAAGACCAAGACGAACCTCAAGGCGGGCGGGATCGACACCAGCCCAAGCCGGGGCGAGAAATGAAAATCGGCCCCAAGGCCGGCGTGAAGAAGAAACCGGCGCCTCAGCCCCCGAGGTCGTAGAGACGCAGCTTCTTGTAGAGCGCCGACTCGCTGATCTTGAGCTTCGCTGCGAGCTCCGCCCGGGTGAGTCTCGGGTAGCGCTCCAGCGCCTGCTCGAGCCAGGCCTTCTCCGCCTTCTCGAGCAGGGTAGGGAGCCCCTCCTCGAGGCCCGCCGGCTCGCTTGACGCTGTCGAGGTCCGGGGCTGCGCACCCCGTTCTTCCTTCCTCGGCGTCGCCCTCTCCGGCTCCTGCGGTCGCGCATCCAGCGCCCGCGCCAGCTCCTCGCAGGTGACCGCTCCGCGCTTGCTCTCCAGCGTCAGGCGTGCCGCGAGCTGCTCGACGTGGCGTACGTTGCCGGGCCAGGTGAAGTCGAGGGTGCTCAGGTAGTCCCGCGCGTCGTCCGCCAGCTCGATCCATCGTCCCGCCTCGTGCTGGTCCAGGGCATGGCGCAGCAGCAACGGGATATCCTCGACGCGCTCGCGCAGCGGCGGGATCCTGAGCGGCACGAAGTTCAGCCGCTCGTACAGGTCGCGCCGGAAGCGTCCCTCGCGCACCTCTTGCTCCAAGTCGCGATTGGTGGCCGCGATCACGCGCACGTCGGCCTTCCGCTCCGCCGGGTCGCCGACCCGTTCGTAAGTCTTCTCCTGGAGCAGCCGCAGCAGCTTGGGCTGGATCTCCATCGGCAGCTCGCCGATCTCGTCCAGGAAGAGCGAGCCCTTGTCGGCCGCCGGGACCTTGCCCAGCCGGTCCGCGAGCGCCCCGGTGAAGGAGCCCTTGCGGTGGCCAAACAGCTCGGCCTCGACCATGCCCCTCTCGAGCGAGGGGCAGAACACGGTCACCAGCGCCTGGTTGGCCCGCGGGCCCGAGTGGTGGAGCACACGGGCGAGGATGCTCTTTCCGGTTCCAGTTTCGCCCAACAGCAGCACCGGAAAGTCGGTGGCCGCGGCCTTTCGCACCGCCGATTCCAGCTCGCGTACGGCGGGCGAGCGGCCCACGAAGCGGCCGAACGACCAATCGCGCGCCAGCAGCTCGCGCGTCTGCTCGGCCTCTTCGCGAAAGCGGGCCTCCGAGAGCTGGAGGCGGTCGCGTTCCCGCATCGCCTCCCGTCCGGCCTGGAGCGCTTCGAGCACCGGGCCCGCCACGTCGAGCAGGGAACGCAGCACCTCCCGATGCTCCTCTTTGAAGTGGCCCGGCTTGCTGTTCTCCAGGTGGACGAGCGCCGCGATGCGGTCACGGGACCGGATCGGCATGCACAGCACCGAGGCCATGCGCACCCCCTCGACCGACTGCTGAAGGCGGAAGCGTGGATGGCTGAAGGCGCTGTCGAGCATCATGCCCTCGCCGGTTTCGAGCACCTCGGCGAAGATGCCGCGGCTGAAGTGCCCGCCCTCGCCCTCGAGATGGCTCCGCTTGAACTGGTGGAGCACTTGGTAGCTCAGCTCGCCGCTGCCCGAGACCTCGACGAAGACACCGCGGTCTGCCCCGGTGCGGGTCACTGCCTGATCGAGGATCGTGCGCAGCACCACGGTCGGCTCCGCCACCTGGCAGAGAACGCCACGCAACGCCTCGATCAGTGGGGTCAGGGCTTGTTCGGAAATCGCGGCCATTATGTGGGGCGGCTCCGGGTCTGGGGGCGCTGCGGCCGACGATGGTGGGCCGCAATCGCGCTCGCGGGAGTATAGGTCGGGAACCCTAACGGCTCCAGATCCGTCCAGCAATGCTGCCCGTTCGCGAAGGGGGCTTCCCGGTAGTAGATTTGGCGCACTGGGCGCCGCCCACGCCGGTGGTAGAGGTCCGAGGTGCCCGGGGCCCTCTCCGCGCCCGGTCGCGAGGACTCGGATGCACCCCTTCTCACGCTCGCTGCGATCGCTCGAAAGCGACCACTCACGCCGTCCGGCGCTGGGCCTACTGGCCGCGGCGCTGATGCTCGGCGCTTGGGCGGTCTGGTTCTTTGGTGCCCGGATCGGCGTCTACGAGGTCTCCGACGCCGCGCGCCTCGAGGCGGACCGGGTGGCCTTTTCGCTCGAAGCCCCGGCGTCGGGTCGTGTGGTGGCGAATCGTCTGGCGCTGGATCGCGAGGTCAAGGCCGGTGAGGTGCTGGTCGAGCTGGATCCCGCCCCCGACCGGCTGGCCGTCGGCGAGCAGCGCGCACGGCTGGCGTCGCTCCGTGCTCAGCTCCCGAGGCTCAGGCAAGAGATCGCGGCCCGACGGCGGGCGCTGCTCGAGGCGCGGCAGGCCGCGGGCGCCGCCCTGGACGAAGCACGGGCCCAGTTCCGCGAAGCCGACGCCGCCGCGCGGCTCGCCGAGGACCAGGCGGGGCGCGCCGAGCGACTGTTCGCGAAGGATGTTCTGTCCGAGGTCGAGCAGCGCCGTGCCCGTAGCGAAGCCGAGACGCGCCGCGCCGCCGCTACCGGCCGCGAGCTGGGCTTGAGTCGCTTGGAGCGGGAGCAGAGCGCGCGGCAGAGCGAGCGGATGGCCGAGCTGGGGAAGCTCGAGCGCGACGCGGCCGAGCTGGAAGGCGACATCGCGACCGGCGAGGCTTCGGTCCTGCGGCTCGAGCAGGAGGTGGAGCGGCGCGTCATTCGTGCGCCGGTGGACGGGCGACTCGCGGCCGTGGCCGATCTACGCATCGGCAGCCTGGTGCGCGAAGGCATCGAGCTGGGCTCCTTGGTCCCGCGCGCCGCGCTCCGGGCGGTGGCGGACTTCGCACCGCCCCAGGCATTGGGCCGCATCCGCACCGGCCAACGGGCGCAGATGCGGCTCGAGGGCTTCCCGTGGACCCAGTACGGCAGCCTCCCGCTGCGAGTCGTGCACGTGGCGAGCGAGCCCCACGACAACCGGCTCCGGGTCGAGCTGGCCATCCAGGCCGGGAACTCCCGGATTCCGATCCAGCACGGTCTCGCGGGCACCGTCGAGGTCGAGGTCGCCCGCTGCACGCCGGCGACCCTGGTGTTGCGCGCGGCCGGTCGACTGCTCGCCGCCCCCGTCGGCCGTGACGGACCGACATGAGCCGCGAGTAAGGGGATGAAGGCCGCCGCCCACTCGCGCCGTCGCTGGCTGGTACCCGAGGTTGTCCAGACCTCGGCCATGGATTGCGGTCCGGCCTCGCTCAAGTGCCTGCTCGAGGGATTCGGCATCCGCGCCAGCTACGGGCGACTTCGCGAGGCCTGCCAGACCGACGTCGACGGGACCTCGATCGACACCCTGGAGGAGGTGGCCAACCAGCTCGGGCTCGTCGCCCAGCAGGTCATGGTGCCGGTCGATCACGTGCTGATCCCCGAAGCGCGGTTGCTGCCGGCCCTGGCGGTGGTGGAGCTTTCCAATCACGTCACGCACTTCCTCGTGCTCTGGCGGCGCCACGGACGGTTCGTCCAGGTAATGGACCCCGCCACCGGCCGGCGCTGGCCGACCTGTCGCGGACTCTTGGACGAACTGTACCCCCACCGCATGCCGGTCCCCGCCGGCGGCTGGCGAGCGTGGGCGGGCAGCGAGGAGTCGCTGGGCGCGCTCGAGAACCGGCTCGCGGACCTCGGCGTGGACCGAGCCTCGCGCCAGCGCGTGCTGGGGCGGGCACTGGCCGACCCGGGCTGGCGCTCCCTGGCGGCGGTGGACGCCGCCACGCGCCTGGTCGACTCGATCGTGCGCGCGCGGGGAATCGCTCGGGGCCACGAGTCGCGTCGGGTTCTCGAGCGTTTCCTGTCGCGAGCCGAGGCCGGGGGCGCGGAAGACGCGAGCATTCCGTCCTCCTACTGGTCGGTCCGACCGGGGCCGCCTGGGTTCGACGGAACGCCGCAGCTCGTGTTTCGTGGCGCGGTGCTGGTCCACGTCGAGGCCGAGGCGCACGCGGTGCACGCCCGAGCGACCGGGGATGGCACGAACGGATCGCGTGCGGCACCGGAGGCGCCGGCGGCGGCCGATGCGCCCGACCGCTCGACGGGGGGCGAGTCGTCGCGGTCGGCCGCGGGGCCGACCGACGGGTCCGGCCAAAGACAACCGCTGTCCCCGGAGCTGGTGGCGGCGTTGTCGGAGCCCCCCAGCCAACCGGGACGAAGACTTCTCGAGCTGATGCGCCGGGACGGCTGGCTGGCCCCCGGCATCCTGGTGGCGGCGCTGCTGCTCGCCGCCTCGGCGGTGGTGATCGAGGCGCTGCTCTTCCGCGCCCTGTTCGACCTCGGACGCGAGCTCGGGCTTTCGGGCCAGCGCCTCGGGGCCATTGGGGCCTTGCTCGCCTTTGCGCTCGGCCTGTTGGTGCTCGAGCTTCCGCTGATGGCCGGGCTCTTCCGCATCGGCCGCCAGCTCGAGGCCCGGCTGCGGATCGCATTTCTCGAGAAGATCCCGCGTCTGGCCGACCGCTACTTCCACAGCCGGCTCACCTCGGATATGGCCGAGCGCAGCCACGTCGCGCACACGCTGCGCTCGATCCCCGAGCTGGGCGGCGAGTTCCTGCGGCGGTGCTTCGAGCTGGTGCTCACCACGGCCGGCATCATCTGGCTCGATCCGGGCGCGGCCCCGGCGGCGTTGGCGGCGGCCCTGGTGGCGGTCGGACTGCCGCTGGCGATGCAGTCGCCGCTCATCGAGCGTGACCTGCGAATGCGAAACCACGCCGGGGCTCTGAGCCGCTTCTACCTCGACGCGTTGCTCGGGCTGGTGCCGGTGCGGGCCCACGGGGCCGAACGCGCAGTACGGCGCGAGCACGAGAGCTTGCTGGTCGAATGGTCGCGCGCCGGTCTCGGGCTGCAACGCGCGGTAGTGGCAACCGAAGGCGTCCAGCAGTTCGCCGGGTTCGCCCTCGCCGCCTGGCTGCTGCTCGGGTACCTGGCGCGGGGCAGCGAGTCGGGCAGCGTCCTGCTGCTGGTCTACTGGGCGCTGAACCTCCCGTTTCTCGGCACCGAGATCGGCCTGATCGCCCGGCAATATCCGAGCGAGCGCAACCTGACGCTTCGACTGCTCGAGCCCTTGGGCGCCCCTGAGGAGATCCCGGGCCGCACGGACGAGCCCGATGCCCCCTCCAAACGCGCGCAGGCCGCGGATGAATCCGAACGGGCCACGGGCCACCGACAAGGACGGACCCGCGGCGTAGCGATCGCGCTGCAGGGCGTCTCGGTGCGAGCGGCGGGTCGCACCATCCTCGAGGGGCTCGATCTCGAGATCCCGGCCGGCAGCCACGTCGCGATCGTCGGACCCTCCGGCGCGGGGAAATCGAGCCTGGTCGGGCTCCTGCTCGGGTGGCACCGGCCCGCGGCGGGGCAAGTCCTGATCGATGGAGCGTGCCTGGACGGAGAGCGGCTCGAGGAGCTGCGCCGGGAGACTGCCTGGGTCGATCCCGCGGTTCAGCTCTGGAACCGATCGCTGCTCGACAACCTCCAGTACGGCGCCGGCGACGACTCGGCGGCGCCCGCGATCGGGGCGGTGATCCAGGAGGCCAACCTGGTTCGCATGTTGGAGACGCTGCCCGAGGGGCTCCAGACGCCGCTGGGGGAGGGCGGCTCCCTGGTTTCGGGGGGCGAAGGTCAGCGCGTGCGCCTGGGGCGCGCGATGCTGAAGTCCGGGGTGCGGCTCGGGATCCTGGACGAGCCGTTTCGCGGGCTGGACCGGCCGCAACGCCGGGTGCTCTTGGAGCGGGCGCGGCGGCGGTGGCGCGACGCCACGTTGCTGTGCATCACCCACGACGTGGCGGAAACGCTCGGCTTCGAGCGCGTGCTGGTGGTCGACCAGGGCCGCATCGCCGAGGACGGCGCCCCGCGCGTCCTGGCCGGGCTCGAGGGTTCCCGCTACCGCGGGCTGCTCGAGGCCGAGCGTGCTACCCAGGAGGGGCTGTGGTCGCTCGGTGCGTGGCGCCGCCTGGCGCTCGAGTCGGGGCGGCTCCAGGATGGGACACGGAACGGAGGATCGGCGTGAGCCTCGCGGCGCTGGCCTGGCCGGCCGCGCGGCTCGGCGATGCGGTGGGGGCGCTCGCCACGCGCAGCGGACTCGCGGCCGGCTCGACGGCGGCGGCCGCCCCGCCGGAGCGCGTGGCGCTCGCGGGCGACCAGGTCATCGGCCGGTGGATCGAAGCCGTGGCGCGCAGTCTCGGACTCGAGGCCGAGGCCACCGACGTATCGTATGCAGGTCTCGAAGAGGTGCTTCGCGGGGCCGGCCCGGGGCTGCTCCGCATGCCCGGAGCAGGCGATGGGTTCCTCGCGCTGCTCGGCGGAAGCCGCAGTGGGGTGCGCTTCCTCGGCCCCGACGGGATCGTTCACCGCCGGACGTTGCGCGCGGTGCGCGACTCGTTGGGCCGCGGTCTCGAGGCGCCCATCGTCCTCGAGGTGGATCAATTGCTCGCCGAGGCGGGGGTCGTCAAAGGACGGCGGGGTCGGGCGCGCGCCGCCATCCTGCGCGAGCGGCTGGCGGACGCCTCGCTCACCGTCGGCTGGCTGCTGAGATCGCACCCCGGAGCCGGGTTTTGGCAGCAGCTCGGTCACGCCGGGCTGCAGCGGAGCCTGCGCACACTGGCCGGCGCTCACGCCGGCCAGTATCTGCTCTGGCTGCTGTCGTGGTGGATGGTGGGGCGCGGCGCGCTCGAGGGGCGTCTCGAGCCCGGGTGGCTTGCCGCTTGGGGGCTGCTGCTGCTAACCCTGATCCCATTTCGCCTGCTGGTGACCTGGTCGCAGGGCCGTTTCGCGATCGGCGCCGGGGCGCTGCTCAAGCGGCGGCTGCTGCAGGGGGCGCTCAAGCACGAGCCGGAAGAGGTGCGCCACCAAGGGGTGGGCCAGCTCCTCGGTCGTGTGCTCGAGTCCGAGGCCGTGGAGTCCCTGGCGCTGAGCGGCGGCACGCTCGGACTGGTGGCGGGGATCGAGCTGCTGCTCGCCGCCGGCGTGCTCGCGGCGGGGGCCGGCGGAGCGCTCCACGCGCTGGCGCTCGCCGGCTGGGCGACCCTGACGCTCTTGATCGCCAAGCGCTACCTGCGCGAACGCCGCGCCTGGGCGAGGGAGCGCTTGGCTCTCACCGGGGACATGGTCGAGCGCATGGTCGGACACCGGACCCGGCTGGCCCAGGAGTCACGCGAGCTGTGGCACGAAGGTGAGGACCAAGGGGTCGAGCGCTACCTTGCGCAATCGCGGGCCATGGACCGCTCGGGCGCCGTGCTGGTGGCCCTGGTGCCGCGCGGTTGGCTGGTGCTCGGCCTGCTCGGGATGGCGCCCGCGTTCGTGTCGGGCCGCCATTCGCCCGCGGCGTTGGCGGTGGCGCTGGGTGGAGTCTTGCTGGCCTACCGCGCGTTCGAGAAGCTCTCGCGCGGCTTGTGGCAGATGACCGACGCGGCGATCGCGTGGGATCAGGTCGCTCCGCTCTTTCAGGCGGCGGCCCGCCCGGAGGTGGTGGGGACGCCGGCCTTCGCGGCCGGCGGCGGCCAGGCGGCCGGGCCCTCGCCCGACGGGGAGATGATCCTGGATGCGAGCGACGTCGTGTTCCGCTATCGAGATCGCGGCGAGCCGGTGCTGCGCGGCTGCAGTCTAAAGGTGCACCGCGGCGAGCGACTGCTGCTGCAGGGTGCCTCGGGCGGTGGCAAGTCGACGCTCGCCTCGCTGCTGGTGGGTCTGCGGAACCCGGAGTCGGGCCTGATCCTCCTCCACGGGCTGGACCGGCAGACGCTCGGAGCCGACTCGTGGCGGCGCCGAGTCGCCGCCGCGCCCCAGTTCCACGAGAACCACGTGCTGACCGAAACGCTCGCGTTCAACCTCTTGATGGGTCGCCGCTGGCCCGCCGAGCCCCAAGATCTCGAGGAGGCCGAGACCTTGTGCCGAGAGCTTGGCCTTGGAGAGCTGCTGGACCGCATGCCCTCGGGGCTCCTCCAGGTGGTGGGAGAGACCGGTTGGCGCCTCTCTCACGGCGAGCAAAGCCGGGTCTTCATCGCCCGCGCGCTGCTGCAGGGGGCGGATCTGCTGGTGCTCGACGAGAGCTTCGCCGCGCTCGATCCGGAGACCCTGGATCGGACTCTGCGCTGCGTGCTAGACCGTGCCCCCACGCTGCTCGTAATCGCCCATCCGTAGGTGGTGTGGCAGGGCAGGCTCCTAAATGCCGTCGCCTGATTCTGCATCAGGCGATGGCCAGCGGGGGCCGCGCTCCGTCGTGGGGTCCCCATAAATGGCCCGGGCACCAGGACCCGCTCGCGGGTCCTGGTCCGTCGCGCGCCCCCGCTGGCCGTCGCCGAACGATCCAGGGCCGCCTCGCCTCGGGGGTGCTGGCCCGACTACACTCGGTGCCCTGAAGTCCCAAGCCCTGAGGGCCGCCACCAGGACTCGACCATGATCGGCTCGCAGATCTCCCACTACCGGATCCTGAGCCGCCTCGGCAGCGGCAGCATGGGCGAGGTGTTCCGCGCCGAGGATGTCCGCCTCGGCCGTCACGTGGCACTCAAGTTCCTTCACCCGGACCTTCTGCGCGCGCCCGAAGCTCGCCAGCGCTTCGTCTTCGAGGCCCGGGCGGTGGCCATCTTGAACCACCCCAACATCACCACGCTGTACGAGTTCGACCCCGATCGTGGCTTCATGAGCCTCGAGTTCGTCGAGGGCTCGAACCTGGAAGAGCGGCTGACGCAGGGAGCGCTCACGCCCCGCGACGCGGTGCGCGTGGCGCTGGCCATCTGTCGCGGGCTCGGGCACGCCCACGGCCGGAGCGTGGTCCATCGGGACATCAAGCCTTCCAACATTCTGCTCGGGACCGATGGAGCCACCAAGCTCACCGATTTCGGGATCGCCAAACGCCACGATGCTTCGATGCGCACCGCAACCGGCGCGGTGATGGGCACGGCGCCGTACATGTGTCCGGAGCAGGTCCGCGGTCAGCGGATGGACCGGCGTGGCGACTTGTTCTCGTTGGGGGTGGTGCTGTACCGGACTCTGAGCGGACGCCTGCCATGGTCGGGAGAGGGACTCGCGACCTTCTACGCGGTGCTCCACGAGACGCCGCCTCCGCTTCTGCCCATGTGCCCGGGCACGCCGCCGGAGCTGGCGGCCCTGGTGGAGCGGCTGCTGCAGAAGGAGCCGGGCGACCGGTTCGCGTCCGCCGAAGAGGTGGAGAAGTATCTCCTCGAGGTGGAAGACGTGGTCGGGGGCGCTCCTCTGCGAGCGGTCTCCGGGCAGCCAGTGCGGACCGAGCCGAAAGTCGGGGGGGTCGCTCCGCCGGCGCCGATCGGCCGCACCGAGCCGGCGGGCACCGGCATGGAAACCGCCGTGGCTCCCGGGCTCCCGGCGCGCTTCCCGTTCGTGGGTCGCCACAAGGAATTCGGTGTTCTCGAGGAGGGCTTGGCGCGGGCCCGCCTCGGGGCCGGCCGCGCGGTGCTGCTCGAGGGCGAAGCCGGGCTCGGGAAGTCGCGGCTCATGGAGGAGTTCCGAAACTACGCTGAGGCCCAGGGCGTGCTGTGCCTCAAGGGGCGGTGCGCGTTCCACGGCGGTCGCAACTTCGAGCCGTTCGTCGAGGCGCTCGAGGAGTTCGCGCGCCGCGCCCGGCCGGAAGAGACCGAAGCTGGGGCGGGCGCGAGCCGCGCCCACGCGCTTCCCGGGGCGTTGTTCTCGACGCTCAACATGCTGCTCGATCCGGAGCCCCGGATCGAGGCGAAGAGCCGAGAGCAGCTCTGGTACCTGCTCGATTCCGTCCTCAAGCGCATCGCCCAGCAAGAACCCCTGGTGCTGTTCCTCGACGATCTGCACTGGGCCGACGAGGGAACGCTGTCCTTGTTCAACCATGTGACTCGCAACCTCGCGGGCGCCCGCCTCCTGCTCGTCGCCTCCTATCGGCCCGAGGAACTCCGCGCCGCCTCGGGGCAGCACCCGCTCGAGGATCTGATCCGCTTGCTGTCGACGGTGGAAACGTTCCACCGGGTCTCGCTCGAGCCGCTCGGCCCGACCGAGACCGCGGCCCTGCTGGACGCGGCGCTCGACGGCTCCGGCTCGGGGCAGGTCGTTGCCGCGACCATCCACAAGCGGGCGCAAGGGAACCCGTTCTTCACCATCGAGATCATTCGACTGTTGAGTGGCCCGGCCGGGCGCGGGGCCGGCGGGCCGGTGGCCCTCGAGACCATCGCCTTGCCGCCCACGGTCACCGACGTGGTGGCGCGGCGCCTGACGCGGCTCTCCAGCGAGGAACGCGACGTGCTCGACCTCGCGGCGGTCGAGGGCGAGAGCTTCCACACCGGGATGCTGGAAGAGGGGACGGGTCTTTCCCGCATCGTCCTGCTCAAGCGCCTGCGTGCCCTGCATCAGGTCCACCACCTGATCCTGCCCACGGAGGAGGGGCACCGCTTCACGCACGGACTGGTGCGGGAAGTCCTGTTGCGCGAGATGCCGGCCGAGCTGCGCCGCGAGTACCACCGGGTGGTCGCCGACCATCTGGTCCGCGGCTATCAGGATCGCCCCGACTACGCCGGACCGATCGGCTATCACCTGTTCGAGGCACAACGGTTCGCGGATTCGGTGCCGTTCCTGGTCGGCGCCGCACGCGAGGCTCGTCGACTGTTCTTGAACGATCGCGCGCTCGGTTTTTGCGAGCGGGCTCTCGAGGCGCGTTCGCAAGCGGCGGGTGCGGGCGTGGGCCGGGCCGAGATCCTCCGGCTCCAATGCGAGATCCTGCTGCTGCTCGGACGTCCCGATGCCGGGCGGGCGGCCGCCGAGGGAGCGTGGGCCGAAGAGCTGGCGCGGGAAGACGAGCCGGGGAAGGCGGCGGCCGAGGAGCAGCTCGGCGAGGCGGCCCTCGCCCAAGGAGATCTCCACGCGGCCGAACGGTTCTTGAGCGAGGCCCGCGGTCGGTACACGAAGTTGGGCGACGCGGGCGCTCTCGCCCGCTGCGACCGCAAGCTCGGCGCGCTGGCGGTTCGCCGCGGAGACTACGACGAGGCGCTGCGGCGCCTGGAGGCGGCGCTCGCGTCTGCGGAGGTGGGAGGGGACGAGCCCGAAGCGGCACGGATTCGAGTGGAGGCCGGCGAGGTGCACTTCAAGCGCGGCGCCTTCGACCGTGCGCTCGAGACCTTCGAGGCGGCCACCGAGGACCTGCGGCGGCTGGGCGACCGCCACGGGCTGACCACGGGACTGATGCGGCGGGGCAACGTGCTCTTCCATAGCGGCCGCCCGGACCCGGCGCTGCCGTGTTACGAAGAGGCGCTGGCGGTGGCGGTGGAGGTCGGTGACCTGCAGTCCATGGCCAAGATCCAGGCCAACCTCGGCAACATCCACCTGGTCCGCGGGGACAGCGACGGGGCCCTGGCCTGCTACCAGAGCGCGCTGCGCCGATTCGAGGAGATCGGCGACCAGAGTGGCGCCGGCCAGATGGTGGTGGCGCTCGGCAACGTCTGCTTCTCACGGGCACAGTTCGAGGAGGCAGCGCGCTACTACTCGCAATCCCTCGGGCCGCGCGAGGCGGTGGGCGATCGCTGGGGACTGGCGAACTCGCTGGACAACCTGGGATCGGCGGAGTTCTGGCTCGGTCGGTGGAGCCCCGCCCTCGAGCATGCGCGGACCGCGCTGCGCCATCGGACCGCGCTGGGCGATCGGGCGGGATGCGCCGAATCGGCGATGAATCTGGGGGCGCTGATGGCGGTGCTGGGCGACCTTGAGGAAGCCGAGCGGCAATACGCCGAGGCGGCTCGCGTGGCCGACGAGCTGGGAGACCCGCGCCGCAAGGCCCGGGCGTTCCTGGCGCAGGCGTGCTTGAAGCTATGGTCCGGAGCGCACGGCCGCGTGGCCGACCTCCTGGCCACGATCCGGTCCCTGGAAGTCGAAGAAGCCGAGATCAGCGCGCGCCGCCTGCTGCTCGAAGGACTGATCGGTGGCGCGGCCCCGGATGCCGGCGCCTCGCTGCTGCACCGGGCATTCGAGGAAGCGGTCCGCTCGGGCTCGATCCTCGAGCAGACGGAGGTGCGGCTGGCGCTGGCACGGATGCACATCGAGGCAGGCCGCCAGGCGGAGGCCGAAGCCGAGCTTGGCCGGGCGCTGGAAGTCGTGGGCGAGGGCCGAGTCCCCTTGCTCGAGCTGCGGGTCCTGGGGCTCCAGAAGGCAATCGTCGAGAACACAGGCGGGGAGCCAAACCCGGGGGAGATCGAGGGGCGCATTTGCTCGTTGGCCGGGCAGCTCGTGGCGGCACTACCGGCCAAGGGCGCCCCGCGCCGGGACTTCGGGGATCCTCCCTTTCCGCTCCCCTAGGGAATTGTCCGAACGGGAAGCCCGGTCTCGCTCAACCGGAATCCACGCGACGCCTTGCCACGGCCACGGCCAAGCGCCCGCTCGATTGCTTTTCGTGTGGGCTGCGCTTCGCCCCGAGCCTATACTTCGCGATGTTGGCAGGGCGCAGCCGCGCGGTCCCACTCCCCAGGGCCGCATGGAGGGAGCATGAAGGGCCGCCTAACGCTCTGGACCGCCCCGCTGTTGGTGGTTCTGCTCTTGGCGTTGTATCCCGCCGGGGCAGGGGCCGACACCCGGTACATCCAAACCACCGGCACGGCGACGGGCGACGGCAAGAAGACGATCACGATCGAGACCGTCAGCTTGGCGACCGGCAAGGCACAGGTCAGCCGGGCGATGAGCCTCTATGTCGTCGACGTCACGATCTCGAATGGCAGCAGCGCCGCCAGCACGACGATCAAGATCCGGGACAGCCTGGATGTGGCGTTGCCTGCCGAATTCATCGTGTCGATTCTCCCGTCCAACATCGTCGAGATCAATCGTACTCTCGGCGCCTTCACCATGTCGCTTTCGGGAAGTGTGCCCAGCCAGACGATCCAGGAGATCTCCTATCCCCCGCATACGTTCGGCATGCCGATGATCGGCGGGCCGTGGGCACCGATTCTCTTGAGCCTATGCCTTCTGGCCGCCGGCGCGATCTACCTGACGCGCTGTCGGCGAGTCTCGTGGGGGACGTCGACCTGATCCCCTGATCCGACCGTGCCGCCAATGTGGTGCCAGAGTTCCTCGTCACGGGGTGCGTCGTGAGCGAGCGGCTTCGACATCTGGTCTCGTCCTCGAGCAGGCGTTCCGAACGTCGTGCGATGCGCCGCGGGCCGACCGGCCCGCGGCCGCAGCCGACGACACGACGGCTCGTCACACGCTTCGTGCTTCGGGTGATCCTGGGCTGGTCGCTGGTCCTCCTCCTGCTGGCCCTCCTTCCCCAGGTTGAGGCTTGGACCATTGGCGCGACGCTGGCAAACCTCGGTTTCACGCTCCGCGTTTTCGGCGCCGAGGGCCATGTGTCGGGGGATGTCCTGTACGGCTCCCGAGCCACCGTACAGATCGTGGGTGAGTGCACCTCACTTCTTCCGACAGTGCTTCTCGGTGTCGCGATCGCCAGCTATCCGGCCTCTGCGGTGTGGAAGCTCCTTGGAGTGGTGGGGGGGACGATCGGGCTCTGGATTTACAACCTGCTGCGCGTTCTCGTTCTGTTCGCGATTCTGGGCTGGCGGCCACAGTGGTTCGAGTTCATCCATGTCTACGTGTGGCAGACGGTGACGTTCGTGACCGTCTTTGGGTTCTTTCTCGTTTGGCTCCGCCTGCAGGAGTCACCACCCGCGGGCGCTCCATGACCTGGTGGGCGCGTTTCCTTGGCTGGGCATCTGCCCTCACGGCCGCCTCGCTGCTGTTCGGCGAGGGCTATCGCTGGGCGCTGGCGCAGGCGGCAATGGCGCTGATCGCTCTCGGCGGGCAGCAGGTGGTGCTTCAGAAGATCGAAGTCCTGGCGCCCAGCGACCTCGCGCTGTTCGGGGCTCTGTGCCTGGCCAGTCGGCGGGCCCGGTGGCGCGTGAGGTTCAAAGCCCTGGCCATCGGGATTCCGTCGCTCGTCGCGATGGACGTCCTGAGCGTGGTCCTGGGTGTCTCCTTCCTCATGTATCAAGGAGCGCATGGCCCGGCGGCACCGGGAATCGCACGGTGGGTCGATGGCGTGATGGCGATGCTCCCTTGGATGAGCGCCTGCGTACTCTGGCTCTTGCTGCTGGGATTTCGGGAGTTGCCGGTTCAACGCAGAGGGGGCGAGCCGCGTGGCTCGCCAGCAGGCGCATGAGCGCGCCGCCCAGTGTCACCCCCAGCTCAGGTCGATGGGCCGGCGGCCTGTCAAAAGTCAAGACGATGCAAAGAAAATGGTTGAACAGCTTCCGCCAAGCTGGCAGCCTCCGCTCGTTGAGCAGTGGTCGCCCCGCCTCACCTCCCTGGCGGTGCTTCCGCGCTTTGTCGATCTCCCTAGGTGATCCACACCTCGCGCGCGCATCCAGGCACCTCCGAGAGTTTCGAGGTCGTCGATGACAGGCTCGAGTGCTTTCCGGGTCGCCGAGCGGCGCGCCCGGGATCGCGGCGTTCATCGTTTCGCCGGACTGGCCCTAGGGCTCAGGCTCGTGGCGCTGAGCGTCGTCGCCGGCTCTTGTCTTCTGCAGCCGGCGCTGATCACGTCGCGTCCCTTGCTGGCCGCCGGAGTCGGGGCCGGGGCCCTCATCGCGTGGCTCCAGGATCAAGTTTTCAAGCGCTGGGGTTCGGTGGCGATCGCATTCATTCCCGGGCACGTCCTGGTCTGGACCTTTCTCATGGTCGCCGGCGGCGTCCAAAGCTCTCCCTTGTTCGTTGGCTACGTTTTGGAGCTTCCGCTCTCCGGTGCCTTGTTCTCCCGCCGCGGCTGCATCCTCTCGGCGCTGAGCGGGGCCCTCGCGTTCCTCGCGGCCGCCCGTCTCTCCGCCCCCGCGGTCGAGGCACAGAGGGTGGTGATCGTGCTCGGCTTCCTCGCGGTGAGCGCCGCGCTCACCTGGTTCCTGATCGAGGTGTTCGAGCGCCAGCAACGCGAGATCGAGCGGAGCCGTCACACGCTCCTGGCTCGGGCCAATGGGCTCACGGAGGAGCTGCGCCTGCTGGGGGATTATTTGAGCGGGGCGCTGTTCAGCCTGAGCGCGGCCGGGCGGGTCGCAGGGCTCAATCCCGCCGGAGCCGCGCTTCTGGGGACCGACCGGCGAGAGGCGCTGGGGCGGCCCTGGCAGGAGGTGCTCCACCTCGATGCTCGCGGGGTGAAAGCCCTGTGCGCAGCACTGGCGGAGGGAGAGCCGCAGCGCGGAGTCGAGACCACGCTGGAAGACGGCGACGGCCGACGCGTCGCGGTTCAGGCGGAGGTGTGGGTGACGCCGTCCAACGAGGGCCGAACCACCCATGTCTTGCTGGACCCGAACGCCGGACGAGGCCTGGAAGACGATCCGGTGCGCCGCCTCGGCGAAGCGGCGGCCTGCGTGGCCCACCAGGTCAAGAATTCGATCCACGGGCTCCAGGCTTTCGCCGAGCGCATGGAGCGCGAGGGCTCGCCGGCTGGGCTCGCCGGAGTCGCACGTTATTCGTCGGCTCTGCATTCGCTCGGTGAACTGGTGGAGGACGTTCTCGGCATGGCCGGTGCTCCTGGAAGCGCGGCCCAGAACGTGCCGCTCGCCGATGCGCTCCGTTCGGCGATGGCTCTGGGGCATTGGCCCGGCATCGAGGTGCGGGTCCGTTTGGCCCAGGCCATCGAGGTGCGCACGTCGCGCCCGCGTCTGGTCCATTCCCTGTTCAACCTGATCGACAACGCGTGCCGCGCGAGCCGTCCCAGCGGGTGCGTCGAGATCCGAGCCGAGTGGTGCGGGAGCGAAGTCCACATCGAGATCGTCGACAGCGGCCCGGGGCTCTCGCCGAAAGGTGCGGAGTTGGGAGGCGCGCCGCGCGGCGATGGCTCGGGCTATGGGCTGATCGCGGTGCGCCGCTTTCTCGAGGGTTGTGGGGGACGGCTTTGCTTCCGTCCGAACCCGACCGGGGGGACGTGCTGCCGCGTGATCCTGCCCGGGGCTCCGGAGGTCGCTGTCGCCGCCCATTTCGGCAGTGAGGCCCATTCCGGCAGTGAGGCCCCCTAGCATGCGCATCCTCGCGGTCGACGACGAGCCGCTGGCGCTCGAGGCCTTGAAGGCGATCCTCGAACCCGGCCACGAGCTGGATTGTGTGACCGATGGCCGCTCGGCTCTGGAGCGGCTCGCAGGCCAGGCCTTTGACCTGGTGATCACGGATCTGCGGATGCCGCCTCCGGATGGCCTCGAGGTCCTGGCCGCGGCGACACGCTTGGCGAACCCGCCCCCCGTCGTGGTGCTCACGGCCGCCGATACGGCGCGCATCGCCGTCGATGCTCTGCGCCGCGGCGCCAGCGACTTCCTGATCAAGCCGGCGAGCCCCGAGACGATCCGGGCAGCGCTGGCCCGATGCGGCCGCCGGCACGAGGGCGAATCCGTGGCCGACGACCACGGCTTGGCTGGCCGCTCGGTCGCGATTCGCCTGGTGCGCGATCTCCTGCCCAGGATCGCACCGCGGCGCGAAGCCGTTCTGATCGTCGGCGAGACCGGCACCGGCAAGGAGCTGCTCGCGCGGGCTCTGCATCGTCTGAGTCCGCGAAGCGCCGGGATCTTCGTGGCGCACAACATGGCCGCCACTCCGGCCGAGCTGGTCGAGAGCGTCTTCTTCGGTCACGTTCGCGGCGCGTTCAGCGGGGCGAGCGCCGACCATGTGGGTCTGTTCGAGCAGGCCGACGGAGGGACCCTGTATCTGGACGAGGTGGACAGCTTCCCCTGCTGCCTCCAGGCCAAGCTGTTGCGGGTGCTGGAAACCGAGTGCGTCCGGCGCGTGGGAGCTGCACTGGACCGCCCGGTCGAAGTGCGCGTGGTGGCTTCGTGCGCTACGGATCCCGCGGAGCTGGTGGCGCGCGCCGTCCTCCGCGCCGATCTCTACTACCGCCTGCGACAGTTCGAGCTGATTCTGCCTCCCTTGCGCGAGCGGCTCGAGGATGTGCCCCTGTTGGCCGAGCGCTTCCGGGCCGAGTTCGAGGCCGAAGCGGGCCGGGCCCCGGCTCTGTCGCCTGAAGCCCTCGAGACGCTGGGGCAGTACTCGTGGCCTGGAAACGTCCGCGAGCTGAGGAACGCGATCCGGAGCGCGGCGGTCATGGCCGGAGCGGATACGATCGAGCCGCGCCATCTGCCACGCTGCGTGCTCGAAGGCGCTCGCCAACGGAGGCCATCCTCGGCCGCGTCGCTGCGCGACATGCAGCGCCGGCACATCCAGGAAGTGCTGGATAGCGTGGGCGGCAATCAGAGCCAGGCCGCACGCCTGCTGGGGATCGATCGCGGAACCCTGGCCAGGATGCTGAAGGAGCGGTGAGACGCGGGTTTGCCGAATCGAGCGCCGGGCGTCCGAAACTCCCGGGCGCCCGGCGCCTCCATCTCGATGCCCGACCGAGAAGGAGCAGGACGCGCGGCCCACGTCCCGCTCCTAAAGGCCCCCGTGCGTTAGGCAGTCGCGGGTCGGCTCCGCAGCCGGATCACCCAGATCCCGCTGCCCAATAGCGCGAGGCTGAGCAGGGCCAGGCTCCAGGGCGAGGCCGCGGGAGCGCCTACGTCATTCGTGTCCGGATCGAAGACCTCTACGACGACAGCAGTATCGGAGAGACCCGTCACGGGGATTGTCTTCGCCCCGCCTGCCATTCTGGATGTGTAACACGCGCGATTACCAGCGCACACGACACCGTCGGATTGCGTCCAGTCGGCCTCTACGAACACTCCGCTCACCGTGCGCCTGCCGCGCATGTCGACCCGGCCCTTGCCATTGGCCACAGCGCCAGTTCCGTCTCGAACATGACCGCCAGGAACAGTCGAGTCCGCATTGGCCGTGACTGGTCCCGGGTACACAAACACGTCATACCTCGAGTGCCCGGCCCGCATCCGCGACCCTACCTCGTAGCTGGACTGCATCGCGGCTCCGCCGGCGACGAAGTTCCCACTGCCGTCCGCATGCCCGTAGGTGAGCACGATCCTTTCCGGGCCATGGAGTCGGTCGACTTGGGTAAAAAAGGACGTGTCCGGCGGGCCTCCCGTTTCCGGTGAGGAATAAATGCCAACGCTCCCGGACACTCCCACGACGGGGGAGGAAAGCTGGCCAATCTCGTCCTTGCCACCGGCAATCGCGCCACGCAAGCACCAGCAGCCGAAGCTGTTGTTGCCGCAGGGAGTGAAATAGACGGTTTCGCAGGGGAGACCGCCTTTCACAATCGTGGGGAGGCAGGCGGCCGCAGCCACACAGTAGTAACCAACGCCCGCCGCCTGACCATTACAGCCATTAACATCCCACGTCAAAACATACTGGACTGGGAACCCGGGACCGCACACCCCGGAGTGCACCACCTCGACGTCCGACCACGCCGCTTGCGCGAGCAGCGCGCTCGCCAAGCAGCCAATCACCAAGGCACCCACCTTGGCCTTCGAGACGAAACTCCGCATGGCTCATCTCCTCCGCGAAGGGTTGAGAAATCCTGCCCCGTGTTTCGAGGCCGCCAGCCTCCAACGCAAGCGACAGGCCGAGCGCGAGGACTGGAGAAAACTCAAGGGCCCGGTGTGGCTTGGCGGCTCTGTAGAGAGGCCAGAGCGGAAGTCGGGGGTGCTGCAAATCAACCCAACCATGTGACCTTCGCTCCCGAGGGACTCGGGCATCTCGCGGCGCGGCCTGGGGATGCTGGGTTGCTGCTTCGAACCGATGCGCACTGCTGCGGCAAGCCGCAGCTCATGATCGAGCACCGTCGCGTCGGGGGCGGGCGCCGACGCTGTGGGTGCCGGTCCTGATTCGGTCCCCGAACCTGGGCGTCGGGGATCCGCTCGGCATGAAGCGCCGAGCGCCCGAGATACTCGGGCGCTCGGCTCGTCCTTCTCGATGCCTGGACTGCGAAGGAGAAGGACGCGCGACCGCCGTCCGGCTCCTCGAAGTCCGTTCGTACTTGCTAAGCCGTCGCGGGTCGGCTCCGCAGACGGATCACCCAGATCCCGCTGCCCAGCAGCGCGACCGTGATCAGCACCAGGACGATCGGCGATGCTCCGGGGACAGCCCCCGGGTCAGACAGCGGGTCGCTCACCTCGACAACGACGGCGTTCGCGTCTAGGCCCGCGCCATTCAGGACCTTGGGCGGTCCGGAATACGCCGTGCTGCGAAGGTTCCCAACAGGGGCGGGGTTCGTCCAATCCCCTTCGAGGAATGACCCCCCTACAGCCCGGGGCATACCCGGGGTGAGTGTTACCCTTCCATGGAAAATGGCGCCTGTGCCGGCATGCCTAACGTCGTGCTGAGGATCGGTCCTGCTCGGGGCCTTCCAGTTCTCCGAGTCGGCATAGGCCGTTGCAGTATTAGGATAGACGAGGACATGATAGCTCGCCAGCGCCGGCCGCGTGCCCCCCCCCTGTACCTCCATCCCGCCGGTGAAAGTGAGGGTGATCTGATTAGCTGTCAGCCGATCAACACCGAGGCCCATTGGCACACCGCCGGGGGCAGGGCCGGGGATAGGTGTGTTCTCAGCAGTCCAGGCGCCTATGCTCGCCTGGTAACCGGTCCCCGCGGCCGTGGTCGTGAGCTTTCCTCCGCCAGTCGCACCACTAAAGACTTGGCATCCCTTATTGCCGGCGGCGTCCATGTAGAAGTAGGCTCTCGGCTCATTAAAAGCATTGGGGACTGGTGGTTCGCAATTTTGATAATAGTCTTCTCTGTGTGGGCTGGCAGGACCCGGGAAAACCAGGAATGCGTACTTGCCAGGCGGGTAACCACAGTTGGGCGGAGGATTGAAGACATTCCACTCCCATCTATACTGCAAGACGCCGGGCGTACTGACCATCCTGATGTCGGACCAGGCGGCGTGCGCGAGCAGCGCGCTCGCCAAGCAGCCAGTCACCAAGGCACCCACCTTGGCCTTCGAGACGAAACTCCGCATGGCTCATCTCCTCCGCGAAGGGTGAAAAGAATTTCGCCCCGTATTTCGAGGCCGACGGGCTCCAACGCAAGCGGCGGGCCGAGCGCGAGGACTGGAGAGAACTCAAGGCCCCGGCGTGGCTTGACGGCTCGGCAGAGAGGCCAGCGCGGAAGTAAGGGGTGCTGCAATTCACCGCAACCATGTTGGTCTCCGCTCCCGGGCGACCCGACCATCTCGCGGCCCGGCCTGGGGATGCTGGGTTGCTGCGTCGAATCCATGAGAACTGCGGCGAAATGCCGCAGCTCCTGATCGAGCAACCTCGCTGGCTCTCCGCTTGCCCGGCCACCGGGCCTGGTGCTGTGCGGCCCGCGTCTGTTGCCGCGGCGACCTCGACGCCCGTAGCTTATCCGCCCTCGATGCTCTCGCGCCGCCTTCCATCGGAGCGTACGCCCAACCCGTGGGCCCGCGCGCTGGCTGCCCGCCGGGCGGCAGACGCGCCGCTCCTCGACCTCACCGAGTCGAACCCGACGCGGGTCGGGCTTGGGGGAGCGGGCGAGGTCGAGCTTGCGAGCCTCGCGGATCCCCGAGCGGCCCGCTACGAGCCCGATCCTCGGGGCCTGGCTTCCGCGCGTCGCGCCATCGCCGACTACTACCGGTCGCGAGGCCAGAGCATCGACCCGGAGCACATCGTGCTCACGTCGGGCACCAGCGAGGCGTACGCGCATCTGTTCCGTCTGCTGGCCGACCCCGGGGATGCGTTCCTGGTGTCAGCCCCGAGCTATCCCTTGTTCGAGCCGCTCGCCGCGCTCGAGGGCGTGCGGATCGAGCCGTACCGACTCGTCTACGACGGCAGGTGGCATCTCGACCTGGGCTCGGTAGAGGCGGCGCTGGCAGGCGACTCCCGAGTCCGAGCGATCATCGTGGTCCAGCCCAACCATCCGACTGGCTCTTGCCTGGACGCGGACGAGGTCGAGGCGTTCGAGAGTGTGTGCGAGCGCCACGACCTGGCGCTGATCTCCGACGAGGTGTTCGGCGACTTCAACTGGTCATCGGACGATCGGCCGCTGCCGAGCCTCCTCGGCGAGCGACGTGTGCCGGCCTTCGTGCTGGGAGGACTGTCGAAGAGCTGCGGCATGCCGCAGCTCAAGCTGAGCTGGATCGTGGCGGCGGGACCCAACGCAGCGCGTGAGCGCGCGCTCCAGGGCCTCGAGTGGATCGCCGATCTCTTCCTTTCGGTCTCGACTCCGGTTCAGCTCGCGCTGCCCCAGTTGCTGGAAGCGGGACACGATTTTCGGCGCCGGATGCGCGAGCGGCTGAGCGCGAACCAAAGGCTGCTTCGGGAGCTTGCCGTGCGCCGGCCGGCGATCGACGTGCTGAGTGGCGAAGGAGGGTGGGCGTCCGTGCTGAGGTTGCCCGTGCTGCGCACCGGCGAGGAGTGGGCGCTCGCGCTGCTCGAGCGCGGCGTGGTGGTACACCCGGGGCACTTCTATGACATCGACGGGGAAGCGTACGTAGTGGTGAGCTTGATCCCGGAATCCGAGCCGTTCGCCCGCGCGCTGGCGCAGATCGAGGCGTCGCTGGCCGAGGCGTGAGCGCGCCTGGGGCCCGGCGATCCGGCTTGCATTCCGCACGATGGTTGCAGAATGAGCCCCAAATGCTTCGCTCGAGTCCCAAGCAGCAGCCTGCGTTCGTCCCGCCTTTCACGGCCCTGGTCGGTGCGTCGGTTGTACGTGCGATGGCATCTCGACTAGTGTACGGTGCTTCCCGAGCCGATTTTGAGCCGTGAAAGGAGAGATCCGGATGACCCGTTCCCACCACAGCTTCCGCGGGGCGCGCGTCGCGTCGCTGCTCGTGGTACTCGTCGTTTCGTCGCTCGTCGCGCTGTCGATGGGCGGATGTCTCAGGGGTGGCACCGCGATGAAGACGCCGCAGATCAAGCTCGACTTCGAGAAGTACAAGCTCGCGAACGGTCTCGAGGTCATTCTCCGCAAGGACAACCGCCTGCCGATCGTGGCGGTGAACGTCTGGTATCACGTCGGCCCGGCCAAGGAAACCGCCGGACGTACCGGGTTCGCCCACCTGTTCGAGCACATGATGTTCCAGGGCTCGGGACATGTCGGCGAAGACATGCACTTCAAGTACCTGGAAGGCGCCGGTGCGTCCTTCGTGAACGGTACGACGAGCTACGACCGCACCAACTACCTCGAGGACGTGCCCGCCAATCAGCTCGAGCTGGCCCTGTGGTTGGAAAGCGATCGCATGGGCTTCCTGCTCGACCGGCTGGACCAGTCCATGCTCGCGAACCAGCAGGATGTGGTCCGCAACGAGCGGCGGCAGAGCGTCGAGAATCGGCCCTATGGATTGGGTGAGGAAGAGGTGTCGCACCAGCTCTATCCGGCGGGCCATCCCTACTATGCCGACGTGATCGGCTCGCACGAGGACATCCAGGCGGCCAAGCTCCAGGACGTGCGCGACTTCTTCACCCAGTACTACGCGCCCAACAACGCGACGCTGGCGATCGTGGGCGACCTCGACGTCGAGAAGACCAAGGCGCTGGTCGAGAAGTATTTCGGCACCATCGCGAAGGGCCCCGACGTCGCTCCGGTCAACGTCCAGACTCCGGTCATCGGGGACGAAAAGCGCGCGGTCGTCACCGACCAGGTGGAGCTGCCGCGGGTCTACATGGCGTGGATCACCGCCCCGTTCTTCAAGCCCGGCGACGCCGAGGCCGACATCGCGGCCCGCATCCTGGGGGGCGGCAAGGCGAGCCGGCTCTACAAGAGCCTGGTGTACGAGAAGAAGATCGCGCAGGACGCCTCGGCGTACCAGCAGTCGGCCGGCCTGAGCTCGATCTTCCAGATTCGCGCCACGGCGAAGCCCGGTCACACGGCCGACGAGCTGGCGGCCGCCATCGACCACGAGCTGGACTCGCTGGCCACCGACGGGCCGACGCCCGACGAGCTGGCCGCGGCCAAGAACGCGATCCATACCTCGATCGTCACCAGCTTGGAGAACGTGGGTTCGTTCGGCGGTGTCGCCGATCGTCTGCAAACGTACAACCATTACACCGGCGACCCCGGCTATTTGAATCACGACCTGGAGCGGTACACGGCGGTGACCGCCCAGGACGTGAAGGCGCTGGTGGCGGGGGCGCTGGCCAAGAACCATCGCGTCGTGGTCCAGGTGCAGCCGGGGGAGAAGATCGTGCCGCCGGCGCCGCCCACGCCGCCGGCCGCGACGAAGACCGCGGCCAAGGTCGAGTCGAAGGAGCCCTGGCGGAACGAGGTGCCCAAGCCCGGTCCGCTCTCGACCGCGCCGCTGCCGAGCGCCAAGCGCTTCAGTCTGTCGAACGGGCTGGCGGTGTACCTGGTCGAGAATCACGCGCTGCCGGTGGTGGCGGCAGAGCTGGCGGTGCGCGCGGGGAGTGCTGCCGACCTTCCCGAGCTTCCGGGGTTGGCGGGCTTCTCGATTGCGATGCTCGACGAAGGCACCGCCAAGCGCGACGCCCTCACCATCGCGCGCGATCTGGAACGCCTCGGAGCGTCCTTGGGCTCCAACACGGTGCGCGACGGCAGCAGTCTGTCGGTGCACTCCCTCAAGCAGAACGCCGAGAAGTCCCTGGAGATCTTGGCCGACGTGGCGCTGGCCCCGACCTTCCCGGCCGAAGAGGTGGAGCGGGTCCGCAACGATCGGCTCACCGCGCTGCTGCAGGAGCGTGATTCGCCGTTCCGCATTGCCGGCACCGTGATGTGGACCGACCTCTACGGCTCGGGCCATCCATACGGCCACATGGCGATCGGCACCGAGCCGGGGCTCAAGCGCATCAGCCGCGCGGATCTCGAGACCTTCTACAAGTCGGCCTTCACGCCGGCCAATGGGGCGCTGGTGCTGGCCGGCGACCTGACCGAGTCCGAGGCGAAGAAGCTGGCCAACGAGGCGTTCGGTAAGTGGTCGGGCCAAGGCAGCCCCAAGCCGCGGACCAGCGAGCTGGCCGCGGCACCCGAGAAGGTTCTGATCGTGGACAAGCCGAAGATGCCACAGACCGCGCTGATGGTGGCGCAGGTCGGCGTGCCCCGGTCGAGCCCGGATTTCGAGAAGCTCAACGTCATGAACCAGATCCTGGGCGGCTTGTTCACGAGCCGCATCAACCTCAACCTGCGCGAGCGGCACGGCTACTCGTACGGGGCGTTCTCGACCGTGTACGAGAACACCGGCGCCGGCCCGATCATGGTGGGCAGCCAAGTACGTGCGGACGTGACCGGGGCCTCGGTTGCCGAGGTGATGAAGGAAGTGCACGGCATGCTGGAGAAGGAGGTCAGCGCGGACGAGCTGCAGTTGGCCAAGGAGTCGATTTCGCGCTCGCTGCCGGCCCTCTTCGAGACCTCGCAGAGCACGGCCGGGACGATCGCCGACCTCTACATGCTCGACCTGCCGCCCGACTACTACCAGGAGCTGCCGACGCGCATCAACGCGATGACCGCGGCCGAGGTGTACGAGGCGACACGGCGTCATCTGTCGCCGGACCAGATGAAGGTGATCGCGGTCGGAGACCGCAAGTTGATCGACCGCCAGATCGGCGCCCTCAAGCTGGGGCAGATCGGCTATCGGCTGCCGGACGGCCGGCCGGTCGGGGAGGAGCAGGCGGCAAAGCTGCCCGTGCCATGAGCTCGCGATAGGGGATCCAGCCGTGCCGTACGGGGCCGGCTCTTCGGAGCCGGCCCCACTGCTATCCCGAGGCTCGGATCGGTCCCCAACCTCAGCCCAAGCCGCGCCGCGTCAGCAGGTAGACGGCGAAGCTGCCGAGCCAGTGAGCTTGGGTGTAATGCTCCCCGGTCAAGGCGTCGAGCCCGACTTCGGCATGGCGCGCCGCCGCCTCGCGAAGCGCCGGCTGCCGCGGCTCCGCCGGCGGCAGGCTCGCCGCCACGGCCTCCAGCATCCAGGCGCGACTCAGGTTGAGCCCGTCGAGATGGGCCAGGTGGCCGTCCGCGGGGTCGGGGCTCGCCACGGGGGCGAGCCAGCGTCGCGCCATGGGGCTCTCGAGGTCGGGCAGGAAACGCTCGAGCCACGGGGCGTACTCGCCGGGCGACAACACGCGCCGCATCAAGTCCGCCTCGCCCCAGATCGGCGAGAGGAAGTCGTGCGCCGAGGGCTCGTAGCCGATCGGCGCCGCGACGTCGGCTCCATGCCAGCCCCGCGCTCGGGCCTCGATTTGGCTCGCCAGGCCCGAGGATCCGGCGGTACGGGCCCAGTCGTGGGCGAGGCCGAGCGCGAACGCGGTTTGAGAATGGACCCCGCTGCGGATCGGCCCCGGAAGCTTGGCGAGCCAGTTCTCCAGCCGCTCCGCCGCCAGCGCCTCGAGGGGCGCGAGCCGGACTCGCCAGATGGCCGCCTCGGGGTCGTCCCATTCGCGAAGCTCGGCGGCAAGCTGGAGCAGCCAGGCCAGACCGTAGGGCCGCTCGAAGGCCTCACGCCCGGGGGCCCGAAGGTACGCCAGCTCGGCGCCCAGAGTTTCTTCGATGAAGCTCCGAGCCAGCGCGGCTCTGGCGTGTGCCTCGAACCCGGACCCTGGGAAAAGGCGCAGCAGTCGCACCAGCGCCCAGTGGCCGTGCACCGCCGAGTGCCAGTCGTAGCTGCCGAAGAATGCCGGAGTGAGCTGGCGCGGCGGCCGGGCGTCGGCGTCGCTCTCCAGCCGGTGCTGAATCTGGTTCGGGTATTCGCGATGGAGAGCCGCGAGGATGAGCCTGGACAACCACTCCGGAGTGGGGCGAGCGTCATCGGGAGGCAGGATGCCCCCGCGGTGGCGGACCATCCAAGGGATCACACCCGGGCGTGGGTCGTCTGGTACAGATGCTTGAGCAGCAAGATCTGGCCAAAGTGGCCGGCCTCGTGCTCGAGTATGTGGTAGAGCGCCCAGTCCAGGTTGAAGATCCGGGTCGTGCCGTCGGGGCGGTGACGAGTGATCTGCCGGGCCAGATCCGAATCCGTGAGCTGCATGGCCACGCGCCGGGTGTTGGCGCGAGCGCGCGCCAGGAGATCGTCGAAGAAGGCCAGGTCCTTGCCCTCGAGCACCGCCGGGGGCAGCCCCTCCGTCGGCAACGGCAGTCCGTCGTCATCCGTGCGAATGCCGATCACCGAGGGCAAGTCACTGTCGGCCTTGCCCTCGAGGCCCACCTGGGTCAGGTGTGCCTCGGCCACCGCGATGTGAGTCATCAGCATGCCGATGGTGTTCGTCCCGGGCGCGAACTGCCAGCCCAGCTCCCGCACGCCGAGTCCCCGGGTCTCCTCGGTCAGCCGTCGGCTCTGGTCGTCCAACTGCCACAGAATCCGCGCCACATGGGTCGAGCGATAGCCCGTCGGCACTTCAAGCAGCGTCTGAACGGTGTCGGTCATGTGGTTCTCCGGCAGCCGATTGCTGGACTGTCGCTCATCGCGGATCGAGTCCTGCCCGGTACTGGTGACGCAGCAGCAGGATCTGGCCGTAGTGGCCGGCCTCGTGCTCCAGCAGGTGATAGAGCACCCAGCGCTTGTTGAACTCCCGGTCCGGGCGATCCGGGCGCCGACGGCGGACCACGTCGTCGAGGTCCGCATCGGTGAAGTGGGCTGTCTGGGCCTTCGTGTGCGCGCGAGTCCGTTCCAGCAGATCGAGGTAGAAGGCCAGCTCCCGGTTCGCCAACACCGTCGGAGGCTGGCTCCCCGCCGCCAGGGGAATCCCGTCGTCGTCGCGACCGATGCCCAACACCTCCTCGAAGCGCTCCGTGGTCTCGTCCAGTAGCCCGACGGTCGTCCACAGCACTTCGACGACCGCGATGTGGGCGAGCAGCATCCCGATCGTGTTCATGCCGCGGGCCGGTTGCCAGGCGAGCTCGGACGCGCTCACGCCTTGCAGGTCTTCCCTCAGCCGGCGGCTTTGGTCGTCCATCTGGGCCACGAACAACGAGACCTCGCGCGAGCGGAAGCCCGGCAGGACGTCGAGGAAGTTGCGAAGCACTTCGGTCATGGGCGAGCCCTTGGAGAAATGGCCCGGCGGAGCGTCTCCACCGGCGCCGGGATCGGCGAGGAGACTCGATCTCGAATCGGCCGTCAAGCCTCCGGACCCCTCGCCACGCGAGGGTCGGGCCGCTTGCGGCCCGCAAAGCCCATGGAGCGCTCGGGACGACCGGCCTACAATCCGGGCGGGAGGTGCAATGGTCAGGCGTCGGCTCCGCTGGCTGGTGTGGGGGTGGATGATCGCCGTCTCGTCGGCGATCCCCTTGCCCGCGTGCGCCGCCCGGGCTGCAGCGATCGTCAGCGATCGATGGCTCAACTCTCGCCCACTCGGCGCGCCTGACCTCGAAGGCAAGGTGGTGCTGGTGGAGTTCTGGACCTTCGGCTGCCTCAATTGCATCCGCACGATCCCCGCGATGCAAACGCTCCACGCCTCCTACCCGACGAGCGAGGTGGTGCTGGTCGGCGTCCATAGCCCCGAGTTCGCCCGCGAGCGGGACGCCCGCAACCTGGAGCAGGCGATCGAGCGCCGGGGGGCGCGCTACGCGGTGGCCATCGACAACGACTTCAAGAACTGGCGGGCCTACCACAACCATTATTGGCCGGCCCTGTACGTCGTGGACCATCACGGCGTGATCCGCCACCGGCAGGTCGGCGAGCTGCACCAGGGCACGCCGGCATGGGATGAGCTGCTCGGTTGGATCGAGCGGCTGCGCAAGGAGCCCGCATGAAGGGCCCGCGGATCCAGGTTCGCGTGTCGGTATTTCTCCATCCGCCCGGGTCGTCACCCCACGCTACGTAAAGGGGAGGAGCGAATGATGAGCGATCTCGTCCAGGGCGCATGCGTTCCGTGCCGGGGCGGCGTGCCCACGCTGACCGAGGACGAGATCCGCGTGCTCGCCCCCCAGGTTCCGGACTGGGAGGTCCGCGAAGTGGAGGGCGTCCAGCGGCTGCGCCGCGAGTATCGGTTTAAGAACTTCCGTCAGGCGCTCGACTTCGCGATCGAGGTCGGCGAGTTGGCCGAGCGCGAGCAGCATCACCCGGACCTTCACGTCGCGTGGGGCAAGGTGATCGTGGAGACCTGGACCCACAAGATCCATGGCCTCCATCGCAACGACTTCATCCTGGCCGCGAAGAGCGACGCATCATACGCACGAGCGGCCAAGACCTGACGTGGCGGCCGCCTGAAGCTGCTGGTCATCGGGGCGTCGCGGGGCGCCGGCCGCCTGGTGCTCGAGGAAGCGTTGCGTCGGGGGCACGTGGTTACCGCGCTGGTACGTGATTCACGCCGACTCGGCGGGACCTCCGCGCGGGTCACCGAGGGCGACGCCCTCGATCCCGCGTCGGTGGCGCGGGCGGTGGCCGGCCAGGCAGCCGTCATCACCACCCTGGGCCCGGTCGCCACCTCACCGCCCGAGCTGTGCTCGCGCGCCACGCGGATCCTGGTCCAGGCGATGCAGGCGCACGGCGTGCGGCGGCTGGTGATGGTGACCGGCGCGATGGTGGGGCATCCGCGCGAGCGCCTGGGGTTGCTCTATCGGCTGATGCTGGCGCTTGCGCCCGGGAGCTTCCGCGAGCGGCTCGAGGATCGCCGCCGGTCGGAGCGCATCGTGCAGGACAGTGGCCTCGACTGGACCCTGGTGCGCCCGCCCAGGCTCACCGACGATGCGCCGCGGGGCCGATTCCAAGCCGGCGAGGACTTGGGGCTGTCGTCCTGGGCGCGGATGCCCCGGGGCGATCTCGCGTGGTTCCTGGTCGACGAGGTGGAGCGAGGGCAGTGGCGCGGCCGAGCGGTGGCCGTCGCCGAGCCGTGACGTTCAGCCGTCGGTCAATGCATCGCGGCCGCTGGAGCCGCCGCCTTGGCGGCGGCTTCGGCACCCTTAGCTCGGCTGATCCGCATGCCGTAGAACGAGCGGTACACGAACGTCAGCGCCACCAGGAACAACACCACCCCGATCGGCAGCGCGACGCCCGGGTTCGACACTGCGGTCTCCACGGCCAGCAACCCGAACAGAGTGGTGAACTTGATGATCGGGTTGAGCGCCACGGCCGAGGTGTCCTTGTAGGGGTCGCCCACCGTGTCGCCAACCACGGTGGCCGCGTGCAAGTCGGTACCCTTCTCGTGCAGCTCCACCTCGACCACCTTCTTGGCGTTGTCCCACGAGGCTCCGGCGTTGGCCATGTACACCGCCTGGAACAGGCCGACCACGGCGATCGAGACCAGGTAGGCGACGAAGAAGATCGAATCGAAGAAGGCATAGGCCAGGGTGAGGCAAAAGATCACCATGAAGATGTTGAACATGCCCGCCTGGGCGTATTGGGTACAGATTCGCACCACTTCCTTCGAGTCCTTGATCGAAGCCCTCTCCGCCGATTCGAGCCGGATGTTGCGCTTGATGAACTCCACCGCGCGGTAGGCGCCGGTGGTCACCGCCTGCATCGAGGCGCCGGTGAACCAGTAGATGGTGGCCCCACCCATCAGCAGGCCGAGCAGGACGCGCGGCTCGGTGAGCGACAGGTCGAAGGTCGTCCCCGCCGCCTGGGCGTGCTTGGTGAGCATGACGATCAACGAGAAGATCATGGTGGTGGCGCCCGCGACCGCGGTGGCGATCAACACCGGCTTGGCGGTGGCCTTGAAGGTGTTGCCGGCGCCGTCGTTGTCCTCGAGCAGGTGCTTGCCACGGGCGAAGTCGGGCTTGAAGCCGTACTGCTTTTCGACCTCGCTGGCGATGTTCGGCACGCTCTCGATCTGCGACAGCTCGAAGATGCTCTGGGCGTTGTCGGTCACGGGTCCGTACGAGTCCACCGCGATGGTGACCGGCCCCATGCCGAGCAGCCCGAACGCCACCAGCCCGAAGGCGAACACCGCCGGGAACGACATGAACGCGTCCAGGCCCTGCAGCGACATCAGATAGGCGACCAGCAGCACGGCCGCCAGCGTCAAGGCCTTCCAGAACACCGAAAAGTTGCCGGCCACCAACCCGGACAGAATGGTGAGCGACGGGCCACCCTCGCGGGTCGCCGCCACGATCTCGCGGACGTGGCGCGAGCTGCTGCTGGTGAAGACCTTGGTGAACTCGGGGATCAGGGCCGCCGCCAGGGTCCCGCAGGAGATGATGGTGGAGAGCTTCCACCACATGCCCTGGCCGAGGTCGGCCAGCATCCAGCGCGACGCCACGAAGGTCACCGCGATCGAGAGCAGCGAGGTCGTCCACACCAGGCTGGTGAGCGGGGCCTCGAAGTCGATCTTGTCCTTGCCCAGGTTCCGCGAGCGCGCCAGGGCGCCGTTGACGCTGAACGCCAGGATCGAGGTCAGAATCATGAGGATGCGCATGAAGAAGATCCACACCAGGAAGTGGGCCTTGTGGGTGTCGAGCACCGCGAGCGCAATGAAAGAGATGAGCGCCACGCCGGTCACCCCGTAGGTCTCGAAGCCGTCGGCCGTCGGGCCCACCGAGTCGCCGGCGTTGTCGCCGGTGCAGTCGGCGATCACTCCTGGGTTGCGCGGGTCGTCCTCCTTGATGCGGAACACCACCTTCATCAGGTC
>DASXTP010000109.1:0-1836 GCA_036505355.1 Candidatus Eiseniibacteriota bacterium | reverse complement strand
TTGATCTCGCTTGGGCTCTGGCGCAGCTTCGCGACGCAGTGGGACCTCCTAGACTACGTGCTGGTCAGCCAGGAATTGAGGTACTGGGGCAACCTCCTGGTGTCTCTGGGCTGGGTGGCCCTCGTGATGCTGCTCTGCCAGTTCAAGTGGCCGCTTCGCCCCGTGGCGGCCGTGGGACGAATGGCCCTGACCAACTACCTCTTGCAGACGCTGATCTGCACGACGATCTTCTACGGGCACGGCCTCGGCCTCTTCGGGCAAGTCGACCGGGCCGGCCAGTTCGCGATCGTGCTGGGAATCTGGACATTCCAGCTGCTCGCGTCCTCCGCGTGGCTCGCCACCTTTGCCGTGGGGCCGGTGGAGTGGGTCACGCGCTGGTTCGTTTTCGGACGACGACCGAGCTTCCTGCGCTTAGCGCCCGCCCATGAGCGATAACCGCGACCTCTGCTTCATCCCCGCCAGCGAGCTTGTTCGTCTCTATCGCGCACGCAAGGCTTCGCCGCTCGAGGTCATGCAGGCGGTGCTCGCTCGCATCGACGCGGTAAACCCCGCGGTGAATGCTTACGTGACAATTGCGCGCGAATCTGCGCTGGCCGCGGCCCGCGCGGCTACCCGGGCCCTCGGCCGGAGGGGTAGCGCGCTGCCGCCGCTCCACGGCGTGCCGGTGTCCATCAAGGACCTGACAGCGACGCAGGGCATTCGCACCACCTCCGGCTCGCTCATCCACGAGCACCACGTGCCCGACGAAGACGAGCTTGTGGTGCAGCGTCTCAAGGCGGCGGGAGCCATCGTGGTGGGCAAGACGAACACGCCCGAATTCGGCGCCGGCGGCAACACCTTCAACGCGGTCTTCGGCGCCACCCGCAATCCGTGGAACACCGCGCTGAGCTGCGGAGGCTCGAGTGGCGGCGGGGCGGTGGCGGTGGCCACCGGCATGGGTCCCATCGCCGAGGGCACGGATCTGGGCGGCTCGCTTCGGGCGCCAGCCGCCTTCTGCGGGGTGCTCGGGTTCCGCACCACGCCCGGGCTCGTGCCCAGACATCCGCGGACACTGATCTGGGACAGCCTCGGGGTCGCCGGGCCGATGGCGCGCACCGTGGCCGACGTCGCCCTCACGCTCTCGACGATCGCCGGCCCGGACGATCGCGCCCCGCTTTCCTATGAGGTCGACACGCGCCAGTTCACCCGCGCGGTCAAGGCGCCTTCGATCAAGGGCTGGCGGATAGCGTGGACGCCGGATCTCCACGGGCTCATCCCCGTGGATGCGGAGGTGGCCCGCGTTGCCCATGATGCTCTTCGGGTGCTGCGCAGTCTTGGCGCCCGGATCGAGGCCGCCTGCCCGGACTTCTCCGAGGTGAATCACATCGTGCCCGCCACGCGCGGGGTGGCCATGGTCGCCCTCCACGCCGACAAGCTGCCGCAATGGCGGGAGCAGATGCAGGAGAGTCTGGTGCAGGACATCGAGCAGGGCCTGGCGCTGACCGCGAGCGAGATCGCCCGCGGCGAGGTACTGCGCTCCGTGCTCTGGCATCGCGTGCGGTCCTTCATGGCGAGCCGCGACCTGCTGGTGCTCCCGACAGTGGCGGTGCCGCCGTTCCCTGTGGAGCAGCCTTACCCGACGCAGATCAACGGCAAGCCGCTCGACAACTACACGCAGTGGTTCTACCTGACGTACGGCATCACCGTCACCGGCCTGCCCGCGATCTCGGTGCCGTGCGGCTTCACGCGCGGCGGGTTGCCCGTCGGCCTGCAGATCGTCGGCCGCCGATGCCAGGACGCCGCTGTCCTGCGGGCTGCCGCGGCTTTCGAGGCGGCCGCCCCGTGGGCCGACCGCGT
>DASXTP010000108.1:0-82306 GCA_036505355.1 Candidatus Eiseniibacteriota bacterium | reverse complement strand
TCGGCCCGAAGCAGCCGGCTCAGCGTTTCGGTACGCCTGCGAAACCGCTTCGGTGCCCGGCAGCACGACGCCGTCCAGGAGTTCGGCGTCTCCGCCGAGGACACGGCGAGTTTCGGAAAGGTCGTGATGGAGCGATTCCGGACGGTTCCCGGCCGCTACCGCGTGCAGGTGAGAATCGAGGACCCCGGGTCCCGCAAGCGCGGTCTGGTCTACCTGGGGCGCACCGTGAGAGAGGGGGCGTCGATCGAGGGGGAGGTCGTGGTGCCCGGTCCCCAGGCCGCCCGACGGCTCTCGGATCTCGAGTTCGTGTGGGCCGAAACCCCGCAGGGACAAGGGCAGTCGTTTCGCCGACCGGGGGCGCCGCAGGCGTCGGCGGGCCTGCTCCCGAATCCCGAACGCCTTTACGGCTTGTTCGCCGACCAAATGCGGGTCTTCTTCGAGGCCCGGTCGACGCGTCCCGAGCCCGGCCCCTGGCACTGGACGGCGCGGATTCTGGACGTTCGCGGCCACGTGGTCGCGGAGCGCGATAGCACCGCCGCCGCCGGGCCCCGCCTCTCTCAGACGGTCGCCTTCGACGTGGCTACTCAGCCAGCGGGAGGCTATGACCTCGAAGTCGAGACCTGGCAGGAGGGGGACCGCGATACGATGGCCCGACGGGCACGGTTTGGCATCGCCTGGCAGCCCGGATCCTGGAAGTCCAACCCCCAGGACACCGAGGACGCCGTGCACTTCCTGCTGAACACCGATCAGGAGGTCGCCTTCGCGCGGATGAACGCCGGCGAGCAGGAGCGTTTCCTCGAGGAGTTCTGGCGCCAGCGGGATCCCACCCCCGACACGGCGGACAACGAAGCGCGCGCCGAGTTTCTGGCCCGCATCCAGCATGCGAACCAGACGTGGAAACGCGCCGGATCGGGCCGGGGCATGTTTTCCGACATGGGTCGGGTCTACATCCGTTACGGCGAACCGGACGAGATCTTGCGCCAGGTGATCCCCGCCGGCGATCAGACGCTGTCGCAGCTGCTCCAGGAAATGGAACTGTCGGAAGACCGGGCGATGGGCTCGGTGATCAAGAAGGGCCCCGGCGGCGACACCCGACCGTTCGAAGTTTGGATCTACGAAGGCGAAGACCGGTCCGCGCCGGATGCCGCCTTGGTGGCGCCCACCCGTCATCGGCGCCGGCTGTTCCTGTTCGTCGACGATCAGGGCGTCGGGGACTATCGGCTGCGCTACTCCACCGAATGACCGCGGCCCATGAGGTGCGGGATCGGCTTGACCAAGGCGGGTCGGTTGCGCCATAGTGCCTCGCGCTGCCGATCTTTACGCCCGCGTCACTCCACTTCCTGACCGCTCCGCGTCCCGCTCGAACGGAGGTTTCGGTGCCTGCCACCCGGCATCTTGACCACGGCGACGGCCCCGATCCGAGCCCGCGGTTTCGAGTCGCGATCGTCCGCCTTCTGCCCACCCGCGACCGACTCGAGCCCTGCTGCCTGCCTTCGTGGCGGGGGGGGACGGGTCCCCAGGCTCGCGAACGAGACCACGACCGGTACGCGAGCCGGGCTCTCTTCGCATAGACCGGGGCGGCTCGGCCGCCCCCACAGGGGAAGGATCGTCATGGTTCTTCGCATCGGCATCAACGGCTTCGGACGCATCGGGCGCCTGGTGCTGCGGGCCGCGTGCCAGCGCCGCGCGGCGCTCGATTTCGTGGCGGTCAACGATCTCACCGACGCCGCCACGCTCGCCCATCTCCTGCGCTACGACACGGTCCACCGCACCTTTCCCGAAGTCGGCCCCGTGCGGGACAACAGACTGCAGATCGGGGACCGCTCCGTCCAGGTGCTGGCCGAGAAGGAACCGTCGAAGCTGCCGTGGAAGGCCCTAGGCGTGGACATCGTGGTCGAAGCCACTGGTCGCTTTACCGACCGCGAAGGCGCAGCCCAACACCTTAAGGCTGGCGCGCGCGGCGTGCTGATCTCCGCCCCGGCCAAGAACGCGGACCTGACCTTCGTGATCGGTGTCAACCAGGACCGCTACGATCGCTCGAAGCACACGGTGGTCAGCATCGGATCCTGCACCACGAACTGCCTGGCACCGATCGCCCAGGTGCTGCACGAGCATTTCGGCATCGAGCATGGCCTGATGACTACCATTCACGCCTACACCAACGATCAGAACATTCTCGATTTCCCGCACAAGGATCTGCGCCGCGCGCGGGCGGCGGCCCAGAGCTTGATTCCGACGACCACCGGCGCTGCCAAGGCCATTGGGCTAGTGCTCCCCGAACTCAAGGGGAAGCTCGACGGTGTCGCCGTGCGGGCCCCGGTCATGGACGGCTCCCTGGTGGACTTGGTCTGCAGGGTCCACAAGCCGACGGATGCCGCAGGCGTCAACGCGGCGATGAAAGCGGCCGCGGAGGGGCGCCTCAAGGGAATCCTCGAATACTGTACCGACCCCATCGTGTCGTCGGACGTAATCGGGAATCCCGCCAGCAGCGTGTTTGACTCGCTCTCGACCAGCGTGCTGGACGGAACTCTCGTCAAGGTCTTCTCCTGGTACGACAACGAATGGGGGTTCTCCCACCGGGTGGTGGATGCGCTGCTCGCCATGGCGTGAGGAGGAGCCTTGGAGTTTCGCAAGAAGACGCTCCGCGAGATCGATCCCGCCAGCCGGCGAGTGCTGGTCCGCGTGGATTTTAACGTGCCGGTGAAACAGGGCCAGGTAGCCGACGACACGAGGATCGTCGCCGCGATGCCGACGGTACGCTACCTGATCCAGAAGAGCGCGCGGCTGGTGCTGATGTCCCATCTGGGACGGCCCGAAGGCGCTCCCGATCCGCGCTACAGTTTGCGGCCGGTGGCGGAGCGCCTGGAGCGGATGCTGCGGGCCCCGGTCGGGTTCGTGCCCGACTGCATCGGCGACGAGGCCGAGTCCGCGGCGCGGGCGCTGGCCGACGGCGGCGTCCTGCTGCTCGAGAACCTGCGCTTTCATCCGGAGGAGGAGGCGAACGATCCGGCGTTCGCGGGCCGGCTCGCCGCGCTGGGCGAGATCTACGTCAACGATGCCTTCGGCACCGCCCATCGGGCCCATGCGTCCACCGAGGCGCTGGCGCATCTCGTCAAGCCCGCGGTGGCGGGCTTCCTGATGCAGAAGGAGCTGGAGTACCTGGGACGGGCCCTCGAGCAGCCGCGCCGGCCGTTCGTGGCCATCCTCGGCGGCGCCAAGATCTCGGGCAAGGTCGACGTCATCACGGCGCTGCTCGGCAAGGTGGACTACCTGCTGATCGGCGGCGCCATGATGTTCACCTTCCTGAGGGCGCAGGGACGGTCCACCGGCCGCTCCTTGGTCGAGGTGGACCGGGTCGAGATGGCGCGGTCGGTCCTCGAGCAGGCGAGGTCCCGTGGCGTCGAGCTGGTGCTTCCCGTGGACTGCGTGGTCTCGGCGGCCGCCGACGGGAGCGCGCCGGCGCGGACGGTCCCGGTCGACCACATTGGGGAGCAGGACCGGGGCGTCGACATCGGACCCGAGACCGTGCGGGGATTCGCGGCGCGACTGAGTGACGCGCGGACCGTGCTGTGGAACGGTCCGATGGGGATCTTCGAGGTCGACGCGTTTGCCGAAGGCACGCTCGCCGTGGCTCGCGCCCTGGCGGAGGCGACCGGGCGGGGAGCCACGACCGTGGTCGGCGGCGGCGATTCCGTGGCCGCGCTCCAGCAGGCGGGGCTGGCCGAGCGGGTCAGCCATCTCTCGACCGGTGGGGGCGCGTCGCTCGAGTTTCTGGAAGGACGCGTGCTGCCTGGCGTCGCCGCACTCGACGACGCCTGATGAGTGCCGCCTGGCCGCGGCGCCCGCGCTTGGTCGCCGGGAACTGGAAGATGAACGGCACCGCGCGGCAGGGGGCGGCGCTGGCCCGACAAATCGCTGCCCTGCTGGACGGCACGCCGGGATGCGAGGTCGCGCTCTGCCCGCCCTTCACAGGCCTCGAATCGGTCGCGGGGGTGCTGCGCGGCACGGCGCTTCACTGGGGGGGGCAAGACCTCCATCCCGAGCCCTCCGGCGCCTATACCGGTGAGATCTCGGGGACCATGCTGGCGGACCTCGGCTGCCGGTTCGTGATCGTGGGCCACTCCGAGCGCCGCCATGGCTTGGGCGAGGACGATGCCCTGGTGGGGCGCAAGCTTCGGGCCGCCCTGCGGGACGGTCTCGTCCCCATTGTGTGCGTGGGGGAGACCCTGGCCGAGCGCGAGGCCGGTCGCACGTCCAACGTGCTGGCGCGCCAAGTGGCCGCGGCCTACGGAGGGGTCACCGCCGAGGAAGCCCGAGCGACCACCGTGGCGTACGAGCCCGTATGGGCGATCGGGACCGGTCGGGTGGCCACGCCCGAGCAAGCGCGCGAGGCGCACGTCGCGGTGCGCGGCGTGCTCGATCGCGTGATCGGTGTTGGCGTCGGGGAGCAGGTGGCGGTGCTCTACGGTGGCAGCGTCACCGCCGGCAATGCGGCCGGGCTGTTCGCCCAGTCCCAAGTGGACGGCGCGTTAGTCGGTGGGGCGTCGCTCGAAGCTGCGGGCTTCGCGAAGATCGTCGCCGCGGCACGGGAAGCGTGAGATCGCTTCCTTTCCCGCGTCGTCTTGAGAGAGGCGGGGGTCGGGCGCGGGCCCGGCGGCCCGCGGCGCGGCCGCGTCCCACACGCGGCTCGCGTGCGTTGACCCAATCGCGCCGGGCTGCTAAGGTTCTCGGCCGTTCGACGTTCGATGATCGCCGTCTCGAACCGCTGGAGGGGTTGTGTACGGTGTTCTGCTGACGATCCACATCCTGGTCTGCCTGGGACTGATCGCGGTGGTGTTGCTGCAGTCGGGCAAAGGAGGCGGCTTGGCGTCCGGAGCCTTCGGGGGCACAGCGCAGACCGTGCTGGGTGGCCGGGGCGCCACGGATTTCATCACCCGCGCGACGATGGTGCTGGGCGGGGCGTTCTTCGTGATGTCGCTCTTGCTGGCGCTGCTGTCGAGCGGGACGAGCGGGCCGGGGCGCAGCCTGCTCCAAGAGGAGGCGCGGCGCTCCTCGGCCACGTCGGCGCCTGCGCCGAATCGGCCGCCGCTTTCGCAAGCGGCCCCGAGTCAGGCTTCACCGGGACAAGCGCCGGCGCCTGGAACGCAGCCAGTGGCCGGACCCGGGCAGAAGCCGGCGACCACGCCGGCTCCCGCGCCAGGCCAAAAGCCCGCGTCGCCGCCGGCCGGCGGCCCCTAGGCAGCGATTGAAGGTGCCCCAGCCCACGCTGCCAGGCATTTTCAGCGGAGCCACGAGCCCGCTCCACTTCATGGTTGCCCGGGTGGTGGAACTGGTAGACACGTACGTTTGAGGGGCGTATGGGGAAACCCGTGCGAGTTCAAATCTCGCCCCGGGCACCACGACACGAGGCCTCGTGCAATCGGCGAGGCCTCTGTCGTTCAAGGGATTACGGCGCCTCGCCGCTCGTCCCTTCCGGGGCCTTGTGCCGCGTTTGTGCCGTCGCTGTGCCGTCGCCCGCGTTCAAGGCGCGCTGTAGCCGCTCGGCCAGCCCGGTCTCGTCCTTGACGCAGTAGCGCCGGAACATGCTCGGCGTCTCCCACCCGGCGAGCTCCATGATGTCCGTCTCCGAGAGCCCGAGGCGCCGGAGAGCCAGAGCGGCGGAGCGCCGCAGGTCGTGGAACAGGCGCCCGGGCAGTCCCGCAGCCTTGCACGCCGTCCGCCAGGCGTCGTCCATGTCGCGGATCTCGACACCTCCGCGGTGGAACACCCAGGGCACGATCTGCCCCGTGGTGCGCTCCAGGGCCCTCGTACCCTCGCGCTGCGTCTCCAGCAGGGAGGCCAAGGCCGGATAGACGGCAAAGGGGGAAGGTGCGCCCACGGCCGTTCTTGGTCTCGCCGGGCTCGAGGCGCACGGTGCCCGCAGTGAAGTCCACAGCCTTCCACCGGAGCCCGAGCACCTCGCCCTTGCGCCAGCCCGTGAAGTAGGCGAACCATGGGGCGGGGCGCAGCGGGGGCGGTAGGTGGGCAGTCACGGCTTGCACGTCCCGCTCCTCGAAGAACCCGGTGCGCACGTTGCGAATCGTGATGCTGGGTAGGGGCGGGCGGGGGAGCCCGGCCACGCGGAACATCTGGGCCAGGAGCGCGACCTCGCCGTGGATCGTAGCAGGCCGCGGGGGTGCCACCGGCGGCCGGGCCTCCGGCTCGCCACGCCGTCGGACCGCGATGTACGCCTCCACCCGTCCTGCGATGTGCTTCGCGCGCGCATTGCCGAAGAAGGCCTCGAGGTGCGCCAGGTGCTGGTCGTACCGCGCGCGGGTCTTTGGGCGCGTCCCTTTCGCCTCGTGGTGCGCCCGCAACCGCGTGGCGAGGTCGTCAAAGCGAGCGTGCTCCAGGTCAACACGCGCCCCCTGCTTGACGCGGGCGCGCTCGGCCGCCAGATAGTCCCACGCTTGCCGCTCCGTCTTGACGTCCTCCGCCGCCCTGCGGTGGCGTTGCTTGTCCACTTGGAAGTCTACCCACCACACGCTGCCGCGCAGATACACGCGCCCGAGGTAGCGCGGGCGGGCCTTCTTCTGGGACTTCACTTGGTCGCTCATCGCTGGTCCTCCGCCCAGGCCATCAGGCCCCGCGCCCAGGGCGTTGCGGTCAGGCCCGTCCACGATTCCGAGGCTTTCTTGCTAGAGAGAATCGCCCCTCGCAAGAGGTCGGCGGCCTCTTTGCGTGACGCCACGCCGGCGTCCCGAAACACCTTCGGGGTCTCGCCCTCAGCGGTGACAATTGCCCAAAGCATCCGCGCTTGTTCGTCTGTCATGGCTTCCTCCCTAGGCGGCCTTGCCCCGATGCTCGTCCACGGTCCAAGCGTTCTGCCGCACGCGAGCCGTGATCCTGCGATGATGCGAGTCAACCTTGATCGCAAAGTCACGAAAGAATCCCGCGAAGCTCCAAAACTTCTGCAGATGACTCGCCTCCAGGGCATTGTTCCCGGGCGTCGTTACGAACTCCTGGAACGCCTTCAACAAGACCCACCGATACCCGACTTCCTCCGGGAAACTTAGCCCTGGATGATCCTTCGCCTCTCGCTCGGCGATCGTGGCTCGACGTGGGCACTGGAGCAACGCGGCAAGCTGTTCTTGGCTCAACCCACACGCTCGACGAAGAAAACGCAGCTCGGCGCCGGTCCGGTAGGAAGGCCGCATGAGGAGATCCAGCGCGATGACCTGAAGCAACTGGGGCTCTCTCGTGACCCGTAGAAACTTCTCGCCGCATTCCGAGCACTCGGTCTCAGTAACCCCGCCGACCAGCCAGACGTTATCGAGCCCAGACTCCGTGTAGTGGTACGTAGCAATAGCTCGGGCAGTCGCGGCCGGCTTGCCACAGCCCGGACAAGTGACGTGGCTCATGTTGCCCTCCGCTTCCTAGGCGACGCCTTGTCTACCATGATGCTCACCAAGGCACAGGGCCCCGCGGTCCGAAGATCGATCACCAGCACCGTCGAGCGGCCCTCGCAGCACTTCCCGACGAGCCGCACTCGGTCGGCGTGGTTTTGCGCTCGCCACTCTGGAGCCCCCCTCATCTCATGGGAGCGGAGAATGGGATGGATGTCTTGGGCCGTGAAGCCCTCCTCTGCGCAACTCTCCCAAAAGTGCCGGGGACGTAAGCAGGGCATGGTCCCTTCCAAGATGCTCTGGATGAGCGCTTCCGCCTCCGTGCGCGTCAACGAGACTCCCTCCAGCGGCAGTCTAGCATGATGTACGCCTAGCGTACAGGAGGATTATTGCGAGTCATCACCACCCGCAGGCGGGGCACGAGGGCGTCGAGCCGAGAGGCGGGAGCGAGGGCGCGGCGTCGTTCATGCTCTATCCCTTCAAGGCGTGCTCGAGCGCGTCCTCGACCTGGCGCTTTAGCTCGCCGGGGAAAGTGCGCTCGGCGGTGCGCCTGGCGGTTGCGATCCAGCCGAGGCGCGCACTGACTCTGAAGGGCCGTGCGAGAACGTAGAGCGCTTTGCTCACGCCGCGGCCGACTCGCTGAAAGATCACCGATCCTGCCAGGTAACTGCCCAACCGACCCGCGATCGCCGGCCGAGCACCTGTCTTGCGCCGTCGAGCACCGACTCGGCCCCGAGCCCGCACCTTCTTCAAGGCGAGGTTCCGGAGGTACAGCTCCGACGGGATCGACGCGGTCCGGCTCGGACGCGCACCGGCCGGAACCGCGACCTTGCTCGAGCTGGAGCGGAACGACTCACGCGTGAAGCCGCTTTCATATTTCGGCAACAACAGCCGCGGACGCTGGCCGACGGCAACTTTGGCCTCGAAACGACCTTCCCGCGGATCGGCGAAAGGCTTGATGATGCTGGCTTGCCGTAGGAGAAATTCCCGCGTCCCAGGGCGCAGCGTGAACCGCGAAGCGAGCTGCTCGCGCTCGGCGGCCTGAACTTTTCGCGCGGTTGCGTTGATGCTGTTGGCGATGGCGAAGCTCATCTTTCGGGGAGCGTCCCGAAGAAAACGCAACGCGCGAACCGAATCGACGTTCGCCTCAAAACTCGCCATGCGTCACCTCCTAGAATGGGCCGGCCCCGCCGTGAAGGGGTGCGCCAGGGTGCCGTGTTGCCCCGGCTACCGGCCCCCTACAGTGTTGCCCCGGGCCACCCGCGGGTGCGGCAGCCGGGCCCGGGGACGCGCACCGGTCGTCGAGCGGCTGCGCCCGACGCCCACCGGGGAAAGGAGAAAAAACCCGGCCGGCGCGCGACGATGATCTAGCGCTTCCGATCGGCCTCCCCGTCGGTCACGTTGACCGGCGCGGGATTCTGCGGCTGCGACGGCGAGCCTCCGGTCGAGGCGATGGCGGATTCGGCACCAGCGCCGGACGCGGTGGAGCTGAAACTTTCGGCATAACTCCTCCTGTGTGTTGACCGAGGGCGGCCCACCGTGGGCGAATGGGAGTACGCCGCACGGCGAGCCGGATCCTCGGCGCTACGTCACTTCGCTTCGACGGCCTCGACGCCGTCGATGAAAATCTTGTCGCCCGGATTCAAGCGGGCGATGTGGCCCGACAGCTCCAACGTCCCCGCGTGTACCAATGGCAGCCAAAGAACGTCGCCCGGCCGGGCCGCCTCGAGCGGACTGGATACGATGCGACCGTCGGGTTCAAACCTGTCTTCGCGCCCGCGACTGAACGTTTTCAACGCCACACACTTCACCCGCGGCCCGGTCCGCGCCATCTCTGAGACCTCCAAGTGTCGTTCCCACCCCTGAATCACTTGCGGTCTCCCTTCGCTTCGACCTCCGACTCCTCAACGGGCTCGACCACGAGCTCAAGCAGACCCGAGCGAACCCGGTATCGGGTTTCCGAATCGTCCCGCGGGAGCGAGATCGTTTCATCCTCTCTGAGTATTTCGCCGCGGCCGAGCTGGAACGTTCTCAACGCCCTATACGTGCCCATCACAATCGCCTGCTTCGGCACGTTGCGGACGATCTCGACGCGCGGCTCGGAGCGCCGAGGCGCGACGGCGACCGGATCCATGCGCAGGTTGCCGACTGCCTTCCATTCGCGCCGGTCGAGATCCCAGCGAAGGGCGCGGCCATCGGCCAGCACGACCGTGGGACCTTGCCCGACGCCAACGGCGACAGCCTCGCCTGGCAGATCGACTTCGATCAGACGTTGAGTCGAGAGAATCGCGAGCTTCGGCCCACGGACCTCGAGTACCAGCGACCCGGTGCCCGGCACCCAGCCGATCGCGCGCATCGGCGTTTGGTCATTCTTCATCTGCTCCTCCTTTGGCTTGAACGTGTCAGACAATCTTCACCGCGCCCGGCGGCCCGACGAGGACGCCGTGTTTCAACAGCGAGTGACGCGAAAACTGCTCGGCCTCGGCGGCCGCAAGCTTCTTCGCGGCGCTCAACCCAACGCCACGCGACAGGTGAAACTTCACGCGAGCGGCCAGCATCTGAGCCAAATGCTCCGCGCTCGCGGGATAGAGCAACTTCACGACGCATCCTCCTTTCGGCGAAAATCGCCGAGACGCAGACGGCCACGCGACACCTCGATCAGTACAGCCGCGTGCTGGACCCGCGGACGCCGGCGGCCGCTGCCCCAGTGGTAAAGACATTGCCGAGATACCGGGGTGCCGCGGCGCGCGAACTCAGCTCGCAGCCGCTCCGTGCCGTAGTTCATGAGCCAACGTCCGAATGGACTCGTCCATTTGGGCCGATTGGCCACGGTCATGCCCTCCCTGGTTCACGTTCAATCCCAGCTCGCCCCCGCAGCAGCTTCCCGGTCGCAGGGTCAATCCCCGCAGCAAGCGCGAGCTCATCGGTGACCTTCTGCCGCATCAGCGGGAGCTCGGCCAAGACCGCCTCGCGGATCTGGATCCCGAACCTGAGCAGCGGCGCGGGGTCGTACCCGGGGAATAACTTCTCGAGGATCGCGCCCGCGCGTTCGACGCCTTGGTGGACCGCGGCGTTCGCGGCGGCATGGATGGCCACTTCGACCAGCCGGTGGACCGCATCTCGAGGAAGGCTGTCTGCGGCGCGGACCGCCTCCGCAGCCTTCAACTCCTCGAGCGTGGCCCGCGCCGACATGAACCGCGTCCGACTCGCCGCGTATTCGCTCGGAGCCTGGCCGTTGCCCGCCCGTGGGCGCGCATCGCCGGGAACCGGGGCCCGCGGGCCATGCTTTCGCCCGATCGCCCCGCCTGGGCCGCCCTGTGAGCTCGGCGGCTGCCAGTCCGGGTGCGTGGCGGCCCACTCCGCGTCCCAGGTCGCGAATCCGGCCCCGGCTGCCAGGCGTCCCTGGCCGCGCGCTTTCTTGCCCTGTCGCCCACGGGATCCCCCGTGACCGGCACCAGGCCGCCAGGCTCATGCCACCCGAGCGCCTACTCGATGCCACCCTGCCACCCCGTTTCGAGGCTCACTTCGCTAGCCCCGCGGCCGCCGGGACCCTCGTGGCGGACCCTGAGCCAGTACCTTTTCCGACGGGCCAAACGTCTGCACGCCGAGCACTCGCTTGGCCCGTCCCGAACCTGGCCCTTCGGTGGCCCAACCGTGGCCCGAAGCCTGGTGGCGCCCGTGTAGTGCCAAGCGAGGCAAGGCCGCTGCCGCCCAAGGGCAGCGGCCCTCGCTGGCACGGGGTTGGCCCGTCGGGGGTTTGGGCCAAGAGGTCGGGGGTATATAGGGGGGTTGGCCCGTTGGCCCGAGCGCTCAAAGGCCATCATCGGTCCCCTCCTCGAACAGGTCAGAGCGCGGCCTCGTGAGCCAGCACTGGCCGCGGTGGGTCTTCCCGTCCCCGGTCTTCTGAGTCACCACCCCGAGCCCGAGCAGGGCAGCCAAGGCACGCTTGGCGGTCCGCTCCCTGATGCGCTCGGCATCGGCGAAGGCCAGCAGCTCCGCTCGGCGGGCCCCGCCGGCACCGCGAAGCCGAACGAAGTCGGCGAGTGACTTCTCGGCGCGTTCCAGCTCGCCCTCGATCTCCGGTTGGGGCGCTTCCTCACCGGACAGGTGGATGGCCGCGTCGTTTCCCTCACTGCGGTATGCGATCCGCTGCACGGGGATCGCGTCGCGGCCCCGATGCTTGAGCGTGTGGATGTCGAGGCAGCTCGCGCCCCGCGCCGGCTTCTCGGCGAACCAGACGACGCTGGCCTTGCCGACGTGCGTGCTCGTATCCCGCACCTGGTCGAGCGTCGGCGCGCCGCTTTCCCAGCGGCCGCGCTTCCGAGGGTGGTGGGAGAGTGCGATGGTGCAGGCCAGGCGGTCACGCCAGCCGAACAACCTGCGATAGACCGGCTCGACGAGCGCAGCGTCGTTGAACGACTCAAGCCCCGCGAGCACCGCGCTCAGCGTGTCGAGGAACAGAACGGGAGGGCCGAGTCCTTGATGGCGCTGCGTCCAGTCGAGCAACGTGGCCTCGATGCGCTGCACGCCCTCGGGCGATACGAGCGACACCTCACCCGGAGCGGAGACCACGAGCAGCGCCTCCGGCTTGCGGTCGAGCCCCATAGCCACCATGAGCCGCTTGAAGGTGCGCGTGGTCGCGTGCGGGCCCATCTCGGCATCCAGGTAGATCACGGGCGCGACGCGCTCGGGCACTGGGCCGCCCACCCAGGGGGCCCGCCTGCTGGCCAGCCCCAGGGCCACCGCGGCGAGCATGGTGGTCTTCCCCTCGCCCGTCGTGCCGCAGAACAGCCCCAGGTCGCGCTCCAAGAACAGGCCGTCGAGCAGCACCGGCAGCGGCTCCAAGTCGTGGTCAAGGTCGAGGCCTACGAGTGGACGGGCTCCGGACTCGCCGTTCGGCGCGGCTAGGTGGGGCATTCGAGCGGGAGCGGATCCGTTCGGCGGCGCCTCGGCCACGAGCTGCGCATTGAGCGCGACATCGGCCTCGAGCACCCAGCCGGGGCAATCATCCGATCGCCGGATGGCTCGGGCGGGCTCGTTCACGGGATCCCACCGCGCGTCGCGGTCGTTCCACACCAAATCGCCGACGCGCTCGCCGTCGCGGGCGACTCTCGGGTCAATGTGCACCGCGGGCCTCGAGCTCGGCGAGCAGCAGGCCCAAGCGTTGCTGGGCCCAGGCGTCGGGGTGTTCGGCGAGCAGCAGGCCAGCGCGCAGGCGCCGGACCTCCGCGCGCAGGGCGGCATCGTCCAAGGCGTCGATGTCCGTGCAAAACCAGCGCTCATCGGGCCCGGCCGGCGGGGCGATTAAGCGCTCCGCGAGCGGTCGCCAACGTCGGCCCTCCCTGGCCAGTCCGATCATCGCGGTTAGGCCTCCTCGGCATGCGCCAAAGTGGAGAGGGCATCGCTCCGGTTGAGGAAGGCCGCGAGCCGGTCGCGTTCGGACTGATCCAAGCAGTGCGCCAAACGCAGGCCGTCGCGCTCGCCCCCGACTACAGTGAGCGTGATGTGGGCGGCACCGTGACAGGCTTCGCAGAGCGAAAAGGCCAGCTTGGTCTTGATGCCGTGGTCGGCCTGAGGGTCGTCGCGTTGTTTACCGAGCACGGCCTGGAGCTTCCGGTACGCTGCGGCGACGTTGCCGTCGCGGTCCATTTCGGCGACGAGCGGGCGCAAGTAGGGATCCCGCTCAGCGGCGCGGACCACAGCGCGGGCACGTTCCAGGCGTTGCCAGCCGGTGTTGACTGCCCGGGCTACGCGGACGCGCGTTTCACCCTGCGCTGATTCAACGCAGGGTCTGCCGGCCAGCATGCGCTCGCGGGCCTTCCCCTGTCCCGTGCCTCGACTGCGTCGGCAATCGCGACGGCCTCGCTGGGCAAAAAGTCCTGGCGCACGATGTTCTCGTGCGCCTCGACCAGCAGGGCATCGGCATCAACGATGGTCGCCGGAATCTGGGTCCAGCCCAGCTCGACGCAGGCCGCGAGGCGCCGGGCACCAGCCAAGAGGTTCCCGGCTGGATCGACCACAACGGGATGGAGCAGACCGACGGCCTCAATGCTGCGCTTCAGCTCCCCTAGGTCCCCGAGCTCGCGCCGGAAGCGGGGGCCCACCCTGATGCGGTCGACTGGGATTTCGGTCATCGCACGGTCCCCTGGGTTGCGAGCCAGGCGCGCAGGCCTGCCTCGTCGAAACGCACGCATTTCCTACTGACGCGCCGCGTGAACTTCTGCCACGAACGCCTGCGGCTGTATCGCCAGACCTGCTCGCGAGGGATCCCGAGGAGCGCGCCGACCTCGTCGGGCGAGAGCATGTGGCCATTCGCGGACGGCTCGCGCTCGGACGTCGCAGCGAGGCGGGCGCTCAGGGCAAGCGAAAGGGCCGCGAGCTGTGCGAGCAGCGCCGGCACTTGGGAGGGCTCGAGGTCGGCCACGCGCTCGGGGTGGGCGAGCAGCTCGGCGAGAGTGGGGCTCACCGCTCGCTTCCGCCTTGCACGAGTCCCAAGGCGGGGCCCGGATCGCGGCCGTCGGCGACGGACTCCAGCACCGTGGCCAAGCGGCGGGCTTCGGCGCTCCCGATGCGGCCGAGTAGGGGATCGAGTCGGCGCAAGGCCGCGGCCTCGGCCCGGGCCTCGCCCACCAAAACGTTCCCGAGGATCCGCACTGCCCCGGTCGCGCGCGTTCGTGCGATCGGTACGTCGCGCCCGTCCGGTCCGGTCGCAACCAACAGGGCTTCGAGCTGCCAAGACATCTTCGCCTCCGGTGGGGGGGCCTCGTGGCCCCTTCACCTAGGAGAAGGTGCGAAAACGCCTGGGGCGTAGCCGGCGCGTTAGGCTTTTTTTGGGGTGGCCTTCAGTTTGTCGACGAGGTCCTGCCGCTGCCAGCGCTGTACGGGCTCGCCAAGCCGCTCGGCGGCCAGCGTGTCGCGCATCGCGGGCGTCAGGCCGGCCCGGGCGGCCAGGTCCTCCAGCTCCTCGCTGGCTTTCCGCTGGACCTCGGCTCGCTGCTCGAGCGCGGCCACGTAATGGGCCTCGTCGTGCTGTTCGGCGGCAAGCTTGCGGCCGCGGAGAAAGGCGGCTTGGAGGCCTCGCACGCTGCGGAGGCGCGAGCCGGGGTGCCTCGCCTTCCATTCCTCGAGCAAGGCGTCCCACCACTCTGGCGCTCGTTGCCGTCCCCTGGGCCGCGCTTGCACGAACTCGTAGGCCTCGGCGTCCCGGGCACTCGGCCCACGCACCTCGTCCGCCTCTTTCAGAATACGCTGGGCCCGATCGTTGACGGTGCCCTTCACGTAGTCGAACAGGTCCCCAGGGTCGAGCTGCTCCCAGCTCGAGGGCGGCGGCGCCCCGCCGAATAGGGTCCGCTGGGCAGCGGCGCCCCCTCGGAACATGCTCGCCCAGACCTCCAGGTACGCCGCGCGGTAGGCCTGCCGCTTCCGTTCATCGCGGAGCCCGCCTTCGTCGAGCTGCAGGTGGTACATCAGCTCCAGGATCGCATCGACTTGCCCGCTGTTCTTGCCCAGGCTGCGCGATCCACGCGCGCGCGGAGGCTCGGTGGCGAGCGCTGCGGGGACCGCTGCCTTCCTGCTCCCGCTCATGCGTGGCTCCGGCTACTGGATGAAGGGGGCCAAGTATTCCAGGGGGTCGGCGTTCTGGATCGCGTCGTGGTGTTGCTTCCATTGATCTTGGCTTGTACGGGTGACGGGATTGATGACCGTTACCACCGCGCCAATGCCCCGGACGAACCGCTGGCCGCAGAGAGTCCTGACGACCACCTCATCTCGCAAGATCGCTACATGCTCACCTCGGGAGATGCGTTCCCTGAGATCCTGGGCCGGGAGCCCAGGCCAGTCTTTTCCAGGTCCGTCGTACCCAAACCGCACCGCTTCCAACATCGCCTTGCGCAGGATCGTCTCCTGCCGTCCATCCTTGCCGGGTGCTTCGTTCATCGAGCGCCTCCCTGCCTTGTGCCGTCGTTGTGCCGTCGCTGTGGCGTTTTGCGTCGCGGACCTTCGCGACTCGGCGTCGCAAGTCCTTGCTACGCCGACATCGGCTCACGTCACACAAAATAGGCGCAGCCGTGAGCCGTATTCAAATCTCGCCCCGGGCACCACGACACGAGGCCACGCTGGCTCGCCGGCGTGGCCTCGATCTTGGGTCGTGGGGCGACCCGCCGTACGGCGGTCGTCCGGCCCGCCTAGAACAGCTCCTGGATATAGGCCTCCATCGTCTCTGGGTCGATGTAGCCTCTGACTCGACGGACGATCTCTCCGGTCCGGCTGATGAAGAACGTCGTCGGCAGGTACCGGATGGGGCCATAGCGGTCCAGCAGCCCCTCGTCGGCCATCGCCAGCCGGAAGCCGACCCCCATGCGGGCGGCGAACTGCCGGACTCCCTGCGCGCTGCCTTCATCCACCGACAAGCCGATCACCACCAGCCCCCGCGGATCGTATCGGCGCTGAAGCGCGTCCAAATGCGGCATGCTCGCGCGGCAAGGCCCGCACCAGGTCGCCCAAAAATCCACCACCACCGGGCGGCCACGGAAGTCGGAGAGTCGGATGATCCTCCCATCCAGGCCCTTGACCGAGAAGGGTGGCGCCAGTCGAGGTTCACCGAAGCAAGTTGCGGCGTGGCAGGCACCAACCGTGAGAAGGGCAAAGAGCACGGTGGTCGGGCGGGTGCGCATGGATCCTGTCTCCTCGGCCGGTGGGTGCGCGTCCGGCACCCAGAAGAATACCGGTTTGATGTGGCCCCGACGAGCCTCGTCCTGGTTCTTTGCAGCAGATTGACGACCCCCTGTACTCGTCCGGTCAGGTGTCTGGGTCGGATCGCCCGACCGCCGCAGATGCGCGGCCTGTCGTCTGGGCACAGTGCGCGAGGCCCGGTCGCACGAAGGGCGCGGCCTAACGATCTTGCGGGGACTCTGGGCCGGTCGGCCCGTCGAGGCGACGGTGGGCGCCGGGCGCTGACGGCAGGCTGTTTTCCTTGAGGGCTTCGCGAGCCCTGTGCTAGCGTGCATCCGCTCTCACGACAAGACGCGTCGACCGTCATCGGCACCCGGTTCCCAGCGTGGCCTGACTTCACAAGGAAGGTGAAGCCAATGAACGTGGGTCTTTCCTTGCTCCAACTGGGCGGCGGTGTCCGCTCTTCCGTTCCGGCGCTGGTCGCGCAGTCCGGCCCCTTCGCGAAGGGGGTCCTGATCATCCTGCTCATCATGTCGGTGTACTCGTGGGCCGTGATCTGGAATCGGACCCGGCTCTACTCCAGGGTCGAGAAGGCAGACCGGACGTTCCTCGGGGCCTTCCGTCGGCTGCCGCGCAACGCCGACTTCCGGCTGGTCTGCGAGCAGCACCCGCACAGCCTGCTGGCGCGGGTGGCGCAGATCGGCCAGCGCGCCGTGGAGCAGCACCCTCGGGAGTCTGGTGGCTCACCCGCGTTGCGTTACGAAATCGCCCAGCGAGCGATGGACCGCTGTGCCAGCGAGGAAACGGCGCTGCTCGAGCGGCACGTCGGGTTTCTCGCCACCACGGGCAGCGTGTCCCCGTTCATCGGCCTGATGGGCACCGTGTGGGGCGTGATGACGGCGTTCCTCAACATCGGAGCCCAAGGCTCGGCGTCCTTGGTGGTGGTCGCGCCCGGGATCGCGGAGGCGCTGATCGCAACGGTGGCGGGCCTGGCTGCCGCCATCCCGGCGGTGGTGGGATACAACCATCTGCTGGGCCGACTTCGCGACTTCACCAACGCGACGGGGCAGTTCGCGAACGAGTTCCTCGACCAACGGATCGGTGGGCGGACCGAATGATCGCCTCAGCCTCGAGACGCCCGATGGCCGAGATTAACGTCACTCCGCTGGTGGACGTGGTGCTCGTGCTGCTCATCATCTTCATGGTCACCGCGCCGTTCCTGCAGGGCGGCTTGGAGATCGATCTGCCGAAGGTCGCGACACGAGGGCTGGACGTGCGAGAAGGGCTGATCGTGAGCGTGCGCTCGGATCGCACGGTGGCGGTGGGCAATTCGGTCGTGCCCCTGGCGGGGTTCGAAGCGGCCTTGGAACGCGCCGGAGCCGCGCGCCGGCCGGTGTTCCTCAAGGCGGACCAGCGCGTGTCGTATGGGGTGGTGGTCGACCTGATCGCGCGCATGCGGCGCTCGGGCGTGGCCTCGCTGGGGTTGGTCACGCAACCACCGGCGGTGGGGAGACGATAGCGTGCGGGGTTCGGTCTTGGGCTCGGGGATCGCGCATCTGCTGCTGCTGGTGGGCGTGTTCCTGGTCCGGGGTCCGATCGCGAGCATCGTTCCCGGTCCGGAGGTGGTACAGGTGGCCCTGATCGACGCCGCGGCGGCGGCCACCCCGCCGCCGCCGGCGGTCCAGGCGCCCCCCGAGCCCAAGCCGGAGGAGATCAAGCCGGTCGAAGAGAAGGGTGTGAAGCTCAAGCCGCAAAAGCCCGAGAAGAAGGTAAAGGAGCCGCGGCGCGAGGAGCGGCCCGCCGAAGCGCCGGCGGCCCTCCCTTCGGCCCGGATCGGGCCCACCGGGCTGCGCGGCGATCTGGCGGTCGACGCGGCTACCTTCGAGTTCACGTACTACCTGGTGCTGGTGCGCAACAAGATCGCCTCCAATTGGGCTCCGCCGGCGGGGTTGGCCGCCGGCGGGAAGACGGTGCGGGCGGTGGTGTACTTTCGAATCGGGCGAGACGGCGAGCTGGCGGGTGCACGCCTCGAGACCGGCAGTGGGGCGGACTTCTTCGACCGCGCGGCGCTGCGCGCGGTCGTGATCAGCGATCCGATGCCCCCTTTGCCGTTCGGGTATGCCGGGGGAGAGCTGGGCGTTCACTTCGGCTTCGAATGGGAGTCCCCATGAACTGGCGAACCTGTTTGGTGCTGGCGTTGATCAGTGGAATCCCGCGACCCGCATCTCCCCAGTCTCCCAGCGAGGTCCGGATCGACATCAGCGGGGCGGGTCAGCGCATCCGCATCCTCTGTGAGCCTTTCGCCCCATCCGGGGGACGGGATGCACGCTCGTGGAGCACCCAGGCGGACGAAGTCCTGGCCCATGACCTGGAATGGTCGGCGGTCTTCACGGTGGCTAGGGCTTGGGCTCCGGGGGCCCAGGGCCTCGAGCCTCAGGCGGTGGTGGGAGGGAAGCTCACGATCAACGGGGGCCAGATCCGCCTGACCGGCGAGGTGCGGGACTTGCCGGCGCGTCGCCCGATCCTGGCCAAGGAATACCGCGGGGCGCTCCGTGACTGGCGCAGCCTGGTCCATCGATTCGCCGACGACATCGTGCTGCAGTTCACGGGCGAATCGGGGGTGTCGCGGACCCCGATTGCCTTCGTGACCCAGAGCGGCTCCACCAAGGAGCTGTGCGTGATGGACTACGACGGGGCGAATCTCCGGGCGCTCACCAACGACCGGTCCATCGCCTTGTCGCCGGCTTGGGCACCCGATGGGTCCCTGCTCCTCTTCACCTCGTACCGGGGGGGTGCCGGGCCCCGGGTGTTCGTGATCCGCGCCGAAGGCGGTCGTCCCTACCTGGTTTCCGGCCGTCGGGGGCTGAACACCAGCGCCTCGTACTCGCCGGACGGGCAGGAGATCCTCTGCACCCTCAGCCAGGACGGCAACGCGGAAATCTACCTGCTGGACGCGCGCGGGGGCTCGGCGCGGCGGCTCACCAGCCACGGCGCGATCGACACGTCGCCGACCTGGTCGCCGACCGGCCGGGAGATCGCGTTCACCTCCGCTCGGGGTGGCACGCCGCAGGTCTATGTGATGGATCACGAGGGTGGTAACGTCCGGCGGCTCACCTACGAGGTGGACTACACGGACTCCCCCTCCTGGTCGCCGAAAGGCGATCGGATCGCGTTCGTGGCGCGCACCGCGGCCGGCTTCGACGTCTACGTGTGCCGACCCGACGGGACCGGTGCGCGACTGGTGGTGAGCGGGGGAAGCAACGAGAACCCGCGGTGGTCGCCCGACGGGCGTCATCTGATCTTCGCCTCGAACCGTGAGGGGTCGTTCCGGCTCTACGTGACCGATCTCGACGACACGCCGCCCCGCAAACTGGAGACCGGCGGACGCATCGCGCTATCGCCCGCCTGGGGTCCGCGGCCTCCGGAAGGCAGTTCGGCGCTCAATCTGAATCACCTCAAACCTGACTCGGGAGGTAGGCCATGAAGTGGAAGAGCTCGCGTTGGCCGCTGATCCTCGTGCTGTCCGCGTCGATCTTCGGACTGGGCGGATGTGCCGCGAAGAAGGCTCCGGAACCGGCAGTGCCGCCGCCGACGCCGCAGGCGGCGGAGACTCCTCCAACGCCGCCGCCTCCTCCTCCTCCGCCGGCGGAGAATCCGCCCGCGCCTGCGGTCGGCGCCGGGGACTTCGATCCGGCCTACTTCGATTTCGACTCCTACACCCTACGAGACGACGCGCGAGCGGCGCTGGACAAGGATGCCAAGCTGCTGAGAGACAACGGCAGCCTCCAGATCACGATCGAGGGGCACTGCGACGAGCGCGGGACCGTGGAGTACAACCAGGCCCTGGGCGAGAAGCGGGCGCAGGCGGCGCGCGACTACTTGGTGGCGGCGGGGATTCCCGCAACCCGTCTCGAGGTCGTGTCCTACGGGAAAGAGCGTCCCTTCGACGCCGGGCACGACGAGACTGCCTGGCAGAAGAATCGCCGGGCCCAATTCGCGCTCCGCTGATGAGACCCTGCGTCGATCCCGGGACCGATCGTGACGGCGTCGCGCCCCGTTTCGCGGTGACGGCGTGGGCGGCGCTTGGGTTGGCCCTGGCCGTGGCACCCCTGCCGGGCTGCTACGCGCCGCAGCTCACGCTGCTCAAATCGGGGCTCGACAGCCTGCGGACCGCGGTGGACACGCTGACGGTCCGGGACTCGGTCGCGCTGCGGGTTCTCCAAGACACTCGCCGCGAGGTCGGCGAGCAACGGGAGATCCTGCTCAGCACGCGCGCGACCGCCGGCACCACCACCAAGGAGCTGTTCGAGCAAATGGAACGCCTGGGAGGCAAACTGGACGAGGCCATGGGCCGCTTCCAACAGATCAGCCAGCGACCGCCTCCAGCGGCTTCCTCGGGGGGCGATCCCAGTCAGCTCTACGACCAGGCTTCCCAAGATCTCACCCAGGGCCGCTACGCCCTGGCGCTCCAGGGGTTCCGGGACTTCCTGCGCCGCTATCCCGACACCGAGCTCTCCGACAACGCCCTCTATGGCGTCGGCGAGTGCTTCTTCGCCCAGGCGTCGTTCGACAGCGCGGCCGCCGAGTACGCCCGGGTCGAATCCCTCTATCCCAAGGGCGACAAGCTCCCGGCCGCGCTGTACAAGCTGGCCCTGTGCCAGGAGCGCCTGGGTCGCCGATCGGAGTCGAGTCACACCTTCGAGGACCTGATGAAGCGCTTCCCCAACTCCGGGGAGGCGCAGCTCGCGCGTGAGCGGCTCGGCGGCTCGCGACGTCGCTGACCGTCTGGGACCCCCGGCTTCGTCTCCCGCACGAAGCCGTGGAGTCCCGGGAAACATGGCGGGTCCAAGGGGGCAGGGACGCACCGTAACCGGAGCTGGCGAGTCCCGGGGGGGAACGAGGGCGATGGAGCTGGTCACGGTCCCGATCGAGATTCCCGCCGATGGTAATCTGGTGGTCGGGCAGGCGCATTTCATCAAGACGGTCGAGGACTTGGCCGAGATCGTCGTCACCACGATCCCCGGCGCACGGTTCGGGCTCGCGTTTTGCGAAGCGTCGGGCCTATGCCTGATCCGCACCGAAGGCAACGATCCCGAGCTGACGGAAGCAGCCGTCCGCGCGGCCCAACGCATCGGGGCCGGGCACGTGTTCGTCCTGGCGCTGCGCGGTGCCTACCCGATCAACCTGCTGAACGCCGTGAAGCAATGTCCGGAGGTCTGCCGCGTGTTCTGCGCCACGGCCAATCCCTTGCAGATCCTGGTCGCGGCGACCGATCAGGGGCGTGGCGTGGTGGGGGTGGTCGACGGCTCGACGCCGCGCGGGGTCGAGGACGAGGCGGCCCTCGCACAGCGTCGCGAGTTCCTGCACCGGATCGGGTACAAACGGTGAGCCGACCGGCGGCGGACCGGTCTCCACCCGAGCTGGGGTGCGGCCTGGAGTCGTCCTCGCTTCGTGCATCCCGCTCGCGTCCCGGAGCCCGGCCGACCCGGCTGGCCGGGGCGTGCTGATGGGGCTGGCCTTCCGCGCGTTCGTGGTCGGACCCTTCGAAACCAACGCCTACCTGGTCCGCTGCACCCGGACCGGGGAGGCCGCGGTGATGGACGTGGGATTCGAGCCCCAGCGCGTCCTGCGCGCGATCCACGACGACAACCTCCGCGTCAGGCATCTGCTCCTGACCCATGCGCACTACGATCACGTCGCGGCCATGCGCGACATCCAGCGGGAGCTGGGGGTGGCTTGCTGGCTTCACCCCGAAGATCGACCGCTGCTGGAGGCCCTGGAGCGGCAGGGCGAGCCCTTCGGCCTGCCGCCCGCCGAACCCCCGGAAGACCTGCTGTGGCTCGACGACGGACAACAGCTCCCGCTCGGCGCCGAGGTCCTCTCGGTGATCCACACCCCAGGCCATTCTCCAGGCAGCGTGACCTTCCGTTGGGGTTCGATCCTCTGGGTGGGCGACCTGCTGTTTGCCAGATCGGTGGGGCGAACCGACCTGCCAGGCGGCTCCTTCGAGGCGCTCTCGCATTCTGTTCGTAGTCGATTGTTTCCGCTCGGCGACGACCTGCGTGTCCTGCCGGGACACGGTCCCGAAACCACCCTGGGAGCCGAACGCCGAGGGAACCCTTTCGTTGGGGACGCCGTGGGGCCATCATGAGACGCCGCCCCCGTGGCGGGCCGGCCGGTCTCAGGCTCGACGCGACCTCGTTCGTGGCGCCGGGAGCCGTGGTGGTGGGCGACGTCACCCTCGGGGCGCGCTCGAGCGTCTGGTTCCACAGCGTCCTCCGTGGCGATACCGCCCCGATCGTGGTGGGAGAGGAGACCAACATCCAGGACGGCTCGGTGGTCCATGTCGACGAAGGACAACCGGCGCGCATCGGGGCCCGAGTCACGATCGGCCATGGTTCGGTGGTTCACGGCTGCGTGGTCGAGGACGAGTGCCTAATCGGCATGGGGTCCGTGATCCTTTCCGGTGCTCGGGTCGGCGGCGGCTCCCTGGTGGGGGCGGGCTCGCTGGTCCGCGAGGGCCAGAGGCTCCCTCCGCGGAGCCTGGTCCTGGGCGTGCCGGCGCGGGTGGTGGGCGTGCTCTCGGCGGCCCGCCGCACCTCGATCCGACGCGGGGCGGCACACTACGTGGAGCTGTCGCAAACCTACCTGCGACGGGGCTTCGGCCGGCCGTTCCCGCTGCCTGGCTTGGGGCTGGCGTCTGCCGAGCCCGGCCCCATGACCTTTCGGGAATGGGGGCAACTCCTGGCCGTCCTGGCGGAGAGCCCATCGTGGGTCGGGCAGCAGGTCGAGGACCAGGATCCGCTCTCATGGGGCATCGCGCTCGGGTCGGGCCGGTGGAACCCGCTCCAGGTCCTCTGCCATCTCCGTGATCGGGAGCGCCAGGTCTACTTGCCGCGCACGCAGCGCGTGCTCACCGAGGAGAACCCGAGGCTGCGCGACGTGGAGGCCCGGGCGCGGACTCGCCGCGGCGATCGCCCCCGGGACATCGGGCGGGTGCTGGCGATGTGGCGGACCACCCGGGCAACGTTGCTGGGGCGGCTCTCGCCTCTGGGGCCGCCCGAGTGGGCGAGGACCGCGACTGATCCGGTTCGCGGGCCACTGTCGCTCGGCCAGATGGTGCGCGACTGGGTCGAGCACGACTTGGCGCAGCGCCGACTGATGGCGGCGGCGTTCGAAGATCGCGCATGATCCACACCGTCGGCCAGTGGGACCCTCCCATCCCACGACTGATCGGGGCGCTGGCGGCCGGCGGGCACCCGGTGAGCGCGGAGGCGGCCCCGACGGCCGCCGGCGCCATCCTAGTGTTGGGTTCCGGCACCCCTCCGCCGGGGTTGGACGATCGGCTGGGTCGGTGGCGGGTCGCCGGCGGGCGGATCCTGGTGCTGAGCGCGCTGGGCGTCCATCCGGACGCCCGGGCCCCCCGGCTCCGGAGGCTGTGGCAGCTCGAGGAACGAGCCCGGGAGACTGGGGCACCGCTGCTGACGCTGCGGCTCGGCCCCCTGGTGGGGCCGCGGAGCCCCTTGTGGCTGCGGCTTCGCTCGGCGCCGCGTCTGCCGCACGCCGGCCGGGCTTTGCTGAATCCGCTGGCGGAGGCTGACGCGATCGAGACGCTGAAACGGGCGGCCCAGGGGCACGCCGAATGGCGGGGTTGGTACGAGCTCGCGGGGCGCGAGGTATGGAGCCTCGCCGAGCTGGGCGAGCTTGCGTTGCGGGCCGGGCCGCGGCTGCCGCGAGGGTCGGGGGCGTGGGAGCCGCCGCTGGCGGAACTCGACGAGCACCGGCTGGCCGAGCCCGACCGCTGGCTCTCGCACTTCCAGCTCGAGGCGCGGCCGTTGATCGAGCGGGCGGCCGAGTGGGCGGCATGAAGCGCGCGAGGCGGCCGCTCCATGCCGCGCCTGCCCGGCGCGCCCTGGGCTGCGTGGTGATCACGGTGAGCGACACGCGGACCGCCGTCGACGACGCGAGCGGGGACCTGCTGGCTCGCCTGCTCGAGCAGGCCGGCCACGCGGTGGTGGGTCGGGCCTGGGTGCCGGACGAAGTGGCGGCGATTCGACGAGCCGCGCGGGGTGCCCTGGCGCGGCGCGGCGTGGACCTGGTAGCCCTCACGGGGGGGACCGGGATCGCGCCCCGGGACCGCACGCCCGAGGCGCTGCGGCCGCTGGTCGACCGGGAGCTACCGGGCTTCGGGGAGCTCTCGCGGTGGCTCGCCTTCGGGCAGGTCGGCGGCGCGGCCTGGCTGTCACGGACGTTCGCGGCCGTGGCGCGGGGTCGGCTGTTGGTAGCCCTGCCGGGCTCGCCCGATGCGGTCGCGCTGACGACGAAGCGGTTGCTGATTCCGGAGCTGGGCCATGCGGCACGGCTCCTTGGTCGACTCAAACGAGGAGCCTGAGATGTCCATTCGACCGGATCGTTGGATCCGTGAAATGTGTCGCGCCCACGGCATGATCGAGCCGTTCGAAGAGAAGCAAGTGCGTCAGGGGGTCATTTCCTACGGAGTCTCTTCCTACGGATACGACATCCGCATCGCGGACGAGTTCAAGATCTTCACCAACGTGAACTCGACCATCGTGGATCCGAAGCACATGGACCCGGGGTCGATGGTGGACTTCAAGGGCGCGGTCGCGATCATCCCGCCCAACTCGTTCGCGCTCGGTCGCACGATCGAGTATTTCCGCATCCCGCGCAACGTGCTCACCATCTGTCTCGGGAAGTCTACCTACGCGCGCTGCGGAATCATCACCAACGTGACGCCCTTCGAGCCCGAATGGGAAGGGCACGTCACGCTCGAGATCAGCAACACGACGCCGTTGCCGGCGAGGATCTACGCCAACGAGGGCATCGCGCAGGTGCTGTTCTTCGAGAGCGACCAGCCCTGCGAGACGTCCTACAAGGACAAGGCGGGCAAGTATCAGGCCCAGCGCGGCATCACGCTGCCGCGAATCTGAGCCCGGAGGACGAGAGCGGCGGCCCCGTCGTGGAGGAAGGTCGCGCCGGCGGCTGTCGCGCCGGTGTCTTGCTTGGGGCGGAGTTCGCCAGTACCCTGCGGGGCGTTCAGGCAGGCCGCGGATCGCGGATCGAAGGGGACTCGGATGTTCAAGGAGCTGGGCAAGGGACTCGGCGTCACGCTCGAGAATCTGTTCAAGAAACCGTTCACCGTTCAGTACCCGGAAGAGCAGCTCACGATGTTCCCGCGCTTCCGGGGCCTGCACATCCTCACCCGCCACGAGGACGGGCTCGAGCGGTGCGTCGGATGTGAGCTCTGTGCGGTTGCGTGCCCGGCCGACGCGATCTACGTCGAGGCCGCCGAGAACGATCCGGAGCGCCCGAGCTCCCACGGCGAGCGCTACGCGAAACGTTACGAGATCAACATGCTGCGCTGCATCTTCTGCGGCATGTGCGAAGAGGCCTGTCCCGAGGACGCCATCTTCCTCGAGAAGAAATACGAGCTGGCGGACTACCGCCGGGAGTCCTTCATCTACACCAAGGACGAGCTGCTGGTGGGGTCCGAGAAGAGCGGCTATCTCCCCGAGCGCTGAGGCCCTCCAGCGTGGGCGCGGGGCGGCTCGATCGGACAGCGGCGCCGCGACCCGCGGCGCGACCCGTGCCGGGATGAACCAAAGCTGTTTCGTCCTGGGACGTCGATCCGTTTCGCCGCTGGATCTTGGATCGAAGGTGAATCGCCCAACGCGAACCACTGCATTACATTATGCGATCACCTCAACCATGGCACAAGCCCTGCGTGCACCCCCCGTGACTGCGATGCCGACAACCGGCAGAGCGAATGAGTCGACCGACCAGAGAATCTGCCAAGAGATCTTGGAGAAAAGGGGTACATGATGACGCTGATGCGCTGGAATCCGACCGTCCTGGGCCCGTTCCGTGAGCGAACGAGCCTGAACGACGAGATGGATCGTCTGTTCGAGAGCTTCTTCGACCGTGGCGTGATCCGCGGCGATGTCGCGCCGCTGTCGACGCCGGCGGTCGACATCGAAGAGACCGCCGATGCGTTCGTGGTCCGGGCCGATCTCCCCGGGATGACGCAGAAGGACGTGAAGGTCAACCTGATGGGGGACACCCTGACGATTCGCGGTGAGCGGAAGCGCGAGGACGTGCAGAAGAACGGCAAGAGCTTGCACCGCGCCGAGCGTGTCTACGGCACGTTCGAGCGTTCGTTCACCTTCGGGACCCCGGTGCGCGGCGACGGCGTGACGGCCCAGTATCGGGACGGGGTGCTCGAGGTCCGCGTTCCGAAGGCCGAGGAAGCCCGGGTGCGCGAGATCGCGGTCGATATCGCGTCCTGACCTTCAGCCAACAAGCGATGGATCCTCGCCGGTCCGGCTCCCGCCGGGCCGGCGCGGTCCCGGTCCAGAAAGCAGGGAATCCATGGGTAAGGTCATCGGCATCGATCTGGGTACCACCAATTCGTGCGTAGCGGTCATGGAGGGCGGCGAGCCCAAGGTGATCGCCAACGCGGAGGGCTTCCGCACCACGCCCTCGGTGGTCGCGTTTTCCAAGAGCGGGGAGCGGTTGGTGGGCCTGGTGGCCCGCCGCCAGGCGGTGACCAACCCCAAGAACACCGTCTACTCCATCAAGCGCTTCATGGGCCGCCGGTACGACGAAGTGGGCAGCGAGATCAAGCTGGCTCCCTATGAGGTCGTGCGCGGCGAGAACGGCGAGGCCAAGGTCCGCGCCGGAGATCGCGAGTACTCGCCACCCGAGATCTCGGCGATGATCCTGCAGAAGATGCGCCAGACCGCGGAGGAGTATCTCGGTGAGCAGGTCATCGAGGCCGTCGTCACGGTGCCCGCGTACTTCAACGACAGCCAGCGCCAGGCGACCAAGGACGCCGGCCGCATCGCCGGGCTCGACGTCAAGCGCATCATCAACGAGCCGACCGCCGCCTCGCTCGCCTACGGGCTCGACAAGAAGAAAGACGAGAAGATCGCTGTCTTCGATCTCGGAGGCGGCACCTTCGACATCTCGATCCTGGAGATTGGGGACGGCGTGTTCGAGGTGCGCTCGACGAACGGGGACACCCACCTGGGCGGCGACGACTTCGACCAGCGCGTGATCGACTTCCTGGCCGACGAATTCAAGAAGCAGGAGGGCATCGACCTGCGCAAGGATCCGATGGCCCTGCAGCGGCTCAAGGAGGCGGCCGAGAAGGCCAAATGCGAGCTCTCGGGGACGCTGGAGACCGAGGTCAACCTGCCGTTCATCACCGCCGACCAGAACGGACCCAAGCACTTGGCGATCCGTTTGTCCCGCTCCAAGCTCGAGCAGCTCGTGGCGGATCTGATCGAGCGTTGCCGCGGGCCGGTTCAGCAGGCGCTCAAGGATGCCGGGCTCGGCGCCTCGCAGATCGACGAGGTCGTGCTCGTCGGTGGAGCCACCCGGATGCCCAAGGTGCAGGAGCTGGTCAAGGAGATCTTCGGCAGGGAGCCGCACAAGGGCGTCAACCCGGACGAGGTGGTGGCCATCGGGGCCGCCATCCAGGGGGCGGTGCTGGCCGGCGAAGTTCGCGACGTGGTGTTGCTCGACGTCACGCCGCTTTCGCTCGGCATCGAGACCCTGGGGGGCGTGATGACGACCTTGATCGCCCGGAACACCACCATTCCCACCCGCAAGAGCGAGGTGTTCTCGACCGCGGCCGACAGCCAGACCACGGTCGAGGTCCACGTGCTGCAAGGGGAGCGGCCGATGGCCCGCGACAACAAGACCATCGGGCGCTTCCACCTCGACGGCATCCCGCTCGCGCCGCGCGGCATCCCGCAGATCGAGGTCTCGTTCGACATCGACGCCAACGGGATCTTGCACGTGTCCGCCAAGGACCGTGCGACCAGCAAGGAGCAGAGCATCCGCATCGAGGCGTCGAGCGGATTGTCGGAAGCGGAGATCCGGGACATGGTGCGGGAGGCGGAATCGCACGCCGGCGAGGATCGCAAGCGCAAGGAATCGGTCGAGGCCCGCAACCGGGCGGATCAGCTGGCCTACGAGGTCGAGAAAAACCTCAAGGAGCATGGCAGCAAGCTGGACGCGACGTTGCGCGGCAGCATCGAGAGCGAGCTGTCGCAGGTTCGCGAAGCGCTGAAGTCCGAAGATGCGGCGAAAATCACCGCGGCCTCCGAAGCCCTCCAGCGGGTCTGGCATCAAGCGGCGGCGGCGCTCTACCAGGGCGCTGCGGGGCAGCCCGCCGCGGCAACGGAAGAGCCGGCCAGCGCCGCGACCGAGGGCAGCGCCAAGAAGAAGCCGGGCGACGGCGCGGTGGATGCAGATTTCGAAGTCGTGAACTGAGCCGAGGAGGTCCGGATCGTCCGTCCCGGGCCTCCGCACCAACCCCCGCCGGGGGCCGGTTCCGAATTGACGGTGAGCGTCGGGACACCCTAGGGTGGGTTGGTCTTGACTTCGACCCCGTTTGGCTTCCACGTGCCTGGACCCCACGCGGTGCTGGCAGGGATCCAGGCGGTGCTGCTGACGGCATTCGTCTTGGCCGAGCTGCTGCTCGGCCTCTACTCCTCCCATCGTACGCTGGTGTTGTGGCGTTGGTGGCGCAGCGTGTCGCGCAAGAGCGTGCCGCCTGCCCCCTCGTTCCGCTTCCGGACGAAGCCGGGTTGCCGGGACTGGTCCCGGATCACGGTCCAGCTTCCGATCTACAACGAACGGCTGGTCGTCGACCGCCTGCTCGACTCCGTCGCGGCGCTCGATTACCCCGCCGATCGGCTCGAGATTCAGGTGCTCGACGATTCGACGGACGAGACTCGCCTCCGTGCCGCCGCGGCCGTGGCGCGTCATCGGGCGCGAGGAACCGACATCCGGCACCTCCACCGCACCCAGCGGAGCGGCTACAAAGCCGGCGCCCTCGCGGCCGGTCTGGCCGAGGCGAAGGGAGAGCTTGTGGCGGTGTTCGACGCCGACTTCGTGCCGCCAAGCGGCTTCCTGCGCCGGCTGGTGCCGCACTTCGACGATCCGGCGGTGGGCATGGTGCAAGCACGCTGGGAGCACCTCAATCGGGATCGCTCCCTACTGACCGCCGCCCAGGCCGCCATGCTGGATGCCCACTTCCTGGTGGAGCATCGGGCCCGGATGGCGAGTGGCCTGTTCATCAATTTCAACGGCGCGGCGGGCCTTTGGCGCCGCGCCTGCATCGAGGATGCCGGAGGTTGGTCGCACGACACGCTCACCGAGGATCTCGACCTCAGCTACCGCGCTCAGCTCCGGGGATGGCGCTTCGTGTTCGACCCAAACGTACACTCCGCCGCCGAGTTGCCTGGCGACATCGAGGCCCTCAAGTCGCAGCAGCGGCGCTGGGCCAAGGGCTCGATCCAGACCGCCCGGAAGGTCCTGCCGAGTCTACTGTCGGCGCGGCTGCCGGCCCGGGTCAAGCTCGAGGCGTTCTTCCACCTCACCGGCAACGCCGCGTATCCATTGGTGCTGGCGGTGGCCCTGCTGCTGTGGCCGGTCCTGCTCGGCACCCGGATGGATTCTCCCGCATTCGCCGGCATCCTCCAGATGGGCGTCAGCTTGCTGGGAGTTCTCCAGGTCGCCCTGTTCCTGGCGGTGGCGCGACGTGCTTCGGGCGGTGGTCCGCTGCAGTTGATCTGCGACGTTCCGGCGGCCCTGGTTCTTGGGGTGGGGCTCTCGCTCAATAACGCCCGCGCCGTGATCGAGGGGATGAGGGGCCGCGTGGGCAACTGGGAGCGCACGCCAAAGACCGGCGATGGATCCCTTCGGACGATCGACCTGGCGCGCTACGATTCGGGACGCGGACTGTCGGGGCGCGCGGAGATCGCGCTGGCGGCCTACCTGGCGGCCGTCACGGTGTTCGCCGGGTGCGGGGGGCACTATCGGACGGTACCGTTCCTGATGTTCCTGCTCGCCGGGTTCCTCTACGTGGGCACCGAGTCGATGCGGTCGAGCCTCGGCCGGCGTTGTCGCCTGGGGACCGCTAGAGGCGGATGATCTTCTTCGAGCGCCGGCCGCGCAGGGCGTTGCGAGTGTCCACGATGCCGCGGGCGTGGCGGACGATGTCTGCGTAGGGGAAGTCCCGGTGCGCGGTTGCGATCACCACGCAGTCGTATCGTCGCAGGCGGGCCGGAGTCAGCGTCACGGTCTTCATTCGCCGACCCGCGAAGTCGAGCACCGGCACGAAGGGATCGCTGTAGTCCACCCGCGCGCCGCGGCCCTGCAACGTGGCCATGATGTCCAGGGAAGGGCTCTCCCGGGTGTCGTCGACGTCGGCCTTGTAGGCGACGCCGAGCACCAGCACCCGGGATCCCCGCACCGCCTTGCCCTGCCCGTTGAGACTTTGCGCGGCGAGGTCGACGACGTGCTCCGGCATGTGGCCGTTGACATGGCCGGCCAGCTCGATGAAGCGTGCTTCGAAACCGCTGGCGCGGGCCTTCCACGAGAGGTAGAACGGATCGACCGGGATGCAGTGGCCGCCCAGCCCGGGGCCGGGAAAGAACGGCATGAATCCGAACGGCTTGGTCGCCGCCGCCTCGATGACCTCCCAGACGTCGATCTTGAGCCGCGCGCACATGAGCGCCAACTCGTTGACCAGCCCGACGTTCACGCTGCGGAACGTGTTTTCGAGCAGCTTGACCATCTCGGCGACCTGCGTGGACGAGACCGGCACCACCCGCTCCAAGCGCTGCTCGTAGAGCCGAGTTGCCACGCGGGTGCAGGTCGGCGTCATCCCCCCGACGATCTTCGGGATGTTGCGGGTGTTGAATTGGGGGTTGCCGGGGTCGACGCGCTCGGGTGAGAAGGCCAGGAAGAAATCGCGGCCCACTTTCATCCCGTCGTGCTGCAGCAGGGGGAGGATCAGCTCTTCGGTCGTCCCCGGGTAGGTCGTGCTCTCGAGGATGACCAGCATGCCGCGATGCAGGTGGCGCGCCACTTCCCGGGACGCGGCGACGATGTAGGAAACATCCGGATCGCGCTGCTTGGACAGCGGCGTGGGCACGCAGACGTTAACCACGTCGACCTGCCGAAGGCGGCGGAAATCCGTGGCGGGGTCGAGCTTGCCGGAACGCACGAGCTCGCGAACGTCGCGGCTCGACACGTCCTGGATGTACGAGCGTCCCTTGCGCAGCTCGGCCACCCGCTTCGGGTCCACGTCGAGGCCGACCACCTCAAAGCCGGCACGACCAAACTCGACCGCCAGCGGCAAGCCGACATACCCGAGTCCGATGACCCCAAGGCGGGCAGTGCGGTGCTCGATGCGGGAGAGCAACTCGGCCGCGGCCTGACGGGGCCTGGAGCCGCGACGTCGAGACATACAGGGGGGGAAGCTAGCAGAGCCGTCGACCGAGGGTCAAACCAGGACCCGTTGCGCCGAGCGATCCATCCATTTTCCGCTTGACCCTGCGGCCTGGGTCCTTCGAGACTCTGACCTGCGGAGCGAGGTTCCCTGTCCGACGCGTGTTCCTCGACCTTCGACACCTTAGAAAGCGAAGCGGACGTGCCATCGTTTCCGGGTGTCGCCGGGGTTGAACCACGGTGTGCGACGGAGAGCCTCCTCTTTTTGTGGCTCTCCCGGATCCGGCCGAATGCCCCGTCTCGACAGGATGAAGATCGGCCGCTACGAGCGCGACGGGACCCCCCACGTCGGACGGCTCGAAGGCGACGGCTTCGTGCGCTGGACCGCCGCCCCGTGGGAGGGAGGCCGCGAGACGAAGGTCCGCGATCCGATGGACCGCGTCATCCTGCTGGCTCCCGTCACCCCCAGCAAGATCGTCTGCGTGGGGCTCAACTACCGCGAACATTTCGCCGAGAGCTTGAGCGTCGCCCCGGGAAGCCACCTTCCCGAAGAACCCTTGCTGTTCCTGAAGCCCCCGAGCAGCGTGATCGCGAGCCGGCAGCCGATCCGCTATCCCCCGGGTGTTACCCGACTCGATCCCGAGGCCGAGCTGGGCGTGGTCATCGGGACCCGGGCACGCCGCGTCGCACCCGGCCAGGCGCTAGGTCACGTTGCGGGGCTCACCTGCATGAACGACGTCACCGCGCGCAACTACCAGAAGCGGGACGGGCAATGGACAAGGGCGAAAGGCTTCGATACCTTCGCTCCCCTGGGTCCGTGGGTGGCGGTGGGCCTTCCTTCCGACGCTTTGGGAATCGAGTGCCGGGTGAACGGCCGCGTCCGCCAGCGCGGCCACACGTCCGACCTCCTCTTTCCGGTCGAAACCCTGGTCAGCTTCATCTCGCACGTCATGACGCTGGAACCAGGCGACGTGATCGCGACCGGGACGCCGGCCGGGATCGCCCCGGTCGAGATCGGGGATCGGATCGAGGTCGAGGTGGAAGGCATCGGCGTGCTCGAGAATCGGGTGGAGGCCTTCGCATGAGGCAGGTGGCGTGCATAGGAAGGGGCGATGCCGGCTCCGGGTCGCGGTGGGCTGCGGATGGCTGAAACCTATCGCGAGCGGCGAGACGAAGACCTGGTCCGGATCGCCCAGGCCGGCGATAATCGCGCGTTTGACGAGCTGGTCCACCGGTACAAGGAGAAAGTCTACCGGCTCGCTTACAAGATCCTGCGCCATGAGGAGGATGCCGCGGAGACGCTTCAGGACGCGTTCCTCTCCGCCTACCGGGGACTCAAGAACTTCAAGGCGGCGTCGACGTTTTCCACCTGGCTCTACCGGGTCGCGACCAACGCGGCGCTGATGAAGTACCGCAAGCGCCGCGACCGTCATGTTTCGCTCGAGCAGTCCCAGAGTCCGTATGAGGATGCCGAGCCGCTGGCCTTGCCCGACTGGTCCGCCGAGCCGCTGGAAGAGCTGTTGGACGCCGAGACCCGAGAGGTCATGGAGGAGGGCATCGCTCGCCTGCCCGAGGACCTGCGCACGGTCTTCGTGTTGCGCGACGTCGAGGGGCTCTCGAACGCCGAGGTGGCCGAGGTGCTCGACATCTCGGTGGCGGCCGTCAAATCGCGCCTGCATCGGGCCCGAATCAGCCTGCGCGACCGGCTGAACCGCTACTTCAAGGACAAGATGACGCGCCGCGACCGGGCCAGCCCTACCTCATGAAGATGAGGATGCCCAACGCGAGCAGCGCGCGGTAGGCGAAGAACGCCCCGAAGCCCCCACGTTCCAGCCAGCGAATGAGGCCACGGATGGCGAGGAAGCCGGTGAGCGAGGCGGTGCCGACTCCGATCGCGAGCGTCGACGGCGGCAGTCCGGGCGTCAGCTTTCTCAGCTCGAGCAGCCCGGCCCCGAAGGTGATCGGCGTCGCGAGCAAGAACGAAAACCGCGCCGCCGAGATCCGCGAGAGTCCCATCGCCCGGCCCGCCGTGATCGTGATTCCCGAGCGCGAGACGCCCGGAACCAGCGCCAGGGTCTGCGCCCAGCCAACCACCAGACAGGTTCCCCATCCCGGCACCACCTCGTCGCGCGCCTCGGCTCGCGTCCGGTCCACCCACCACAGCAGGAAACCGAACACGAACAGGGTCGTCGCCTGCAGCGGCAGGGAGCGAAGCACCGTGTCGGCCCATCCTTCCACCGCCAGGCCGACCACGGCGGCCGGCACCGAAGCCGCCGCCAGCTTGAGCCACACCCGCCGGCTCTCGACCCGGGTCGCCCGGTCGCGACTGAAGGCCCCACGGCCGAGCTCCCACCAGTCTCGGTGGAACGCCGCCACCAGCGCCAGCAGCGTCCCCCAATGGAGGGCCACGTCGAAGGCGACTCCGGCGTACGACCAACGCAGCAGGGTGGGCACGACGTACAGGTGCGCGCTGCTCGAGATCGGCAGGAACTCGGTGAGTCCCTGAATGGTCCCCAACACCGCCGCCTGGAAAGGAGACATGGCCCGGCAACCTAGCACGGGCTCCAGCGGTCCGTCACGCGTACGGACCCGGCGATGAGCGAAGAGCTCCGGGTCGCGCGGCACGCCGGGGCGGTGGGAGCCGCCACCTTGCTGTCGCGTCTGCTGGGGCTGGTGCGGGAGCAGGTCATGGCGGTGCTGTTCGGGGCCGGCTTCGCCACCGACGCCTTCAACGTGGCGTTTCGCATCCCCAATCTGCTCCGCGATCTCTTCGCCGAGGGCGCCATGTCGTCGGCCTTCGTGCCGACCTTCACCGAGGTTCAATCCACCCGAGGCGACGCCGAGGCCTGGAAGCTGGGATTACGGCTCATCGTCGCCCTCTCGGCGGTCTTGCTCGTGGTCTGCACGCTCGGCTACGTCGTGGCTCCTTGGCTGGTGCGGATCTTCGCGCCGGGCTTCGGCTCGATTCCCGGCAAGCTCGAGCTGACGGTCCTGCTGACGCGGGTGATGCTGCCGTTCCTTCCTCTGGTCGCCGTGGCGGCAGCGGTCATGGGCATGCTGAACGCGCGCGGCCGCTTCGCGGTGCCCGGGCTCGCCCCGGCCATGCTCAATGTGGGCATGGTGGTGGGAGGGGTGGCGCTGATCCCGATGTTTCGGCGGTATGGGCAGCCCGCCATCCTGGCCATGGCCCTCGGCGTGGTGATCGGGGGCGCCGGACAGCTCGCCTTCCAGCTGCCGGCCCTGTGGGCCGAGGGATTCCGGCCCCGCTTCCAGCGGCCGCTCTGGGATCCGGGCGTGGCCCGGGTCGCGCGGCTGATGTTGCCGGCGACGGTGGGGTTGGCGGCCACTCAGCTCAACCTCTTCGTCAGCACCCTGATCGCGAGCCTGCTCGAGCAGGGCAGCGTGTCGTGGCTGTGGTACGCGTTCCGGCTCATGCAGTTACCGATCGGCGTGTTCGGGGTCGCGCTGGCGACCGTGAGCCTTCCGGCGCTTTCGCGCGCGGCTGTCGGCCGGGATCTGGGAGCCCTCAAGACCACGCTCTCGGCGACGTTGCGGCTGGTGTTCCTGCTCACCGCGCCGGCGGCGGTGTGGCTGGCCGTGATGGCGCGACCGGTGGTGGCCTTGCTCTACGAGCACGGCCGCTTCGGCCCGACCGATACGATCCGCACCGGGGATGCCCTGGTGATGTACTGCCTCGGGCTCCCGGCGTTCGCCGCGGTTGGCGTGCTGACCCGGACCTTCTACGCACTCGGAGACACCGGTACGCCGTTGAAAGCCAGCTTCGTGGCGGTGGCTCTCAATCTGGCGCTCAACCTGCTGTTCGTCGGCCCGCTTCGTTTCCTGGGACTGGGCCACCTGGGGCTGGCGCTCGCCACCTCGGTGACCTCGATCGCCAACCTGCTGCAGCTGGGGTTCTACCTGCGCCGGCGCATCGGCCCGATGGAAGCGCGCCGCATGCTCGATACGCTGGCCCGCGTGCTGCTCGCGGCCGGGATCGGCGCCCTTCCCGGCTTCGTCGGCCTCCGGCTGCTCGGGGATTCGTGGCATGGCCGGATCATCGCCGAGCTCGCGGTCGTGAGCGCCGGCCTCGGGATCGCCATCGTGATTGGTTACCTGGCGATGAAAAGACTCCGGGTCGCCGAGCTCGACACCGTCGAGGCCCTGGTCCGCGCGGGCACGCGACGGATGCTGGGGCGCCGAGCGCTCAGGCGCGACCGCGGCGCCGACCCGCCGACCACAAGCTAGGGAACACGAGGAACGCCCTCAGGCGGCCGGGCCGCCAGGCGGCCGAGCCGAGCTCGAACACCAACCAGACCGCATAGACGATCGAGATCTCCTCGCGCCAGTGAGGCACGCAGAACTGAGCGAACCAAAGCGCGAACAGGCCGAGCGCTTCGTAGGCATGGAACGTGAAGTTGGCGAGCAGGACCAGCCCGAGTGCGCCCTGGAGCAGCGTCAGCATCAACTCGACCCGATGTTCCTGGAGCGGGACGGCGGCCGGGTGTCCGAGCGACAGGGAGTAGACGATGGGGATCATCGCCGCCAGCACGGTCCACTGGTTGATGTTCGAGGACACCATGTTCATGAGGGCCATGCCCGCCTTGCCCCGACTGCGCGCCCAATAGGAGGTGCTGACGAATTCGGGGAACTCCGAAAGGAACGGCGCCACCCATTGGATGAAGACGAATTGCGAAACCCCGAGCACGGTCGCCAGCCCGACCATGCTTTCCAGGAATGGCCGAGCCGTGAGGTAGATCCCCGCCCCGCCAGCGAGAAACAGGCCGACGAGGGCGAGCCGCCGGCGTCGCGAGTCCAACCGGACCACCGCGCGGGCTACCGCCGCGACGTCCTCGATCTCCTCGTGCTCCTTGGGGGGGATGCGGTTCAAGACCATTAGGTAGCCGGCATAGAAGGCGAGCAACACGGCGGCGTCCCAGCAGTCGAGCGTGCCTTTGAAAATGATCCAGGCGAAGTACACGAGCGGCGGGATCAGACCGACGACCTCGGCGGCATGTTCCTCCTCGAGATGGATGGGGGGCCAGACGTCGCGCAGGCCGCGCCGCCGGCGCGAGACCGCATGGACGATCCAGATCATGGGCCAGCCGAGGCCGGTCAGGAGTCGCAGCGCGCCCGTGAAGTTGGCGGTCATCAGTGGCACGTCGCGGCGCCAAGAAATCACCGCCTCCACCGCGAACTCCGGCAACACTTGGATCCAGGCCAAGAGGGCCAAGGCGAGGCCTTGGGAGATGTAGAACTGCGCCGCCTCGGCGCCCCAGGCGACGACGAACGCGCTGGCCAGAATGGCCGGGAACGTCCAGATCGCGTGGGTGGCGGTCCGCTGGGCCTCTTCGGGTGAGATCTGCCCGCCGATCACGAGGGCTTCAGAACGGGGCCACACCGGTGAATTGGAAATCCTGCACCTTGAGCGCCGGGGCGACGACGCAGGCATCTCCGGTGCCGAGGATCAGGGTCGTAGGGGATGGGCCCCTCAACCGACGGCGGCGGGCCCGCATGTCCGGTGCTCTCGACGCCGGCGATCCGGGCGGTGCGCCGGTCATGGACCACCGCTCGCGCCACGCCGCGCTCGATGAGCGTGGTCGCCGAGGCTCCGAGGGCCGGCGGATCCAGCTCGCGCCAGTCCCGCCGATGGCGGTCGCACCACCCGCTCCAATCGCCGGTCCGTACCGTGCAAGTGAAGTTGGCGTAGGTGTCGGGATGGCACGCGAAGATGCCCTCGCTGCTGGCCAGGGCGAAGGAGGTCGCGGCCGTGGTCAGTGCGCCCGTCGCGTTCATGCCGCGCGCCAGCACGGCCTCGATTACGGGCCCCACGGCACCCGCTCGCTCCTCGGGCGTACAGGTGGCCGTGGCCTCGACGCCGCGCTCGATCGGCAGGATCGGCGCCGGACCTTGCGGTTCTTGACCTCGACGAACTGAGCGCGCGACTCGACGACCCGCACGTCGGCGTAGCTGGCCCCGGCGAGCTGGGCGGCGTTGAGGGCACGGTCGGTAACGGCGTTCACGTCGGGGCTCCGGAGGTCTCGAAGGGCGGCGCAGGGCGTGGATACTGTCCAAGGTCGCCCGGGACCGTCAAGGGGTTTGCGTCTTCTCCACCGCCACCGGACGAGCGCGGACGCGGTTGTCGACACGTTGACCTCTCGGCAGGGCCTTCCTAAGATGCCCTGATCCATGCCTTCCCCGGACCCCTCGCCCGCCTGCCGGCCGCGCCCCGCACCGAAGCTGTCCCTCGGTTGGCCCTTGTGGTGACGCGCGCCTCCATCGTGCGCGCGCAGGTAGTGGGCCGTCCGGAGCCGCCCTTCGACCGCCTGTTCGACTTCCTCACCCACGAAATCGTGAGCCACGGCGCGTTGGCTCGGGTCCGCTTCCCGGTGTCGTGGTCCGAACGCGACCGTCTGGCGGGGCTGGTGGCGGCGAAGCGGATGCCCCTGCCGACCGATCTCGCCGAGGCGCTGCTCGACTATCACCAGCGACTCGGTGCGTCTCATGCCTCGAAGGCGGCGCTCGAGCGGCTGATCCGGGGCGAGGCGGTGTGCTCGGTGGCGGGGCAGCAACCTGCCCCGCTGGGGGGACCGCTGTACGCGCTGCACAAGACGGCGGCGGCGGTCGGAATCGCGCGCCGGGTGGCCACGCGCAGCGGCGTGCCCTGCGTGCCCCTCTTCTGGACCCACGTCGACGACTCCGACTTCGACGAAATCCGTTCCATCGCCGCGGCCGACGCCACGCTGGCGCTCCGCGATCTCACCCTGCCGGATCACGCGCACCGGGCGGGGAGCCTGGTCGGCAACATCGCGATCGAGCCGCTGCAGGTGCTCGGCGAGGAGGCGCTGGCGCGCTGGTTGGGACTTCCCGGCCATGCCGAGGTGGCCCGCCTGTGGCAGGGCTGCCTCGCCGCGGCGCGGGATTTGGGCGAGCTGCACAGCGCTCTCATGTTGCGTTTGTTCGCCGAGCAAGGTCTGGTCGTGGTGGATCCGCGGCTTCCCGCGTTCCGGGCCGCGGCACGGAGCGTGATCGATCGCTATCTCTTGCGGGCGGAAGAATGCTCACAAGCGGTGCGGCAAGCCGGTGCCGAGCTGGAGCCGGCGCTGGGCCGTCGACCGCTGGCCGATGCGTCCCTCGAGTCGCTGGTATTCGCGCTGGAGGATGGCACGCGCCGCAAGGTGGCCGTGGCCGAAGCGCGGGCCCGAGGCCCAGGAGTGTTGTTGAGTCCGGGAGTCGCCCTTCGCCCGGTGGTCCAAGACGGCGTGTTGCCGACCGTGGCCATGGCCTGCGGGCCAGGGGAGCTGGCGTACTTGGCCCAGCTCAAGGAAGCCTATCAGATCCTCGACGTCCGGCCTGCGTGCCCGGTGCCGCGGTTCGGAGCCACGTGGGTGCCGCCGGCGGCCGTGCAACTGCTGGTGCAGTCGGGGGTCGATCCCTGGGAGCTGGTGGCGACGACCGACACGGTGCTGCGGCGCGAGGCCGAGCGGCTGTTGCCGCGTGGCGTGCGCGCCGAGCTCGAGCGGATCCGCGCCGATGCGCTGACCGGGCTCGAACGCTTCTCGACCCTGAGCGCGCGTCTCGACGCCAGCCTGCCGCAGCTGGTCGAGTCGGCGCGCGGCAAGATCGATTACCAATTCGCGCGGCTCGCCGAGGGGCTGGTCGGAAAATCCCGGCACCGCCTGGAGCGGGAGCATCCGGAATGGCCGAGGCTGCGCTACTACCTGCTGCCGGGCGACAAGCTGCAGGAGCGGCGGCTGGCGTCGCTCGAGCCGGTCGCCTACCGGGGGGTGGCGCTGGTGGCCGAGTTGTGCGACTTGGCGGAGTCGCACGCCGAAGGACTCGAGCACGGCGCTCATTCCCACTATCTGCTGGAGCTGTGATGGCGCTCGACGCCCTGTTCTTCGGGGCCCACCCCGACGACGTGGAGCTGACCTCAGGGGGCCTGGCGGCGCTGCTCGCCGCGCACGGCCACGGCGTGGGGGTCGTGGACCTGACCCGCGGCGAGGCGGCCAGCCGCGGAACCGTCGAGGAACGTGCGCGGGAGTCCGAGGAGGCAGCGCGCGCGCTGGGGATCGCGCGGCGGCTCAACCTCCGTCTGCCGGACCTCGGGCTCGACGCTCGGGATCGTTCCCAGCAAGTGGCGCTCGTCGAGTGCCTCCGGTCGGAGCGTCCTCGGCTGGTGGTGGCCCCGGAGGCCGAGGACGTCCATCCGGATCACGTCGAGGCCTCACGGCTGGTGGCTCGGGCCTGCTATCTGGCCGGGCTGGCCCGATTCCAGGCCGGTGGCGAGCGCTTCCGGCCGGGCCGGCTGCTGTTCGCGCTCTACCGCTCGATGCGCCGACCTCACCTGGTGGTCGATATCACCTCGGTGTGGAGCCGGCGCCTTCAGGCACTCCGCGCGCACCAGAGCCAGCTCGGTTCCGGGCCCGGCCCGGCCACCTACCTGACCCGCCCCGAGTTCGTGGAAGAGGTGGAATCACGCGCCCGCGGCTTCGGCGCTGCGATCGGCGTCCGTTACGGCGAAGGGTATCGCTCGCCGGTCCCGTTTCTGGTCGAAGACGCTCGGGTCTTGCTGCCGGGGTCCACGAGAGAGCCGGCATGACACGGCGGCCGCGGCGACGCGACCCCCCGGCCCCCGGTCGCGGTGGAACCCGCCGGCAGGGGAGCGGCCGGCCAAGGAGCCGGAAGCGCCCCAGGCGCATCGGGATCACCTGTTATTCGCACTTCGGTGGTAGCGGGGTGGTGGCCACCGAGCTGGGCCTGGCGTTGGCGAAACGCGGATACCAGGTGCACTTCATCGCGCACCGGCTGCCCTTCCGCCTGCGCACGTTCGCCTCGAACCTCTACTTCCACGAGGCCACGCCCGCGTCCTACCCGGTGTTCGAGCAAACCCCCTACAACCTGGCCCTCACCACGAAGATGGTGGAAGTCGCCGAGAACTACGGCCTCGACTTGCTCCACGTGCACTATGCCATGCCGTTCGCGGCCAGCGCCTATCTGGCGCGCCAGCTCCTGCGGCCGCGCCAGTTGGGCGTGGTCACCACCCTCCACGGCACCGACATCACAGTGGTCGGGATGGAACCGGCGTTCTTCCGCGTCACCCAGTTCAGCATCCAGTCCAGCGACCGGGTCACGGCGGTCAGCCGCTTCCTCAAGGAGCGCGCCGAGGAAAGCTTCGGCATCACTCGTCCAATCGACGTGATCTACAACTTCGTCGACTCCCGGGTGTTCGCGCCTCGCAGACGGACCACGCTGCGCCTCGCCCCGGCCTCGGCGCGCGTCCTGATGCATGCCTCCAACTTCAGACCGGTCAAGAATATCCCGGTGGTGATTCAGGTATTCGCCGAAGTCCGCAAGCGGCTGCGGGCCAAGCTGGTCATGATCGGGGACGGCCCAGAGAAAGCCGGGGCCGAGCAGTTGGCGCGCGAGCTCGGGTTGCAACGCGACGTGCTTTTCCTGGGCAACCAGGATTGCATGGAGGAATTGCTGCCGCTTGCCGATGTCTTCTTATTGCCCAGCTCTTCCGAGAGCTTCGGTCTGGTCGCGCTCGAAGCGATGAGCGCGGAGGTGCCGGTGGTGGCGTCCAATATCGGCGGCTTGCCCGAGGTGATCGAACACGGCGTGACGGGCTTCCTGCACGACCCCGGGGATACGGCGGGGTTCGTCTCCGCGGTCCTCCACCTGTTGACCGACGAAGACCTCCGCCGCACCCTGGGGCGCAACGCGCGTCGCGTGGCGCGCGAGCGGTTCAGCGTGGACGAGATGGTGGAGCGATACCTGCGGGTGTACGGATCGCTGCGCTGAGGGCCATGCTCGGCAAGACCCGACGATTGGCGCTGCTGGCCGAAGGACGGTTTACGGCGCTCGACGCCAAGACCGCAGCGGGCGTATTGCGGTACCGGCGGCGCGAGGTGGCAGCGGTGATCGACTCGACCAGAGCCGGGCGAACCGCCGAAGAATGCGTCGGGTGGGGCGGCGACCTGCCGGTGGTGGAAGACCTGGCCGCGGCGGCGGCGGCGGGCGCGGACAGCCTGATGATCGGGATCGCCCCCCAGGGGGGCGAGCTGCCGGCGGAGTGGCGCTCCGTGGTGCGCGAAGCGCTCGAGCGGGGCTGGGACGTGCTGTCGGGGCTCCATGCCTTCCTGGCCGACGACCGGGAGCTGGTTGGACTGGCGGCGGCGCGTGGGGCGCGGCTCGTGGACGTCCGGCGGCCGCCCGCCGGCCACCCGGTGGCCGCGCGACGCGCCGCGGAGGTGGACGCCTTGGTGGTGGTCACGGTGGGCAGCGACTGCAACGTCGGCAAGATGACGACGGCCCTCGAGATCCAGCCCGCCCTCGAGGCGCTGGGGCTTCGGACCGCATTCGTGGCCACCGGACAAACCGGAATCTTCCTGGCGGATCGTGGCGTGGCCGTGGACGCGGTGCCGGGGGACTTCGTGGCCGGGGTGGTGGAGGACTTGGTGGTCGAGGCCGCCCGCTCGGCCGAGGTCGTGCTGGTCGAGGGTCAGGGTGCCCTGCACCACCCGGGCTATTCCGGCGTGACTTTGGCGCTCCTGCACGGGGCGTGTCCGCAGGCGATGCTACTCTGCCATCAGCCAGGCCGAGCCACGATGCGCTCCCCGTCGGCTCGGCCCGCCGCGCCGGCGGGCGCCGTGGGCGCGACACCACGGGGCGAGCCCGAGATCCCACCGCTTCCCGAGCTGGTGCGGGCCTACGAGACCGCGGCCGGCTGGGTTTCGCCCGGTCGGGTGATGGGAATCGCCCTTCACACCGGGGCGTTGGAAGAGGCCGAGGCCCGACGCGAGATCCAGGCAGCGGCCCGGGACACGGGGTTGCCGGTCACCGATCCGGTGCGCTTCGGGGCAGGGCCGCTGGCGGAGGCGGTGGCGCGTGGGGCGGCGCAGCGGAGGGGCGGTGCGGCTCTCGCATGAACCGCTCGACCTGACCACCGCCTTCGAATTCCGTATCTCGGTCGGGGGCTCGAAGGCCCACGCCAACACCCTGGTGCGGATCGCCCACGACGGCATCGACGGCCTGGGGGAGGCCGCCCCTTCCCACTACTACGGCGAGAACCGGCGGCTGGTGGAGGTCGCGCTGGAGAGCTGGGCGCCCGCTCTCGGCCAGGACCCGTTCGCCCTCGAGGCGATCGAGCAGCGCCTCGACCAGGTCCTCGGCGGGCAGAGGGCGGCGCGGGCGGCGGTCGACTCGGCGCTGCACGACTGGATCGGAAAGCGGTTGGGGTTGCCGGTGTGGAAATGGCTCGGCTTGGACCGCGAAGCCGTGCCGCTGTCCTCGGTCACGCTCGGCATGGCGTCGCCCGAGGAGATGGAGCGCAAGCTCGACCAGGTGCGCGACTTTCCGGTGCTCAAGGTGAAGCTGGGATTGCCCGGCGACGTGGACAACCTGCGTCGCATCCGCGGGTCGTACCGGGGGCGGATCCGGGTCGACGCCAACACCGCCTGGAGCGCCAGCGACGCCGTGCGCGTGCTGCGCGCGATCGAGCCGCTCGACATCGAGCTGGTGGAGCAGCCGGTCCCACGCGCCGACCTGGCCGGACTCCAATGGGTGCGCGAGCACAGCGGGATCCCGGTGTTTGCCGACGAGAGCGTGCACGATCCGGCCGACATCGCGAACCTGGCCGGCCGGGTGGACGGCGTGAACCTGAAGCTGATGAAGTCGGGCGGCATCCGGCCGATGCTCCGCCTGATCCACGCCGCCCGGGCTCATGGCATGAAGGTGATGCTGGGATCGATGGTGGAATCGAGCCTGGCGCTCTCGGCGGCGGCCCAGTTGGCGCCGCTCGCCGATCACCTCGATCTCGACGGGCACTGGCTGCTGGCCGCCGATCCGTTCGACGGCGCCCCCGCGGAGCGGGGACGCATCGTGCTCTCGGACCGCCCCGGGCTGGGAGCCGTGCCGGTCGGGGAGGTGAGTCGGTGAGCTTACGCCTCCGGATCTACCTGGTGGCGGTCGGCCTGACCGCGGCGATTCTCCTCGGACTCTACATTCCGCTCGATCTCGACCGGCGCTGGATCCATTACTTGCTGTGGACGCTCATCTGCCTGCTGTCGGAGACGCTATGGCTCACGGCGATCTCCGGTGAAGGCACGGTGAGCGCCGCCTCGACCGCGAATCTGGCCGCACTGGTGCTGTGGGGGCAATCCGCCTCGATGTGGATCGTGTCGGCCAGCACCCTGCTGGCCAACGTGTTCGTGCAGCGCAAGCCCTGGGAGCGGGCGCTCTTCAACGCCGCCCAGATTGCCATCGCCATGTGGGCGGCCGGCACCGCCATGATCGGGCTGGGCGGGCCGGTCGGCGGGCTCGAGGCCGGGGGTCGCGTGGGGCTGGGGAGCGCGGGGCCGAACCTCGCGGCTCCGTTCCTAGGGCTGATCGGCGCCTACATGCTGGTCAACCGGGCGCTGGTGGCGGTGGCAGTGGCGTGGTCCACCGGACGCTCCTACCTGCGGGTGCTGCGCGAGGATTGGTTCTACCGGGAGCGGCTGTTCGACGACATGGCGTTGTTCCTGCTGAGCCCGCTGGTGGTGATATCCTACGGCGCGATCGGGTACCCGGGCGTCCTCCTGTTCTATGCGCCGTTGCGCATCACCCACGAGTCGCAACGACGCTTCGCCGAGCTTCGTAACGCCCAGAATCTCCTGATCCACAGCGAGCGCATGGCCGCCAAGGGCGAGATGGCGGCCGAGATCGGTCACGAGCTGCGCAATCAGCTGGTGGCGATCAGCGGACGGGCTCAGATGCTGCTGCGAGATGCGGAGCGCCAGGTGTTCGCCCACGTCTCGCGGCACGCCCAGATCATCCTGGAGCAATCGAAGCGCGTCGAGACCATGTCGAAAGGCCTGATGGAGTTCTCGAGTGCCGAGCTCAAGATCCAGCGCGTGGACGTCAATGCACTGGTCCAGCGTTCGGTGGAATTCGTGCGTCCCCAGAATCGCTTCGACGGCATCGAATGGGATCTGCGCCTGACCGGCCACGTGCCGGACCTCCAAGCCGACCCCGGTCAGCTCCAGCAGGTGTTCCTCAATCTGTTCATGAACGCCGCCGACGCGATGGCCGAGAACGGCACCCCGCGAAAAGCCATTACCGTGACCAGCGACTTCGACGATCGGTCCCGCCGCTTGCGGCTGGAAGTGACCGACACCGGCCCGGGCATCCCGGCCCAGGTCCTGCCCAAGGTGTTCGATCCCAAGTTCACGACCCGTCCCGAAGGGCATGGCTTCGGACTCTCGACCTCGTACCGGATCATCGCCAACCACGGTGGCTCGATCATCGCCGACAGTCCACCCGGTCGGGGGGCCTGCTTCACGATCACGCTGCCGGTGGACGGGCCGGGCGCCTGGAGCTGATGCACGGCGAGGTCGCGCGCGTGGATTTCGGCGGCTGCGTCCTGATGCTGGAGGACGGGTCGTTGCTCAAGGCCACGGTCCGCGGGCGCTTGATGGGGCCGCGGAAAGCCCTGGGCAATGCCGTGGTGGTCGGGGATCGCGCTCAGTTCGAGCCGGTCGCGAGAGCCGAACACGGAGCCGCCGCGCCGACGCGGCCCTCGAGCGACGCCGCGGCCGTCATCACCGGGGTCGAGCCGCGGCGCAACGCGTTCTCGCGCCGCCTCGTCGGCCGCCAGGTGGGGGAGCAGGTGGTCGCCGCCAATCTGGACCAACTGGCGCTGGTGTCGTCCTGCGCCGAGCCGACCTTTCGTCCCGGCTTCACCGATCGCGTGCTGTGTCAGGCCGAGCGAGCGGGTCTCCCGGCGCGCTTGGTGCTCGCCAAGATGGACCTGGCGGCGCGCGATCGCGATGTCGCCGCGCGTGCCGAGGAAATCCTCGATACCTATGGGTCCGCCGGATACCCGAGCCACGCCGTTTGCGCCTTGAGCGACCAGGGAGTGCCGGCGCTCAAGGCCGCTTGTCGCGGGCGGCGCACCCTGTTCGTGGGGCCCTCGGGAGCGGGCAAGAGTACGCTACTCAACGCCATGGTACCCGGACTCGACCTGCTGGTGGGGCGCGTCAACCCGACCACCGGCAAGGGGCGCCACACCACCACGGCGGCCTGGCTGGTGCGCGCGGAGCCGGATCTTGAACTCGTCGACACGCCAGGTCTCAAGTCTTTCGCATTGTGGGGGATCGGGCCCCGCCATCTGGACCGGTTCTATCGCGAGTTCGTGAGTCTTCCTCCGTGCCGGTTCCGCGACTGCTCGCATGCGCGCGAGCCGGGTTGCGCGGTGCGGGAGGCGCTCGCGCGGGGCGAGATCGCCGAGCCGCGCTACGCGTCGTTCGTCAAGCTGCGCCAGGAGCTGGAGCGCGAGGCCAATGCCGAGCTGGCGCGGCCGGGATCCCGTTGAGCCCGGAACGCGCGTTCAACCCCCGGCTGCTCGCCCTCGGTTGCTCCGCGTGCGGCGAGGAGGTCGATCTCCGCGCCCCACGCTCGACCTGTCCGGCCTGCGGGCAACCGCTGCTCGCCCGCTACGATCTGGAGGGAATCGCCGCCGCGATCCGGCCCGGCGACCTCGGCCGGTTCGGTTCCGACCTGTGGCGGTATCGCGCCGTGCTGCCGTTCGCGCCCGAGTTTCCCGTCATCCGGCTGGGGGAGGGCGGCACGCCGCTGAGAGCGCTGCCCCGCTTGGGGGCGGAGCTCGGGCTCGAGCGCCTGTGGCTCAAGGACGAGTCGGGCAATCCGACGCACTCGTTCAAGGCCCGAGGGCTGGCGCTGGCGGTCAGCGGGGCCCTGGCGTTCGAGCGCTCGGCGATCGCCCTGCCTTCGGCCGGCAACGCCGGCAGCGCCGCCGCGGCCTACGCGGCCGCGAGCGGGATGCGTTGCCGCATCGCCATGCCCGAGGACACGCCCGAGGCCTTGGTGCTCGAGGCCCGCTCCCTGGGGGCCGAAGTGCGTCTCGTGGCCGGGACTATTACCGACGCCGGAACGGCGCTGGCCACCTGGGCGCCGGCTCCCGAGTGGTGGAACGTGGCCACCTTCCGAGAGCCGTTTCGCTTGGAGGGCAAGAAGACTCTGGGCTACGAGATCGCGGAGCAATCGGGCTGGCGGTTGCCCGAAGCGATCTTCTATCCTACCGGTGGCGGGACTGGGCTGGTGGGGATGTGGCGCGCATTCCGCGAACTGCTGGGGTTGGGCTGGGTCCGCGAGCCGATGCCTCGCCTGATCGCGGTCCAATCCCGCGGCTGCGCGCCGGTGGTGCGCGCGGTGCGCGAGGGGGCGGCCCGAGTGACGGCGTGGCAGGAGGCGCGGACGCTGGCGAGCGGCCTCTGCGTACCCTCGCCGTTCGCGGACCGGCTCATCCTGAAGGCCGTGCACGAGAGTGGAGGCACCGCGGTGGAGGTGAGCGAGGAGGAGCTGCTCGACGGCATGAGCGAGTTGGCCGAACGAGAAGGATGCTTCGCGTGCCCCGAGGGCGGGGCGACCGTGGCGGCGCTGCGCCAGCTGCGGGCGAGCGGCGAGGTGCGAGCAGGTCAGCGGGTGGTACTGTTCAACACCGGTTCCGGGCTCAAGTACCTCGAGGCCTGGGCGGAGGTCCGGCGCCGCAGGAGCGGCGGCGGGGCGGGGAGCCCCTGGTGATCCGTCATCGCGGGACGAGGGAAGGAAGGGAGAGGACGACGCGCCGCACGTGCTGGATCCTCGCTCTGACCCTGGCCGCCGCGACCGGGCTTTCGGGGGGGCCTCTGGCCCGACCGACTCCGGTCGCGGCGCCGCCCGCGCGGGCCCTGGTGGTGCGTCTCGACGGTCCGGTCTCCCCGGTCACCGCTGGGGCCCTGGGTGCGGCGATCGAGCGCGCCGAGCGTCAGGCCTACCGAGCCCTGGTGGTCGAGGTCGACACCCCGGGGGGGCTGGAATCGAGCATGCGCGACATGGTCAAGCGGATGCTCGCCGCCGAAGTGCCGGTCATCACCTGGGTCACGCCGAGCGGAGCGCGCGCCGCCTCGGCCGGGGTCTTCGTGGTGATGGCCGGCGACGTCGCCGCCATGTCGCCGGGCACCAATATCGGCGCGGCCACTCCGGTCAACCTCGGGGGCCCCATGGACTCGACGCTGGCGCGCAAGGCCACCAACGACGCGGCGGCCTTCGCCCGCACGGTGGCCGCTCAACGCGGGCGCAGCGTGGCATGGGCGGAGCGCGCGGTACGCGAAGCGGTCGCGGCCAGCGAGACCGAGGCGGTCTCGTTGGGGGTGGTCGACTTCGTGGCCGGTACGCTGGACGAGGTGCTGGCGAAGGCCGACGGGCGTTCCTGGCACCGTGGGGAGCAGAGACACCGGCTCGCGGTTCGTGGCTTGCCGGTCGACCGCATCGAGGCGGGTTTTCGTCAGCGACTGCTGGCGCTGATCGCCGAACCCAACGTGGCCTACATCCTCATGATGCTCGGGTTCTACGGGCTGCTGTTCGAGCTCCAGAATCCCGGGGCGATCCTGCCGGGAGTGGTGGGCGGCATCTGTCTCATCCTGGCGTTCCTGGCGCTCTCGGTCTTGCCGGTCAACTACGCGGGCATCGCGTTGATCTTGCTGGCCGTGGTGTTCTTCCTCGCCGAGATCAAGGTCGCGAGCCACGGACTGTTGGGCGCGGGCGGGGTGATCTCGTTGTTGCTCGGATCGCTGATCTTGTTCGAGGGTGGGGGGCCGGGGCTGCGGCTGTCCTGGGCGGTCATCGTGGCCGCCACCATGAGCACCTCGGCGTTCTTCCTGCTCCTGGTGGCGGCCGGGCTGCGCGCCCAGAAGCGCCGCGTCACCACCGGACGTCAGGGCCTGATCGGGGCGCGGGCGGTGGTGGTGGAACGGCTGCCGAACGGCCGGGTGGTGCTCGGGGGTGAGATCTGGAGCGCGAGGTCGGATTCGCCGCTGGACGTGGGTTCGGAAGTCGAGATCACGGGCATGGACGGGCTCAGGCTGCGCGTCCGCCCTCTGGCCAAGGAGGCGCAACCATGATCACTTTTGCGGGCTCGCTGCTGGTCTTTCTGATCTTCATTTTCGTGGTCGTCATCGCCAACGCGATCCGTATCGTCCGGGAGTACGAGCGGCTGGTGGTATTCCGTCTCGGGCGCCTGATCGGCGAGCGGGGGCCCGGCGTCGTGCTGTTGTGGCCGGTCATCGACCGCGCCGTCAAGGTCGGGCTGCGGACGGTCACCATGGACGTGCCGCCGCAGGACATCATCACGCGCGACAACGTCACCGTGAAGGTGAACGCCGTCATTTACTTCCGAGTCATGAACTCCCAGGAGGCGGTGGTGCAGGTCGAGAACTACCTCTACGCCACCTCGCAGATCGCGCAGACGACGTTGCGCTCCATCCTGGGCCAGGCTGAGCTCGACGAGCTCCTTTCCGAGCGCGAGAAGTTGAACCAGGCGCTCCAGCAGGTGATCGATCGGCAGACCGAGCCGTGGGGGGTCAAGGTGAGCACGGTCGAGGTCAAGAACGTGGACCTGCCCCAGGAGATGCAGCGGGCGATCGCGCGCCAGGCCGAGGCGGAGCGCGAGCGTCGGGCCAAGGTCATCAATGCCGAGGGCGAATACCAGGCCGCGGCACGCCTGACCGAAGCGGCCGCGGTGATCGCCCGCGAGCCGGCCGCTCTCCAGCTCCGCTACCTGCAGACGCTGGCGGAGATCGCGACCGAGAACAACTCGACCACCATCTTCCCGGTGCCCATCGACCTGCTCAAGGCGTTTACCTCGTCGCTCGAGAGAAAGGCGACGGCATAGGGTCCGTCCACGGTCGCCGCGCCGCATGAAGATCGTCGTCACCGGCTCGAGCGGTTTTGTCGGTTCGGCCTTGGTGCCGAGCTTGGAGCGCGCTGGGCACGCCGTGATGCGACTCGTGCGACGGCCTCCACGGCCCGCTGCGGACGAGGTCCGCTGGGACCCCGAGCGGGAAATCCTCGACCCGACGGCCCTGCGAGGCGTCGAAGCGGCGGTTCACCTCGCCGGAGCCAGCCTCGCCGGCGGCCGGTGGACGTCCGGCACCAAGGCTCGCATCCGCGACAGCCGCGTCCGGAGCACGCGGCTGCTTTCCGAAGCCCTCTGTCGATTGGACCCGCCGCCCCGTGTGCTGGTGTCGGCGTCGGCGGTCGGATTCTACGGGCACCGGGGCGATCAGTTGCTGACCGAGGAGAGCCCCCGCGGCGAGGGTTTCCTCGCCGACGTGGCTGAGTCCTGGGAGCGGGCCGCGGATCCGGCCCGGGAGCGCGGCATCCGGGTGGTGCATCCGAGGCTCGGTCTGGTGCTGGCGCGGAACGGAGGCGCCCTGGCCAGGATGCTTCCCGCGTTCCGCTTGGGGCTCGGCGGCCCGCTGGGCGACGGTGGTCAGTTTTGGAGCTGGATCGCCGTGGACGACCTGCTGGCGGCGTTTCATATCCTGTTGGACCACCCAGCGCTCGCCGGACCGGTCAACGCCGTGGCCCCCCAGCCGGTCACCAGTCGGGAGTTCGCAGCGACGTTGGGGCGAGTGCTGCGGCGTCCGACGCGCTTCCAGGTACCTGCATGGGCGTTGAGGCTGGCGCTCGGCCAGATGGCCGACGAGATGCTCCTCGGCAGCACTCGGGCAGTGCCCCGGCGGCTCGAGCACAGCGGGTTCACGTTCCTCCACCCGCGACTCGAAGAGGCGCTCGCAGGCCTGCTCCGCCGACGCTTGGCCGCCTGAGGGAGGCGGGACTTGGCGGGGCCCTGGCCGAGGCGTGAAGACGGCGCCTCGGCGTGCTAGTCTCGGTTCGTGCGCGCGTCTCTCTGGAAGAGCCTTCCGGGCTGGCCGGTGGCGTTGCTACTCGGATGCTCGTCCGCGCCGGCGCCCGAGGGCCTTCCTCCGGCCCCCCAGCCGGGGCTCAGCAAGGTTTTGAGCGGTGCCAGCGATTCGGTGGAGTCCATTCCCGGGATGCCAGGCGCGCCCTACGTCTACCGCTTTCGCCAGACGGAGCCGTCGAGCGATCGGTTCACCTACCAGGACCGGGATCTATCCTTCCACTTCCGGCCGGCTCCGGACGCCCTCTATTTCCAAGTGGAAAACCGGCAGAACCGGCCGGTGTCGATCGATTGGGAACGCTCGACGTTCTACGATCCCAACGACCGCTCCGGAAAGGTGGCGCACAGCACGACGCGATGGAAGGATCGCTTTCAAGCCATGGCGAGCACGCAGATCGCGGGTCTTCAGCGCTACGGCGACTACGTGATGCCCTTGCTCTCCTTGCTGGACAGCCCGGACAGTGATCAACAGCTCCATCGCCCCCTGCTGCCCGAAGATTCGACCGCCCCCCAATACACCGACCGAACGTTCGGCGTCGACCTGGTGCTCCTGGTGGAGGACCGGCCACGCACCTACTCGTTCCGGTTCAAGGTGGCCAGCGTCATCCCTCGCGTTCCCCGCTGAACGATTGGGTCTTCCGTCGCCGCGGTCATGCAGCGGCCGCGGGAAATGCCGCCGTCGAGGCGCGGCAGCGATGCCCGAACAGACCACGCCACGGGCGGGCATTTCGGCCCGACGGGCCGTGCAGATCGCACGCCGCTCACGGCCAAAGGGCGGGGCCCCTGGAGAGCGCGACGCCCCAGGGCCGTGCCCGGCGTCCTCCACGATGGGTCTTTCCGAGCGGGCCGGCGGCGGCAGGTCCCTTGCTATGGGCATCGAGCCGCTCGTGGGCGCGTTCCGGGCACCGGGTCCGGAACCACGCGCGTGGCGCCGGCCGCGGCGAGTGGGCCGAGCCGAGAGCTCCATTCTCGAAGGATTCGCCATGGACCATTACATTCCCAAACGACGAATCCCCGTGACCCTGTGGTCGAGTGACCTCCACGGATTCCAGGGCTCGGTGTTCCTGGATCTGGACGCGGCGGGCAATCGCCACCAGACGGTGCTGGAAAAGCTCAACGAGTCCGCGCGGTTCCTCCCGGTGGCGGTGGGGCCGGAGGGGCGGATCCAGCTCTTCAACAAGCATCGGATCGCCCGCGTCACCACCGGGCGGCAGGTCATCCAGAGCGACATCTTCGCGCGCGGTTTCCTGCCCTGGCGGGAGGAGGAGGCCGAGATCCTGGTGAACGATGGCACGACGCTGGTCGGTCGGGTGTGGATGCCGCTGCAACGGGAGACCCAACGCATCTCGGACTTCATGAACCAGTGCGGATGGGAGTTCTTCGCGCTGCTCACGCCGATCGCGGTGCACCTGGTGAACACCGCCGCCGTAATCGGCATCGGGCTGGCGGAAAGCGCCGGCGCACCGCTGACGGCGGCGTGGCGCGAAGAAGACTCCCCCTGAGGCACCCCGCCGCGAAGGGATTCGCCGTTCCGGTGGCCACGGGCAGCCTGATTGGCTGTCGCTGATCGCCTGGCACATCTCCATTCAGCGAGCCGTGGCACCCGAGTGCCGGGGAACGTCCCACAGGAAACGGCGGCCAGGTTGAGCCCCTGGCTGCCCTCCGCTAAACTCCGCACCCGCACACCAAGAGACACCGAACCTCACCGTGCTCGGGTCCCCTTCGCTCGGGTGTCCAGCCGATGCTTGAGGAGTCGTCGTGGAAACGCCCAAGTCCACGGAGCCGGAACGCCGGGCGGCCCTGGCGGAGTTCATCCAGCGGCTGGTGGCCGAGGTGGAGCCGCTCCATCGGCAGCACAATCAGGCCGTGTGGATGGCCAACATCACCGGGGAGGCCCGCCACGAAGAGGAGAGCGCCCGACTCGACGCGGCGATCCGCAAGATCTTCGCCCGGCCCGAGCCCTATCGCTTCCTCTGCGGGCTCCTCGAGGGCGGAGCGATCCCGGACCCGATCCTTCAGCGGCAGCTCGTGCTGCTCCACCACGAGCATCGAGCCCATCAGATCCCTCCGGAAACCATCGACCGCCTGGTGCGCCTTGAAAAGGGGCTCGAGAGTCAATTCAACAATTTCCGTGCCCAGCTCGACGGCCGGCGGGTGACCGACAACGAGATCCGCGAGATCCTGACCGGATCCGATGACCCCGAGCAGCGTCGCTCGGCCTGGGAGGCGTCGAAGCAGATCGGGGCAGAGGTGGTCGCCGACCTGCTCGAGCTGGTGCGGCTGCGCAACCAAGCCGCGAATGACCTGGACTTTGCCAACTACTACTCGATGATGCTCGAGCTGGACGAGCTGGACGAAGGGGAGCTGTTCTCGCTGCTCCAGGAGCTCGAGCGTGGCACGCGACCGCTGTTCGAGCGCTACAAGCGAGAGCTGGACCTGCAGCTCGGACGTCGGTTCGGGATCGAGCCGGCGGCGCTTCGACCGTGGCATTACAGCGACCCGTTCTTCCAGGAGGCACCGGCCGCCGGGGTTGGGCTGGACCGGTATTTTGCTCACCAGTCGCTCGAAGCCCTCACCGAGCGGTTCTTCGGGGCGGTGGGGTTTTCGATTCGGGACCTGCTGGAACGGGCCGACCTGTACGAGAAGCCCGGGAAGAGCCAGCACGCCTTCTGCTTGTGCATGGATCGTGCGGCGGACATTCGCGTGCTATGTAACCTGAGACCCAACGAGTACTGGATGGGGACCATGCTGCACGAGTACGGGCACGCGGTGTACGACCAGTCGATCGACCCGTCGCTGCCCTACCTGCTTCGGGTCCCGGCCCACACGCTCACGACCGAGGCGTCGGCAATGCTGTTCGGCCGCCTGTCCAAGAATGCGGATTGGCTGGCTCGACACGCCGGGGTGCCCGAGGACGAGGCGAGGGTGGTCGGGGAGACGCTGGCGCGCGCCACCCGGTCCCAGCTGCTGGTGCAGGTCCGGTGGTGTCTGGTGATGAGTCAGATGGAACGCGCCCTCTATCGCAATCCGACTCAGGATCTCGATTCACTGTGGTGGGACCTGGTGGAGGAGTTCCAATGGGTGCGGCGACCCGACGAGCGGCATGCCCCCGATTGGGCGAGCAAGATCCACTTCAGCGTGGCGCCGGTCTACTACCACAACTACATGCTGGGCGAAATCATGGCCTCCCAGCTCCAAGCCCACATCCTGCGCCAGTTGTTGGGGGACGGAGAAGGGGTGTGGAGGCGGTACGTCACCAGCCCGCTGGTGGGCGGATTCCTGAAAGGGCGACTCTATCGGAGCGGAAAGTCGACGGACTGGCGGGAGACTTTGCGGCAGGCCACGGGCCAGGCGCTGAACGTCGGCACGTTCGTGGACGAGCTGGCCAGCCGGAGCTAGGCGCCCGCCTGCCGCGTCCAGCCAACCGCGAAAGGAGCGACGCATGTCCGGTACCACTACTCCGGCACCACGCGGTCTCGAGGGGGTCGTTGCTGCCCAGACCCGCCTGAGCCACGTGGACGGCCTTGCTGGGCAGCTCGTCATCGGCGGCTACGAGCTCAAGGACCTCGCCGGGCGCGTCGGATTCGAGGAGGCCGCACACCTGTTGTGGCGTGGCGTGCTCCCGAGCCGTGACGATCTCGCCATGCTGAGGCGGGAGATGGCGGTCTTGCGCCGGCTCCCCAGCCCGGTCCTGGGCGTGATCCGCAATGCCGCGGCCGCTCCTCCGATCGATGCGTTGCGGATGGCGTGCGCCATGCTCTCGTTGGACGTGGCGGATCCCGACGACATCTCGCCCTCGGCGGACTTGGCTCAGGCCAAGATGCTCACCGCGCGGTTCCCCACCATCGTCGCGGCTCACGCGCGATTCTCGGCCGGCTTGGAGGCGATCACTCCCCGTGAAGACCTTTCGCTGGCCGCCAATTTCCTCTACATGGTGCACGGCCGCGACCCGGACCCGGTGGCGGCACGCGCCCTGGACACCTATTGGGTCACGGTCATTGATCATGGCATGAACGCGTCCACCTTCGCTGCCCGCGTCATCGCCAGCACCCGCTCCGATGTCGTCAGTGCGGTCACGGGCGCGATCGGGGCCCTCAAGGGGCCGCTCCATGGTGGGGCCCCGGGGCCGGTGCTCGACATGTTGGTGAATATCGGGACGGCCGACCAGGCCGAGGCATGGCTCAAGCGGGAGCTCGCGGCCGGTCGTCGCATCATGGGTTTCGGGCATCGGGTCTACAAGGTTCGGGATCCGCGCGCCGAGGTGCTGAGCCGGGTGGCCGAGGAGATGGCCGGGGCCGAGCTCGAGAATCGCGAGCTGTTCGACCTGGCCCGCAACGTGGAGCAGACGGCACTGCGCGTGCTCGACGAGCAGAAGCCCGGCCGCAATCTCCGCACCAACGTGGAGTTCTACACCGCGCTGGTGCTCCAGTCGCTGGGGCTCAAGCCCCGGGGGTTCGTGGCGATGTTCGCCTGTGGCCGCGTGGCGGGGTGGTGCGCCCACGTGATCGAGCAGCACGCCGAGGATCACCTGATTCGGCCGCAGTCGGAGTACATCGGGCCGCGAGGGCTCAAAGTCGAACGGTAGCGGGGCCCCGGCTTGGGGCCTACGACGTGCCGGTGCCGCGCGGTGGGCTTTCGGAAACCATGAGACGCTGGATCGCCCTCACAGGGTGCGCGGCACTTCTGCTCTCGAGCGGCCGGCCGTGGCTCGCCCTTTTCCCGGCACTCCCCGGCGATTTGGGCGGAGTCGAGTCCCTGGATCCACAGGCTCGCCGCGCGCGCATCCCGACGGCCGACGGAGACACGGTCGACGGCTGGTTCCTGCGCGGTCGCGGTGACGCGGCGGTGTTGCTGCTGCACGGACACGGGCGCACCCACGAGCGCGTCTGGCGTTGCGGTCGCTTCTCATATCAAGCCGGTTATTCCTTACTCGCCATCGACTTCCGGTTGTCGCGACCTTGGGACCGCAAGCCCACCACCCTGGGTTCTTACGAAGTGCCGGACGCGCGCGGCGCATTGGCCTGGCTCACTCAGCAGCCCGGGTTCGATCGCCGCGGCGAGCGCTGTGGCGGGCTGCCGGAAGTCGCCACCCGCCGTGGCTGGTCCCCGAGGCCGGCCACAATCAAGGCTGGGCGAGGCGCCGAGTGCAGTACGAGGCTTGGGTGATGCGCTTCTTCGAGCGGCACCTACTGGCCGGGTTCGGTAAGATCACGACCGCCGCGGTCGGGCCCACTACGGCCGACTCATCGGGGCGCGCCGTCGCCGAGCCCGCATCGTGACGGCGACCATCCGTCTCGGCACCCAAGGCTGGTCCTACCCGGACTGGGTGGGCGTCTTCTATCCGCCGGGCAGCAAGCAAGAGGACTACCTGTCCTTCTACGCCGAGGTCTTCGACACGGTCGAGCTGGACACGACCTTCTACCACCCGCCCCGCCCCAGCGTCGTGCGGTCCTGGCTGCAACACTCCAAGGCGGATTTTCGATTCGCGGCCAAGGTGCCGCAACGCATCACCCACGAGGCCCGCCTGGCCCGCATGGGGGATCACCTGCAGGATTTCGCCCGGGCGCTCGAGCCGTTGGGGGAGCGGCTCGGGCCGCTGTTGGTGCAGATGCCGGCCGAGTTCGAGCGGGACCCTGGGACCGCCGGCGTGCTGGACCGATTTCTGGCCGTGCGGCCAAGTGGCATCAAGATGGCGGTCGAGTTACGTCACCCGTCGTGGCATCAGGCGGAAACCTTCGATCTGCTCCGCGACCGGGACGTGGCGGTGGTTTGGGCCGACTGGCGAAACCTGCCCCGGGTAACCGAGGTCACCTCGGACTTCTTGTACCTGCGCTGGCTCGGTGAGCGCCACGCGGTCCAGCGCTTCGATCGGCTCCAGATCGACCGCGGCCCGGAGTTCGGGGCCTGGGAAACCGATCTGAGAAGGGTCTTGCCGCAGGTTCGAGAGGTCTACGGCTACTTCAACAACCACTGGGCCGGACACTCGCCGTCGAGCGCCAACGAGATGAGGCGCCGGTTGGGGCTGGTCGCGGTGGATCCCCGGGAACGCTGGGCCCAACGCGAGCTCTGGTGAGACGGGTGTTTCTCCCAATCGGGCATCCGCCGATGCCCGATTCGGGAACAACCATTCAACCCAGCTCGACGAGCCGCTGCCACAGCGATTCCACCTCGGCCCGCAGTCGCTCGTATTCCGAGACCAGCGCGCGCGCGCGCGCGCCGTCCTGGTACACCTCCGCGTCGGCGAGCCGCCGCTCGAGCTCCTGGAGCCGGGTCTCGCGGGCCTCGATCTCCCGTTCGACCCGCTCCAGCTCGCGCGGTCGTTTCGGTGGTCGGGCCGGTCGCGAGCCCGAACCCGCGGCCGCCGCCGTAGGCCCTCGGGTGGAGTGGCGGGGACGAGTCCCCGCCGAGCGGGCCTCGGATCGCGGGCCTCCACTCGGCGTTCCCAAGGGCCGCGGAGCCCCGCCCGCCTCCGGCTGGCGCGTACGGTATGCGGCCTCGTAGTCCTCGTAGCCTCCCGGATAGAGGCGCACGCGGCCGTGCTCCACCTCGACGATGCGGGTCGCGACCCGCGCCATCAGGGATCGGTCGTGGGTCACCACCGCCACCGCGCCCGGGTATTGGTCGAGGGCGTCCTCCAGCACCTCCTTGCCGCCCAGATCGAGATGGTGGGTCGGCTCGTCGAGCAGCAGGAGGTTGGCCGGCTCGACCAGGATCCGGGCCAGCGCCACGCGTTGCCGTTCGCCGCCCGAAAGCACGCGGCAGAGCTTGAACACGTCGTCGCCCGAAAAGAGGAAGTTGCCGAGCAGGGAACGCAAGCGCGGTCGCCAATCGGGGGGCGCGACCGCTTCCAAGGCGGCCAGCACCGTGTCGCCGGAGTCCAGCGATTCGGCCGCATGCTGGGCGAAGTAGGCCAGGCGGGTCAGCGGGAAAAGCTCGCGCCCGCCCTGTCGCGGAGCGAGCTGTCCGGCGATCACCCGCAGCAAGGTGGTCTTGCCGGCGCCGTTGGCACCGACGATCGCCAGCTTGTCGCCGCGCTCGAGGTCGAACCGCGCGTCGGCGAACACGTCCCGCGCGTCGTACCCGAAGGCTACGTCCCGGAGCCGGATCAAGGTCCGTCCGGCGTGGGGGGGAGGCGGAAACTGAAAGCCGATGTTCTTGGGGCGCCGGGGCACCACCACGCGCTGCTGCTGGAGCCGAGCGATCAGCTTTCGCTTGCTCTGCGCCTGCGACGCCTTGGTGTTCTTGGCGCCGAAGCGTTCGACGAAGCGCGACAGCTGCGTGATCCGTCGTTCGAGCTGGGCGTTTTGGGCCTCGATCTGTTCGCGCCGCGCCTCCCGCTCTTCCAGGTACCGGGTGAAGGTGGTGGGGTAGTCGTGAAGCCGGCCGCCCTCCAGCTCGCGCACCTCGGTGGCGACGCGATCGAGAAACACGCGGTCGTGGGACACCACGACCAACCCGCCGTGGTAGCCCTGCAAGTAGTCTTCGAGCCATTCGATCGCCGGCAGGTCCAGATGGTTGGTCGGCTCGTCCAGGAACAGCAGCGTGGGATCGGCGAGCAGCAGGGCGGCCAGCGCCGCGCGCATGCGCCACCCACCGGAAAACTCCGCCAGCGGGCGATCCGGGTGGCTCTCGGAGAAGCCGAGGCCGGACAGCACCCGCCGGGCCTCGGGTTCCAGTGCGTGCTCTCCGTGCAGATCGAGGCGGTGCTGCAGCTCGCCCGCCCGTTCCAAGAGCCGAGACAGGTCCGGGTCGTCGGGTGAGCTGGTCGCCATCCGTTGATGAAGACCGTCCAGTTCGTCGCGCATCGCGCGCACCGCGCCGTGCGCCTCGAGAGCGCGCTCGAGGACGGTACCCTCGAAGCGCTCGGCCGCCTCCTGGGGAAGGTGGCCGAGGCGGGTCCCGCGGGCGAGCACGCGCGTCCCGGCCTCGGGAGCGATCTCGCCCAGCGCCACCCGGATCAGCGTAGTCTTGCCGGTCCCGTTGGGGCCGACCAGGGCGCAGCGGTCCCCGGGCGCGATCACCCAGCTCAGGCCCTCGAACAGCACCCGCGGGCCGACCGAGTACTTGACGTCGAGCAACTGGATCATGGAAGCCCCCGGAGGGGGAAGGGTGCCAGTGCGGCCCGTTGACGCCGGGGCCGCCGGCTATCCGAGCCGCTCGGGGTTCAAGCCTTCGAGCTCGGGGACCACGAAGCGCCCGTCTTTGCGAACCCGCTCGCCGTCGAACCAGACCTCGCCGCCGCCCCACGATGGGGTCTGGATCAAGACCAGATCCCAGTGGATCTTCGAACGGTTTCCGTTGTCGGCCGTCTGGTAGGCCTGGCCGGGGGTGAAGTGCAGGGAGCCGGCGATCTTCTCGTCGAACAGGGTGTCCTTGATCGGGCGCGTGATGTACGGGTGGAACCCGAGCGAGAACTCGCCCACGTAGCGCGCCCCTTCGTCGGTGTCGAGGAGCCGATTCAGCGCCTCCTGAGGCTCACCCTCGGCTCGCACGATCCGTCCGCCTTCGAAGGTGAATCGCACCCTCTCATAGGTGGTGCCCAGGTAGAGCGAGGGGGCGTTGTAGGCGATCGTGCCCTCCACGGAGTCGCGCACGGGAGCCGTGTAGCACTCGCCGTCCGGCAGGTTGCGGCGCCCTTCGCACTTCACGGCCGGGATGCCTCGGATGCGGAAGGAGAGGTCGGTTCCCGGCCCGACGAGGCGGACCTGGTCGGTGGACTCCATGCGGCGCTTGAGCGGCTCCATGGCTTCCGCCATGCGCCCGTAGTCCAGCGTGCAGACTCGGAAGAAGAAATCCTCGAACTGCTGCGTGCTCATCCCGGCCTGCTGGGCCATGGCCGAGTTGGGATAGCGCAGCACCACCCAGCGCGTCCGGTTGACCCGATAGTCCAGATGGACCGGCTTGACCACGTGCTCCATGTAGAGGGCCATCCGCTCGCTCGGCACGTCCGAGAGCTCCGAGGCGTTCGCCGAGCCCCTCACGCCGACGTACGCCTGGACCTGCTCCATCTGGAACTTCTCGAGGGCTCCCTGGAGCCTCATCTGGGCCTCGGTCGCTCCGACGAGCTGACTGCGGATTACGCCGTAGCTGCGCAGGGACACCAAGGGAACCGCCCCGGCGGTGTGCACCGTTTCCACCAGGTCGAGCACCAGACCGTCGACCACGTCGAAGGCTTCGATGAGCACCGCATCACCGGCGGCGAGCTGCGTCGAATGGTGCACGATGAGCCGAGCCAGCTCGGCACCGCGTGGGTCGCGCATCGGATTCTCCGGTGCCCATCGTTCGGATGGTGGTCGCCGTCGGGGGGTAAAGGCCGGGGAGCATAGCACAGCCCTCCCGGCCCCCGGTCGCGCGGGCGGCCGTCGACGCCAGGAGGGACGGAGCCATGGGCGACCCTCGGGTCTGTACAGGGGCGACTCTGGAGCGCGGCCACGACGGCACCTGACGTGCACACCGGACGTGCGCGGTTGGACCGGTGAAACGCCCCTCCGCTATACTTGCATCGACCGGACCAACGATCACTCGGGGGGAACACGTGGCCCACTGGGACGTCATCGCCAAGCAGCGCCTGACCGAAGACTGGGGCACCCTGCGCGCCGCCTACCTGCCCTTGAACCAGGCGATGCGCCGCACGGTCGAGTTCATCGAAAAGGACTCCGGCACCTTCGCCGAGCTGCTGGCGGTGGTGCGCGAGCGCCTGGAAGGCACGCTCAAGAACCTGACCGGCCTGGCCAACCGACGCTCGCCCTGGGTGCGCCTGGAAGCGATCCGGAACCTGCGCGTGCTCGCGACGGGTCTGCGCGGCGCCGCGAGTGACGACCCGATGGCGTTGCTGCGCTACCAGTTCGCGCTGAGCGAGTTGCTCACCAACGTGTGGAAGGATGCCCCCGCCGAGGCTCGCGTGGCCACCAACCTAAAGCTCGCCCGCGATCTCGACTTCTGGTTCGGGTGCGACTGCTGTGCCGTGGGCATGCTCCAGCCGACCGGGCCCGACGATCCGCCCGAACTGCTGCGGGGCAAGACGGTCCACCTGGTGTGGGAGGTCGATGCGCTGTTCGCCTGGACGCTGGATGAGTTCGAGGATTATCTGGCCAGCGAGCGGATTTCGCTCCCGACCACCTCGAAGCTGGCGGCCGTGGAGGAGGTCCAGCTTCCGGTGATCGATGTCTCGGCCGAGGATCTGCGGCGCGGCGCCGAGCTTTTCGGTGGGCAGAGCGGCGGTCTGTTCGGGCCGCTGGATCTCAGGTACCTGGAGATCGGCTGACCTTCGAGGGACCCGGACTCGCGGCGCCGAGTCACCGGCTCACCTCTACCGGCGGCGCTTGCGAACGGCCTTGGCCTTATCGGCCTTCCTGCGGGCGGCTTGCTTGGCGCGCTTGCGCCGCAGACGATGCTTGAACGAGGTCACGGCCGGCAGCGTAGGCGATGCATGCCGTGAGGTCAACGGGCCGCTGCCCGTGCGGAGCAGCGGCCCTCATTCCCAACCTAGGTTATCCGGCCGAGCCCCCGCCCTGACGGTGACAGTTCCCCTGACACGTCCGCTTGGCCGCCGTCAAGGCCTGCTTGTTGGCCTCGTGCCGCGCGGCCTCCTCCTTCAAGCACAGGTTCTTCTCCCGATCCGAGAAATCCTGGCAGGCTTTCACCGCGGCAATGTGCCGGATGCGCTCGTCGTCGAAAAGCTTGGCGTATTGGTCGTTGCACGTTTTGATGCAGGTGTCGGCATGACTCCGGCGGCCGAGCGCCACGCCCGTCAAACGGTCGCTGACCTGCGTGCACCTCACCAGGGCTAACGAGCTGAATCCGAGCAACAGGGCAAACGTGGCCCACGCGAGGGGTCGATGGGGGGGGCGAAGATGCATCTGCACGTGATCCTCCAACCTTTCAATGGGGCGTGAGCGGTGCGAGCTCGGTCTGGGGCCTGGCTCGCGGGGTGGGCGTTGCGTACATCGGGGATGGATCAGCCGGCGCTACCTGTTCCCTGCTTGTGGCAGTTGGCGATGCAGGCGTCTTCCTGAGCCATCAGGTCGACCTGGACCTGATCCCAACGAGCGTTCCCGGCGTCCGTGCAAGCCTGGGGATCCGGCTGGTCCTTGCAGGCCGACAGGTTCCGTTGATGGATCTTGCGCGCGGCGGAGAGCGCGTCGCGGTACGCATCTCGGCATTGGCCAGCGCAACTCGGTCGAGGCGAAGGGCGCCGGCTGCAGACCGGTGAGCGAGTCGCTCACTAGGGTGCACTGCGCGAGCGTCAGGGAGAGGACGCTCGTCAGGGCCGCGAGAGCACAGAGGACGATGAAGCGACGGAGTCGAGCAAGGTGCATGAGACTAACCTTCCGGCCACAGGGGGTTGGGTAGCCGGCTCCCTCCGTCTTTCGCGACCCTGGGTTCTTACTTCGTGGCGAGATCCTTTCTTTTTTTCTGACTATCCGGCGCTGCCTGTCCCCTGATGGTGGCACCCATCCTGGCAGGCAATCTTGTTGGCAGTCAGGTCGTCCTTGTTGGCTTCGTGCGTCGCCGACTCAGCCTGCAGGCAGTCGTTCCGCAACTTGTTGTCTTCGATTTGCTGGCAAACCTCAAGCGCCGCCAGGTGTCGCTTCTGCTCCAATTTAAAAAGATCGGTGTACTGATCATTGCACCGCTGCACACACCCGGTCGTTGCGGCTCGCGTAAGCCCAACCCCGACCAGATCGTTCGTCATCGTGCACTGCTCGAGCACCAGCGTCACAGTGCCGAGCAGCACCATCAGGAGGCCGGCCGAAGGAAAACGACCCAGCGGCTTGTGGACATTACGGTCCATGATGGTCTCCGTCCCTGGGGGCAAGAATGTCTTCAACCGTCTAGATCTGCCTCCACGGATGATGAAGTCCGAGGATCGCCCCGTTACTTGCTTGAGTCCGGATCAACCTGCGCTGCCGGTCCCGCTATGATGGCACCCATTTTGGCAGTCGATCTTGGCCGCCGTCAGGGCGTCCTTGTTGGCGATGTGCAGGGCGTCTTCGTCGACGTTACACGGGCCCTGCTGGTTTGCCGGAAGCGTCTGGCAGTAGTCCTTGGCCGCAATGTGCCGCTTCTGCTCCTCTTTGAATAACTTGTCGAAATCGTCGTTGCACTTCTTGATGCAGGTCGTCGGGGCCGACCGGTTGAGGCCAACTCCGGTGAGGTTGTCGCCCGTCAGCGTACACCGCGTAAGCGCCATGGACGCGACGCCCAGCAGTGCCACCAGAAGGGCGAGCGAGACAACCCGACCCAGTGGCTTGCGTCCAGCATGATGCATGATGTCCTCCGTCCGTAGCAGGCAAGAACTATTCAACTGGCTGAAGAGCAGCCTCCGTGGTCTATCCGCGAGAAGTCAGCCGCGCACTACTCGACAACAATATCCGTAACCGCAGATCAACCGGCGCTGCCGGTACCCTGGTGGTGGCAGCCATCCTGACACGCCTTCTTTTCCGCGGTCAGTAGGTCCTTGGCCGCCTGATGCCGAGCCGACTCCGCTGCCGTGCACGCCTGCCGCTCCTCGTTCGTGGGCAATTGCTGGCAGAGGTCGTTTTCCGCGTCGTGCCGCTTCTGCTCCAACTTGAAGAGCAGGGCGTAGTAGTCGTTGCACTGCTTCAAGCAGGTCGTGGGTGCCGAACGCGTGACGCCGACACCGGTCAGGCTGTCTCCCACCATCGTGCACTGTGAGACAGTGAGCGAGACGAGGCCGAGCAGCACCGCGAGCGCAGCAAAGGCGACAGCGCGGCGAAGTCGGTTGGGTCGGGCATGCTGCATGGTTTCCTCCTGATGCGCGAGGGAGTGACGCTACTCTCCGCGCTGCGCTCTCCGCCATCCTTGATCTGACCGGGCAGGCCCGTCCTTGGCCTACCTTAGACCCGTTCGGTCACAGCGAGTGCGACCACCCCGCGCCGATGCTGATCCTGTCCGTGCTGGCACGATCCAGCTCCAACAGCGCGACGCGAACCCTGAAGCCCAAGCCCAGATCGACCCCGATCATGCTGTTCCACTTCTCGGTGTCGTTTTCCAGACTCACGGCCCCGTACCGCCAGGGCCTCACCTCGATGGCGCCAAAAACCCCATCGAGGACATGGCGCTCCGCCGTGAAGATGGTGGGAGCATAGCCGAGGCTTATGCGGTTTTGCAATTGGTAAAAATTCACGGGAACCCCTATGACGGCGTAGGTTGAGTGGAACCGCCGGGTCCCCTGGGCGTCCTCGACCCCGATTGCCAGCCCCGGCCTTCCGAGCTTGGGCTCGAGGAGCTCGATCCGGGCGCTCAGCATGCGGTCGGAGTCGATCAGGCGCGAATCGGGCACGAGGAACCCCCAGGCGCTCTGCCCCGGGAAGTACGTCCAGCGAACGCCGATCTCCAGGTGTGGCAGAATCCCTAACGCTGCATAGTACACGTCGTTGCGGATTACTTCACGATGGGCGTACGCCACCCGCTTGGGGATCTGGTTGTAGCCCAGCTCGAGCTGTCGGTCTTGGATCGTCCCGCACCAGGGCGTGTTCACGAACCCCGTCATCCCGGTCAAGGACACCGGGGATCCCTCCGGGTGCGTCCGGGTGAGGGCCGCGCCCCCCCGCGCTCGCCGGTAGCGGTCGGCGTTGTCGCTCAGGGATCCCGGGCTCAACTGGCGCAGGTAGTTCTCGCGTGAGGCCACTTCGCCGACATAGCGGCCCACCGGGAGCGCCTCTTCGGAGTACGTGATGGAAAAACGCTCGGCGGGCAGGACCCGGAACCTCGACCCGACCGGACGCTGGGCGGGAGGCAGTGGCACGGCGACGCGGATCCCCGCCACCGTGTAGGAGCTGCCCCCCCAGCGGGTGCCCTGCAAGTAGAGGGCGGCGTCGATGTCGCCCATCGTGCGTTTGACCTCGAGCTCGACCCCGTCGTCGCCGAACAGGAAGCGCGCCGCGCGGGCGCGCACCGCCAGGTCGAATGCGGGGGGGCGATAGGTCACACCCGCGAACCCCGTCCACCAGGACGGCGTGGAATACGTGATGCCGCTGTCCGGGAAGGCGATGAACCCCGTGAGGTCGACCTGCGCGTCGAGCAGGAAGCTGCCGTGTCCCAGGGGGCGCGCGATGCCGGCCGACAATCCGTACCGGTTGTTGCCGAACAGGCCCGCCGTCGCCGACAGCAACGCCGTCCCGGGCGCCCAGGCGTACTGCTCGAGCAAAGTCGGCCCCGGCCGGACCTGCCCGAAGTCGGGGTGCAGCGAATCGGCCTTGAAATCGTTTTGGATCGGAATCGCGATGGCGGCACGGAGTCGCCCGCCGGGCCATGGGTTGTAGCGCAGCTCCGGCATCAACTCGATCTCCGTGAGCACCGGGTGAAAGAGCTCGCCTAGCTCGTAGGTGAGCAGCGGACGCACGACGAGCTCGAGGCTCCGTTGCGTCGAGGCCAGTCGCTCCGCGGTGGGCGGGGTCGGGAACCGTCCGTCACTCGGGTAAAGGACCGAGGGACGCGAATCGATTCCGCTGTCGTAGACCGCCGCGGCCTCGAGCCCCAGCCGGCGCTCGAACAGGATCGAGGGGGATTCGGCCAGACGGGAGGCGATGCCGAACGCAATGGCGCTGTGCCGGTACTTGCGGTTCTCGAGCGCGACGCGAACGTGACCGTTGGAGTGGTCCGCGGCAACGTTTTCCAGCCCTTCCCGCACCAACGCCCCGGCCAAGGCGGAGTCTGGCTCGGCCGCTCCGGCAGTCCCCGCCGAGTCTCGAGCCGTCTCGACCGGAGGCGTCGCCACCGAGTCCGCGAGACCGGACGCGGCCTGGGCCGCCAAGGCTCCGGTCGCGATCGAGAGCTCGATCAGCAGGACGATGATCGATCGGCTGCCGGGCAGGCGCCGGGGGCGAGGATCGGAGGCCGATGAGCGGAGGCGGATCATGCGTTGGGTGTTGGAGCGAGGCGCGGACGGTCCTCGACTCACAAGCTTAGCACAGACGGTCCCACGTCGGGTGAAACGTCGAACGGGTGGAACCGGGAAGCGGTTGCCCGGGATCGAGGACCTCGCTAGGCTCGACCTCGTCCGCGCCTTCTCGTCGCGGCGAACGCCCAGCCCAAGGAGGAGCCATGCGTTTCTTCCCCCGTCCGCTTCGTCATTGGACCGCTTTGCTGCTCGTCGCCCACCTCGCCACGCTCCAGGCCGCGCCAGCGGCCGCCGGGTTGATGCCGTCCCGCGTCTCGGGGGTCACCGGTCTCGAGTTGGTCCGCGACGCCGACTGGCTCGTGATCCAACGGGCCCTCGAGCACAAGATCGTGGCCCAGAAGCTGCGCGACTACGGCGTCTCCGTGGAGGAAGCGCGCGCGCGCCTCCAGGGCCTCTCGGACGCCGAGCTGCATCAGCTGGCCTCGGTCGCACACGGCCTGCCGTCGGGGAGCGATGGCCTCGGCACGCTCGTCGCGGTGCTCGTGATCATCATCCTAGTGATCGTGATCCTGAAGCTCCTCAACAAGGAAATCGTGATCAAGTGATCCGGCTGCCGCTGCGGGCCTCGCTGCTGGCCATGGCGTGGAGCGGCGCGCTCGCTTCGGTGGAGCTGTCGGTGCCGGTGATCCCGCAAGCGCCGGAGCGCTGCGGCCCGGCCGCGCTTGCCATGGTGCTGCGCTTCTATGGCGCCGACTCGACGCACACCGCCGCGGCCGAGGCCGCGTACGATCCGGCGCTGAGGGGCTCGTTGATCACCGATCTCGCGGCGTGCGCGCGCCGCGCCGGCTTCGCCGCTCGGGTCGCCACCCTGACCGAGGACTCGCTCCAGGCGTTGCTGCAAAACGGGGTGCCGCCGGTGCTGCTCTACCGGCGCGGCCTCGGCCCGGTCACGCGCGGGCACTACGCGGTGGTGGTGGGCTTCGAGGCCGATCGCGATCGGTACCGCGTGCACGACGGTAGCCCTCGGCCGCGGGCAATCGGACGTCGGGACTTGCTGCGGCGGTGGGAAGCGGCAGGGCGCCAGGCGCTGATCGTCGAGCGGAGGGTACCATGAGCCGATTCCTGGCGCTCGGCCTGGCCGCGATGCTGGTTGGGTGTTCTCGATTGGTGGTGTTGCACGACGCGCTGACCGCAGCCGAGCACAACGATCTGGGCGTGGCCTACGAGGCCGCCGGGGACGCCGCCGCCGCCGAGCGTGAGTATCGCCGCGCGCTCGAGCGCGAGCCCGGATTCGTCCGCGCGTGGGTGAATCGTGGGAATCTCCTCGCAGCTCGGCAGCGCTGGCGGCCGGCCGAGCGCTGCTATCGGCGCGCGCTGCTGTTGGCGCCGGCCGACGCCGATGCGCGCAACAACCTGGCGGTGGCGCTGCTCCGGCTCGGCCGCGACCTCGATCAGGCCGAGTGGCTGGCCCGCAGCGCGGTGGCCCTCGCGGGAGCCCGCGACTCGATTCCACGCGCCACTCTGGCGGAAGTTCGATCGTCGTTGAGGCCGCGGCCGTGAAGTCACGCGACCGGATCCGGCTCGTGCGACCCGGGCTCGGCCGCCGTCCAGTTCCGGCTTGCCGGTCGCGGGAAGGATGTGGCAGGGTCGCGGTTCTTTTCGGTCTTCCTGTGGCTGGATCTCCTTCCTCGAAACGGAGACACCTATGACGCAGCTCTCACGATGGCTGGCGCTGATCGCTCTGCTGTCGGTGCCCGGTTGTCAGCAGTATTCCAAGTCCAGCGCTGGCCAGGAGGCCGCTTCTTCGGCCGACAACGCCGCGTCCACCACCTCGGAGGCAACGCCGCCCGCGGCTCCTTCGACGGCGACTCCGAACTCTGCCCCGGCACCAGGGGCCGCCCAGGAGGTCACCATGCCGAGCGGTCTCAAGGTCCAGGATCTGGTGGTGGGCACGGGGGCCGTCGCGGAACCTGGGTCGACGGTGTCGGTCCACTACACCGGGTGGCTGACGGATCATACGAAGTTCGACAGCTCGGTGGGCGGGCAGCCGTACCAGTTCCGGCTCGGGGGCGGCGAGGTCATCCGCGGCTGGGACGAAGGAGTGAAGGGGATGCGCATTGGCGGCAAGCGCAAGCTGACCATCCCCCCGGACCTCGCCTACGGTGCGCAGGGGCGGCCGCCGGTGATTCCGCCAAACGCCACGCTGGTCTTCGAAGTCGAGCTGCTCGGCGTCAACTGAGGGACCGAAAACCCGGGGCCAAGTCCGGGCCCGGAGCTACTTCTTCTTCGATCGGGATCTTCGGGCGGGCGAACGTCGGGATCGCCCGCCCCGCCCGGCGGGGGATACCCGCGCGGGCCGAACCGACGAGTTCCGTCCCGACGAGCCCCACAGGCGGATGCCGCCCAGCAGTCCGGCGACGTTGTCCACCACGCGCGCGTTGGCCGGCAGGCCGCTCCGAACCAATCGCGCGTTCCCGCCGCCGAGGTAGAGCCTTCGGCAGTTGAAAGCCCGCTCCAAGGTCTCGACGGCGCCCCTCAAACGGCGGTTCCAGGCCCCGGTGCCGATCCGCTTCAGCGCGCGGTCCCCGAGCCGCTCCTCGTAGGTTCTGCCTCTCTCGAACGGGTGATGCCCGAGCTCGAGATTGGGGACCAGACCGCCGTCGAGAAAGAGTGCCGAGCCCACGCCGGTGCCCAGCGTCAGCACCAGCTCCACGCCTCGGCCCTCGATCACCCCGAGCCCCTGGACGTCGGCGTCGTTCGCCGCCCGCGTCGGTTTGCCGGTGATTCGCCGGATCTGCCTGGCCACGTCGACCCCGATCCAGGCCGGCGACAGGTTGGCCGCGGTGCGCACCACCCCGTCCACGATCACGCCCGGGAAGCCTAGCGAGACGCGATCGAAGGGCGGCAGCTGAGGCAGCGCTCGGGCGATCGACCGCAACATCGCCGTGGGCGTGGCGGGCGTGGGCGTGCCGACGCGCATGCGCTCGCTGATGGGTCGGCCGCGTGGATCGAGCAGCATCAGCTTGATGGCGGTCGCTCCGACGTCCACGGCGAGCGTGACCGGCGACCGGGCGGACATGGCCGGAGACTACCCCGCGGCGGACCGGACGCCCAGCGCGTTGTCGCCCGCCTCGCGCATCCGGACCGGCGAAGCCTGGAGGGAGTCCACGCTCAGCAGGCGGCCGGCGCGGTCCACCTGCCCGAACTGCAGCACGCCGGTGGGACAGTCATGCACGCAGGCGGAGCAACGCACGCATTGCGGATCGATCATGGGCAGCCCCTTGTTGGCGAAACTCATCACGTCGATCCCCTGGTGGCAGACCGAGGTGCAGACGTTGCACGAGATGCACTTCCTTTTCTCGGCGACGATCGCGAAGCGGCTGAAGCGCGCGTAGACGTGCATGAGCGCCGCCAGCGGGCAGAGGAAGCGGCACCAGACGCGTCCCGAATACCAGAAGTAGACTCCGAAGCCGACCACCCCGGCCAGGAACACGTCGACGGTCCACTGGTAGCCCGGCTTGAGCAGCGGGTCGAAGACGGCGTCGGCCCAGTTGCCGGGCGGCATCGCCCAGCCCGCGATGCGGACCACGAGCAGCAGCAGCGCCACCGCCAGCACGGCCTGCCCGGCCAGGTTGAGTCGGTTCCAGGACGGGCCATGAGGCATCTTGTGGCGTTGGGTGTCGCCCAAGGTTTCGGCCAAGGCACCGCAGGAGCAGATCCACCCGCAATAGACCCCCTTGCCGAAGAAGCGGATGCCGAGCGGGATCAAGATGCAGGTCTGGACGAAGCCGATCCCGATCCACGCCCACAGCGGCCGACCGGTGAAGAGGTTGTAGACGTTGAGCGGCCAGGCGAGGATCAAGCCGTAGGCGCGCCAGAACTCGCGGCCGTGACCGTAGCTCACCGCCGGAAACAGGGCGTCGACCAACCGCTTCGGCAGCCACCCCTGGGCGTCGAGCTGGGGGAGGATGACTTCCGGCAGCAGGAACAGCGGGAACACCTGGATGGCCATCAGGCACAGGGTCTGCGCCGTGACGTAGGGAGTGCGGCGGCGGCGGATGCGCCGAATGCCGAACGCCACGACGACCAGCGAGTACATCAACGTGTACCAGAAGGCGGGCGCCGAGGCGCTGATCACCAGCGTGCCGAGCAGCGTGGTGCGATCCGCGGCGGCCGCGGCCAGCCGGCCGCCCATGCTACTCAAGGCCGCTGGCAGATTGGTCGGGAACCAATGCTTCCGGTACCACAGCGCCGACCAGAAGCCACCCGACTTCCAATCGAAGAGCCACGCGCAGAAGAGCAGGAACAGCGCCAGGCCCAAGCAGTCCCGTCCGCGCCACTCGCCGGCGATCTGGAGGCCCGAGCGCCGGAGGAACTCGAGCGGCGCCTCGCGACCGATCATCGTGAACACGACGTCGTTGCGGATCGTCACCGGCCGGGCCTGCGAATCCTCCAGCAGGACTTGGTCCGGCCGGATCTCTCGCACCCGGGTGCCGAGTCGCACCTCGAGGCTCCCCGCCCGCCCCGGCTTGGGGAGGAAGGCTCCCGATGAGCTGGTCACGCGTTCCGACGTCGGGTGCTCGATTCCCACGTCGGCGCCGGGATCGCGCGCGATCCGCTCGAGCTGCTCCCGGTTCTCGGGCTTGGGTCGAGAGAGCTCGGTTTGGCGGTGCACCAGCGTCACGTCGGCGCCGGATCCGACCAAGGCGATCACGGCCTCGAGCGCCGCATCGCCGCCACCTACGACCAGAACCCGCCGGCCGGTGAAGTCACGCGGGTCGTGCAGCCGGTTGTAGACCTTGTCCAGCTCCTCGCCGGGAACGCCGAGCTTGCGGAAGTGGCCGCTGCGTCCGATCGCCACCAGAACCCGCCGGGTGCGGAGGTCTTGGCCGTCGCGAATCCGGACCACCCATTGCCGATGGTGGCGCTCGATCCGCTCGGCGCGCAGCAAACGCGGAACGATGCCGGCGCGCGCGACCTGCTCGCGCAGCTCCTCGATCAGCGCCTCTTTCACGTCGGCTCGCACTTGGAGGTCGCCGGCTGGCGTCATGGCCCTGGGGTAGGTGTAGATCGGCTTGCGTCTGGGAAAGTGGATCAGAGTCGAAAGCGGTTCGGTGGCCTCGATGATCTCGAACCGCAAGCCGATCTTGCGCGCCTCGAGGGCGGCCGCCATGCCCGCGACGCCGGCGCCGACGATCACCACGTCGAGGGCTTCGCTCGAGAGGTCTCGGGTGCGGGCCGACAGCTCGCTTCCGATCGCGCGCATTGCCCGCGTTCCGCTGTCGAGCGAGAACTTGAGCAATGGAGTGCCGGTCAGGTCGCCGGCGACGTAGACGCCCCTGAGGTTGGTGCGCCCCTCGGCACGCAGCTCGGGAAGCGGCTCGACGGTCCCGGCCGGCCAGCGCGTGTGGAGCCACTTCGCGTAACGGGCGATCCAACGGAGCATGGGCACCCTACGGATGGTCTTCGAACCGGACGTCGGAGGGATCATAGTGGCGAACGCGCCGCCCGTAATCAGCAGGTTGAGGACTTCCGCCCGCCTCATGGACCGACGCGCGAGCGGGAACGCGGGGGGCAGCGGCCACGAGAAAGGGGTGAGACGCCCCCCCGCGAAGGACCCCTCGAAGGACCCTTTCTCGCGCGGGTGGTCTCGGAGTAATGTCCCGGGCCCGTGCGGCGCTCACTGCCGCGCGGCTCCAATGGAAATCTCCACGCGGGAGCGGGCATGTCGTTCGACTGGAGGAATCCCGAGCGGGTGGCGCCGTGGAAGCCGAAGCAGCGCTTTCGCGTCACGCCGAACGGGCAGGCGGCGGCAGAGCGCTACCGTGAAGCGGTGCGGACCGCCCAGGAGGCCAACGATCCGCGGGCCGAGCTGGAGCGGGCCAAGGGCACCTGGGCGGTGGGTCTGGGGCTGCGGCCGGTCGACGGCATCCTGCTCGAGGACCTAGCGGACGGGCGTACCAGCCTCGCCGAGCTTAGGGACACGATGGAGGCCGTCGATCTCACCCTGCGCGAAGCCCGAGGGATTCTGGACCGCCTGATCAAGGCGCAGCTCATCGAGCCCCTCGAGCCCGCGGAGGCCCCCTGAGCGGTCCCGTGTGGGCGCCCCCCGCGGCATCCCGCGCCAGCCAGGGCGGGAAAGGGGCCATCGGGGGAACCCCTATGGCCTCAAACACTTGACTAAATCCTTGCGAGCGTCTTTAATTCACGGCGTTCCTATCCACTAGGGAAGTGTTCCAGAGGTACCCCGACCTTTCCCGGCCTCGGCGTTTCTCTTCCCTCGCGTGGTTGCCGTTCACCTTGCCTAGACCTCAGCACGAGGAAAAACCCATGCACAAGATTGTGACTTCCCCCATGGCCGCGCTGTGGGTCCTGTTCGGCGTGGCTGGCTCGTCGGTCGTTCAGGCAGGAGAAGCCAAGACGCAAAAGGAATCCGCTGCGATCACGGCGTCCATGGCGGGCAAACCGAGCGACTTCAGCCGGATCTTGCCGGGGCGTCGGGTGCCTGGAACACCGAAGGGCGCCCACCAGACAGACGGAGCGAAGACTCTCAAGCCGTCCGATCCGCGAACCACCTCGAGCGCCACCGCCCCGCCGGGGGTGGAGGCGCAAGCGATCACCAACATCCCGATCTGCGTGCTCCCCGCGAACCAAGTCCAGCCGGTCGGCATCCGCGACGGCGGTGGTGGCTACATCGTCGCCTGGTCCGACTACCGGAGTGGCACCTACGACATCTATGCCCAAAAGCTGGATGCCGCCGGGATTCCTCAGTGGGCGGCGAACGGCGTGCCCGTGTACAAAGGCGTCACTCCGTCGAGCGCCCCGAAGATGACCTCCGACGGCTTGGGAGGCGCGATCGTCGTCTGGCAGGACAGTCGCAATGGCAACCTCGATGTCTACGGCCAGCGACTGGGCTCCAGCGGCGCCCAACAATGGGCGTCGGGCGGGGTCGCGATCTGCAGCGCCACGGGTGACCAGCGGCTCGCGGAAATCGTGAGCGACGGGACCAGTGGTGCCATCGTCGTGTGGGAGGACGATCGGGTAGGTGGGAGCGACATCTATGCCCAGCGCGTCAACGACCTGGGAGCGGTCCAATGGACCGCGAACGGCGTGGCGCTGTGTACGGCGACGGGAAATCAACAGGCTCCCGTGCTCGTCACCGACCAGCTCTCCGGCGCCATCGTCGCCTGGCAGGATTTTCGCAGCGGGGGCCCCTCCGACATTTACGTCCGACGTGTGAACTCGTCCGGTACGCCCCAATGGACCGCCGACGGCGTGGCGATCTGCACCGCGACCGGCACCCAGGAGCTTCCCAGCATCGCCTCGGATGGCGCGGGGGGCGCGATCGTCGGTTGGGACGACGCGAGGAACCCGGCCAACGGACTCGACGTCTACGTGCAACGGGTCAACGCCTCGGGCTCACCGCAGTGGACGGCTGACGGCGTGGTCCTGGTCACGATGAGCGGCGATCAAGATCGTCCCAAAGTCGTCTCCGACGCCGCCGGCGGCGCGGTGACGGCATGGCGTGATCTCCGGAGCGGCACCAGCAGCGATGTTTATGCCCGCCGTGTGGATGCCGCGGGGAATCCGATGTGGACCGCCGGCGGAGTCGCCGTGTGCACCGCGGTCCAAAATCAGTTCGACGTGATCGTGGTCCCGGACAACGGCAACGGCGGGGCGTTCGTGGCCTGGAGCGACGATCGAGCGGGCCCCAACCCCCCCAACAACGACATCTACGTGCAGCGGCTGGACACGGCAGGCAATCCCCTGTGGACCGCCAACGGCGTCCTGCTGTGCGACAGTGGGAACAACCAGGACCAACCGAGCGTCGTCGCCGACGGCGTGGGCGGCGCTTTCGTGCTGTGGCGCGACTTCCGCAACGCCGTCAACTACGACATCTACGGCCAGCGGGTCGATCCCACGGGCCAGCTCCCCGACCAATGCAGCCCGCCGGTGGACCTCGTCAGCGGAACCGGGATCACGGCGGCTGGGCCGACCAACAACTACACCTTCAACCAGAACGAGTTCTTCTGGACCGCGGTCGGCGTGCGCGCCAACACTGCGAACGATGACTGGGACATCGAGATCTACGGACCGTATAGCTACGGCGGCCAGCCCTATCCGACCTGCTTCAGCGACGCGGTCGCGGGCTCCTACCGGACCGCCGGCAAGGTCGACGTGGTGGCGGGGGACTTCAACGGCTTTCACGTACCGCCCGACATCTATCAGGCGCGCGCCTTCCGGTATTCCGGGTCGGGCACGGCGACCGTGGAGTGGGACGACGGCGGAAACACGTCGGGTGGGAACTCCGACATCCTCGCAGTTAACGACAACCAATTCGTCCACGAGACCACCGACGCATCGGACGTGCTCAAGTGCTGGGACGTGGACCTGATCTCCAACGCCACCTACACGTTCCAATTCCGGCGCACCGGGGGGACTGCGGACACCAAGCTCCTGCTGTTCAACGCCAATGGCTCGCTGGGCTGCCAGGTAGAAGATTGCTTCTATTTCGCCCCGCGGAGCGAGGCCAAGGTCGAAGCTTCGCAGGACTTCGTCTACACGTGTCCGCCCTACACCCAGAACTCGAACAGCAGCAACGGCTGGCACGGGGTCGTCGTGGTCAACGACAACGGGCAGAGCGGGAGCTATGACCTGAAGGTCCTATCGGGCGTGCTGACCGGGGTGGGCGAGAGTGCGCCGACGCGGACCGGGCTCAAGAGCCTGGTGCCCAACCCGGCCCGGGGCGACGTGCAGATCCAGTTCCGGCTGGGCGAGCCGGGAGGGGTGTCGTTCGAGGTCTTCGACATGGCGGGCCGCACGGTCTCCGGGATCCCGAGCCGGTTCTGGGCACCGGGCAACTGGAGCCAGGCATGGAACGGAAAGGGCGCGGACGGCAAGGCCCTCCCGCCCGGGCTCTACTTCGTGCAGATGAAGTTGGGCGATCGCGTGGTGGGGCTGAGCCGAGTCACGTTGCTTCGTTAGCGCTGGGGTCGCTCGGTCGGGGGCCCCGCGGCGTCTCGCCGCGGGGCCCCGCGGCTTTGCGTGCGGCCCAGCCTCAGGGCAGTGCGCCGAGCTTCTTCTTGAGCGAGGCGATCGCGGATTCCGAGCGCTGGCCCGGAGCGAACGATTCCGCCAGCGCGACCGCCTCCTCGAGGGTGCGTCGCGCCGCGGCCCGGTCGGCCCGCCCGACGTAGATCTCGGCGCGCGCCTCCAGCAGCCGGAGCTTGCGCGGCCCGTAGACCCCGACCAGCGCGCGGTCGGAAGCCGCCAGGGCCTGGTCCCAACGCTTCATCGCCTTGTAGGCGAGGGCCAGCCGAGCCGGCGGGTTGTAGTCGTCGGGGAAGTCGCGCTCCGAAGCCTCGAGCATCGGGATCGCACGCTCGGGCTCGCCCAGCTCCAGATAGGCGCTCAGCCGGTGGGGGTCGAAGACGGCGCGTTCCTCGGGGGTGACGGCGCGCGCCGCTTCGCCTTCGAGAAACGCGGCCCACTCGGATGCCACCCGTCGCGCCCCGGTCGAGTCCTTCGCATCCTTGCGGGCATCCAGCAAGACGATGTAGACGGCCGAGCGGTCGTCGGCCGCGAGCGGCACCGCCGGATCGGCGATCAGCTCACGCGCGCCGGCTTCGAAGGTCTTCATCAGCTCCCTGCGCAGCGGGTGATCGTCGGGAAGGCTCAGCGCACAGTCGAGGCCGCTGGCCACGACGTTGGCAGCCGACGACGTCTTGCGCAACCGGGGCCAGGCGTCACGCGCGAGCCGCGCCGCCGGCTCGTAATCGTCGGTGTTCTGCCATGCGAACAGCAGCGATTCCACGGCGCGGCCATAGTGCGGCCAGCCGTCGGGAGCCAGGCGAAGCGCTTCCTGATAGGCATCGGCCGCCGCGGCGTTGTCGTCTTCGCCGTAGAGCCGCTCCGCCCGCGCGAACGCCGAATCGGCCGCGCTCGCCGGCGCCCGATGGCCGCCCGGTGTGGCCGAGCCGGCGCTCGCTACGGCGAGCCGCCCGTCTTCGAGCAGCTTCTCGAGCTGGGGAGCCGTGGCTCCACCCACCCAGCGCAGCACGACCGCCTCGGTGGCGGGGTCGAGAACGAAGAAGGTGGGCAGGGCCCGCACCTTGAGCCTGGCACTCAGCGCCGCGTTCCGCGCCTTCTCGGTGTCGATCTCGAGCCAGACGAACTGCCCGGCTTGCCGCGCGAGGGATCGGTCCGTGAAGACGAAGGCCCTCATCGAGCGGCAGGTGTGTCACCAGGGCGCCCAGGACTCGATGAAGAGCGGCAGCCTGCGCGCCCGGGCCTCGGCCAGCGCACGAGCGTAGTCGTCGTGGATGAAGGGTAGGACCGCGGTCTTGGCTGGGCCGCGCGCCGCGCTCGAAGGCGATGCCGGCGCGGGCCCGGCCGCCATCAGCGCGAGGAATGCCACGAGCCATCTCACGGCGCGTGAGGCTAGCAGAGGAGCGGGTACCACCTCCAGGAACTTCCTTGGGCCGGATGGCCGGCAGGGAACCCACATCGCTAGAGCCCCGACCTCGGCGACGGCGTGAGGAAGAGGTGGGTCCAGCGGCCCTCGAAGTAACCGACGCCGTGATGGGTGTACGCGCAATCGTCGAGGTTCGCACGGTGGCGGCGGCTCTTCAGCCAGTCCTGAAACACCGACTCGGCGGTGCGGTAGCCGGCGGCGACGTTCTCGCCGGCCCGGCTGTATTCGATCCAGGCGTCGCCCAACCGGTCGAAGGGGGATGCCCCGTCGGGGTTGGTGTGGCCGAAGAACCCCCGGGCCGCCATGTCCTCGCAGTGACGCTGCGCCACCGCGGCGAGGCGGGGACTCCAGACGAGCGGCGGACAGCCGGCCTCCCGGCGCTGCTGGTTCACGCGCTGCACGAACTCGCGGATTCGGGGATCGGCAATCTCCTGCACTGCGCGGCGGGTCGCGCCGACCGCGTCTGCCTGGAGCCGCAGGGCCAGGAGTGTGGCGGCGAAAGCGCAGGCGCCCAGCACCCGAGTCGGCCGCACGCGGCTCAGGCCCGGAGTAAACTCCGCACCGCAAACAGCACGTTGGCGGGGCGTTCTGCGAGGCGCCTCATGTACCACGGGAACCAGTAGGCGCCGTAGCTGATCAGCACCCGGAGGCGACAGCCGGCGCGCGCCAGGCGCAGCTGCTCGGCCCGTTGCACGCCGTAAAGCATCGCGAACTCATAGGCCGTCTTCGCCACGCCCTGTGATGCCGCCAACGCCTCGACCCGACGGATCAGCTTCGGATCGTGTGTGGCCGCCGCGAACCAGACTCCCGCCCGGCGTGCCTCGTCGCTCAGCAGGCGCGCCGCGAGTGCCATGAAGCTTTCGTCCACCTGCCGCTTGCTGCGGAAAGCGAGGCGCGGCGGCTCGTCGTAGGCGCCCTTGACCAGGCGGATCGGCACGCCCAGTGGCAACAGCGCTTCGAGATCCGACGCGGTCCGGCGAAGATAGGATTGGAGGCAAACTCCCACGTTAGCCCGTGAACCGCGAACGTGCCGCAGCGCCACCAAGGTCGTATCGGTGTATGCCGAAGACTCCATGTCGATCCACACCCGGTTGCCCAGCGGCTGGGCACAGCTCGCGACCCGCGCCAGGTTGTCGTGCGCGAGGTCCGGGCTCACATCGAGGCCGAGCTGGGTCAGCTTGACCGAGATCTCGGCATCGAGCTCCATGGCCCGCACGCGCTCGATCACCTCGAAGTAGTGGCGCGTCACGGCCTCGGCCTCGGCCCGGCCGCGGACGTTTTCCCCGAGATGGGTGAGGATGGCTCCCATGCCGAGGTCGCGGAGGGCGCCCGCCGCGCGGAGCGCATCGTCGAGGGTTTCGCCCGGCATGAAGCGCGATACCGCCCGGCGCAGAGAGCGGCGGCGGCTCGCCTGCTTGCGCAGCCAAGCGTTCTGGGACCCCGCGATCAAGGCCGAACGCAGCAGATTCATCGAGCGAGCACCCGCCGAATCGGCCAGCGCTTCGTCATGAGGTGCGAGAGGGCCAGGAGACGGGCCGAGCCATGCCAGGCGGGTCTGCTCCGAGAAGGTTGTGGGATGCGCCAAGCTTCGCCGGCACCCATCGGCACCAGCGTCGCGGATCCTGCAACCTTGGGGCTAGGCGAGTCAAACTGGGCCTCGCCTGGATTGCCGTGCGCACCCCCGGTATAGTCCCGACCTTGATGCGCCAGTTCTGCAGGGCCAAGATCACGAAGGCCGTGGTCACGAACTCCCTGGTCCATTACGAGGGTTCGTGCGGGATCGACTCCGCCATTCTCGAGGCGGCCGGGGTCTTGCCGTACGAGTGGATCGCCATCGCCAACGTGACCACCGGGGCCCGTTTCGAGACCTACGCCATCCCGGAACCGGTGGACTCGGGCGCCATCCAGATCTACGGCGCGGCCGCCCACAACGCCGCCGCCGGCCAAGAGCTCATCATCATGTCGTTCTGCTGGTTGAGCGAAGACGAGGCGCGGCGATTTCCGGGCACCCGCGTGGTCCCGCTCAAGGCCGGGAATCGACTCTAGAGGAAAAACGAGTCGGCTCGGACGGCTGCGCCCTTTCCGGGACACGGGTGGACCGCTCGTTCCATCTTGTCTAGTCTGAGCCCGCGACATTCCCCCCACACCCGGAGCCGACCCCGGTGCCCCAATCACTGGAAAGCCTGCGGCAAGCCCTGGCGGGCCGCTACGAGATCGAGCACGAAGCGGGCCGCGGCGGGATGGCGACCGTGTTCCGGGCGACGGACGTCAAGCACCATCGTCCGGTGGCGATCAAGGTCCTGAGGCTCGAGATCGCGGCCATCCTGGGCCCCGAACGCTTCCTCCAAGAGATCGACATCGCGGCCCGACTCCAACACCCCCACATCCTGCCCCTTCACGACTCGGGTCAGACGGACGGCCTCCTCTATTACGTGATGCCCTTCGTCGAGGGCCAGACGTTGCGCGAGCGGCTCGAGCGAGAGCGCCAGCTGCCGCTCGAGGAAGCGCTCCAGATCACGCGCGAGGTTGGAGACGCTCTCGACTACGCGCACGGCCACGGCGTGATCCACCGCGACATCAAGCCGGAGAACATCCTGTGGACGGGCGGGCACGCGATCGTGACCGACTTCGGCATCGCGCGCGCCATCAGCATGGCGAGCGGCCAGACCATCACCCGCACCGGGGTGGTACTGGGGACCCCCACCTACATGAGCCCCGAACAGGCAACCGGGGCGCCGCAGCTCGACGGCCGGAGCGACCTGTACAGCCTGGGCTGCGTGCTCTACGAGATGCTGGCCGGCGAGCCGCCGTTCACGGGTCCCAGCGAAAGCATCGTCTACCAGCACCTGACGGCCGAGGCGAAGCCGGTGACTGCGATGCGCTCGGCAGTCCCGGCCCATGTGGCGCAGGCCATCACCAGGGCTCTGGCCAAGACCCCCGCCGACCGCTTCACGACCTCGGCGCAGTTCGCGGCGGCGCTGCTGACGCCGGGCACGCCGCTCGGCACGCTGGCCGCCTCGCCGCCGCGGCGCGGGCGAAGGCCGCCGCGGCTCGGCCGCCGGACGGTCGCCGAGGTACTGGGATTTCTCTTCCTGGTCGCCGCGGTGGTGTTCTCGGTGCGCGGCGGCTCGCTGTGGTCGGGGGCCGGTGGAGGGCGCATTCGCTCGATTGCGGTGCTCCCGCTCAACAACCTGTCGCACGATTCGGAACAGGACTATTTCGCCGACGGGATGACCGAGCAACTCCTCACCGAGCTCGGAAACCTCAAGGGGTTGCGGGTGATCTCCCGCACCTCGGTGATGCGCTACAAGGGCACGCTCAAACCGATTCCGCAGATCGGGCGCGAACTCGGCGTGGACGCCATCGTCGAGGGCTCGGTGATGCGGTCCGGGCAGCTGGTGCGCATCACCGCTCAGCTCATCCGCACGGCGAAGGAAGCACACATCTGGGCCCGAAGCTACGACCGGAGCCTGGCCAATGTGCTCGAGATCCAAAGTGAGGTGGCGCGGTCGATCGCCAAGGAGATCCGGCTCCAGGTCGAGATCGCCGACGAGGCCCGGCTGGCGCGCACCGCCTCGGTCGATCCGGCGGCCCACGAGGCCTACCTCAAGGGGCGCTACTACGCCAGCCAATCGAACGCCACCTCGATCCAGAAGGGGATCGAGTTCTTCCATCGCGCACTCTCCCGGGATCCCAACTTCGCGCTCGCCTACGCCGGGCTGGCCGACACGTACATCCTGCTGGCCCAAGAGGGGCTGCAAGACCCCGACACCGCGTACACCGAGGCCAAGGAGTTGGCGGCCAAGGGGGTGGCGGTCGACCCCGAGCTGGCCGAGGCGCACGCCTCCATGGCCACGGCGTACCTCTACAGTTGGCAGTGGGCCGACGCCGAGCGGGAGTTCCAGAAGGCCATCGAGTTCAAACCCAGTTATGCGGCGGCGCACAACTGGTACGCCAACTACTTGCTGGCCGCCGGGCGCCTCAACGACGCCATCGCGGAAGCGCGACTGGCCCGGGAGCTGGATCCGCAGGATCTGCGGATCAACTGGAACCTCGGCGTCACGCTCTATTACGGCCGGCGCTACGAGGAATCGGCCGAACAGTTCCGCCAGATCCTGGAGGTCAGCCCCGACACGACGGTGCGGCCGGCCGGCCACCTGTGGCTGGGGCTGACGCTCGAGCAGCGAGGCAAGCTCGAGGAAGCCATCCTCGAGTTCCGCAAGGTGGACAACCCGGCCGTGCTGGCACCCCTGGCCCACGCCTACGCCCTGTCGGGCCGCGAGCGTCAGGCGCGGGAGATCCTCCAGCAGATGCTGGACTACGCGGCCAGCTCGCGCGGCTACGTTCCGGCACTGGAGATTGCAGTCATCTACAGCGGGCTCGGTGACAAGGACCGCTCGCTCGAATGGCTGCACAGGGCATATCAGACGCGCGCCGGCCTGCTCCTGTACTTGCAGGTGGAGCCGGTTTTCGATGGCCTGCATGGCGATCCGCGGTTCCGCGACCTGGTGCGCCGCGTCGGGCTTCCGGTCGGGGAGCTGGCCTCTCGGTCGCGACGAGGCGCGGCATGAAACGCCGTTGGGGCGCCTCCTCGGTGCTGGGAGTGGCGTGCGCGCTGATGCTGACGGCGGCCAAGCCCGCCGACCCACCGGCCGACGTCGTCTGGACCCATCCGAACCCGTTGCGCCTCGGCATCACCACCATCGCGGTGCTACCGGTCGTGGTGTTGGATGGGGGCGCTCAGGCCGCGAGCCTGGTCGAGAAGTCCGTGCCGTGGAGCTGGATGCCGACCGGGCACGCCTGGCTGCAGGCGTCCTCGAGCCGGGAATTTTTGAAAGCGCCCGGTGGGGAAGGGTTGCTCCGCGAGCTGACCGACCAGGTGCGGCGCGAGGGACGAGTGGACTCCGCTGCCGCGCAACGTTTGGCCCGGGTGCTGCACATGGGAGCGTTCCTGGCGGTCCGCGTGGACCGGTGGGAACGGCACGAGCGCGATCGCACCCAGCTCAAGGCCAAGCCGAGCTTCACCGCCGTCGGGCTCCGGCTGGCCCTAGTGGATTCCGCGGGGACGCTGCTGTGGAGCGCCTCCGGGGCCGAAGTCCTGCAGGAGGCGCAAAGGGCGGGCGAGCCGGCGGCTGGCGGCCCATGGGGAATGCGGCCCGGCGCCCTGGGCATGGGACTCCGCACGGTCTCCACCGCCCCGCCGTTCGAGGACGTGCTGGCCAAGCTGCTGGCGCGCTGGAAGCCGCTGTTCCTGGGCGCGGCCCGCCGCTCGACCTGAGGCGTCACGCTCTTGGATCGTGCGAGCGGACGGCGATCGTCCTGCCGGGCCAGCCTCCGAAGCCGGGTCCCCGGTCAGGCCCTTGTGCCCCCGGTCAGAAGTCGAGCTTGATCCCGGTCCGTACCACGCGTCCCTCCTCGAACGCCCGAGGGTCGTGGAGCGGGATCCAATCCAGCACCGCGTCGCCGTCGCGATCCCGGAGGTAGGCGCCTCCCGCCCGACCGGTTTCCGTGAAATAGATCAGGTACTCGTCTCCGGCTTGGCCGACGAACGGGTTCGGATACGTGCTGAAGCTCGGGGCGACGACGTTTTTCGCATTCATGGCGTTCCGCACGTCCACGAAGACATCGACGTCGTGGCCCCACAGGTGCCAGCGTTTTTCGCCTTGCGCGGTGACGTCCGAAGTCGAAGGAAGCCGCCGCGAATTGGTGAAAGCCGGGTCGGGCCTCCGGTCGTTGCGAGACGCGGGCGTGTACGGGAATCCCGACCCATACCGCGCGATCAACCGAAGATCCCATCGTGAGCGATCGGCCACATAGGCCTGTACGGTCAAGGTGTGGCGCTGGTCCCAGTCCAGCGGCTGCTCCGAGATCGGCAGATAGAGGCGACCGCCGTTCAAGAACTGCTGGGCCTGCCTCGGATCCGAGGCCACGCCCGTGGCGATCTGGTAGCTGTAGTTGACCTCGGCCGAGAACCAGTGGCTGAAGCTCCTGACGAGGCTGGCCTCGAATCCGCGCGCGCTGGCGTAGTCGCCGTTGGAATAAACGACGACCTGATTTCCGGCGGGGTCGCGGGCGGCCCGGGTGGTGACGAGTCCGTAGATGTCCTTGAAGAACAGCGCGAACTGGCCCCACAGGTCGGGCGTGAAGAGATGCTGGGCGGCGACCTGGTAGGCGACGCTGGTCTCGGGATCGAGGTCGGGGTCACCCCGTACCCGATCGAGAACGCCGACCCGCTCCACGGTGGTAGCGACGAAGGTGCGGTTCTCGAACAGGTAGCGACTGGGGGGGACCTGGGAGTTTCGCCCGTAGTGGAAGCTCAGCACGTCGCGGGTCGAGATCGGATGGGCGATCCCGAGCCGGGGACTGATCTTCTGTTTGTATCGGCGACCGCTTGACAATTCCCTGGCCGAGACTCCGGGGCCTGGGGTGAAGAGGTCGTATCGGAGTCCGGCGTTCAACGCCAGGCCTTCGAATTCCCACCGGTTCTGCACGTAGGCCGCGGCCTCGGGATGATCGTTCTCGAAGTCGGAACGCAGGGCGCCGGATGCGCCGTTCGGCGGCAGCACCTCGAGACTTGCCACCCGGACCTGCCGAGCTTCGATCCCGGCTTGGAACGTGTTCCGTCTCCACCGTTGCGTCGAGAATTCGCTCTTCAGCCCGCCCACCGTCGAGCGGCTGCGCGAATAGGCGGGGAAATCGCCGTGGGTGGCGAAGAACGGCTCGTCCTCGGTGCCGGTCCCGACATTGCCGGCCCAATAATCCGGGCTCCCGGTGTCGTACTCCCATGGCTGTTTCCGCCCCACGGAGGTCAACCTCGCGAAGCGTTCGAACCAGAGCCGCGAGCTCCATTCGGTGTCGCTTCGGAGCTGGTTGGTCCACACCAGCTTCAGCTGGTCGAACCGGTC